>JAVZFM010000104.1:0-5614 GCA_038872815.1 Bathyarchaeia archaeon
TAAGAGGATGCGTTTAATCTAAAGTTTTTAACAAATAATTGTTCAGATTTTATTATAAAAGATTTGGCTAACTTTTCTCCTTCATTTCCGAGATAATTTATACTTTCTTCCTTAAGAATAGGAAGATCCAATTCCTTATAAAATAATTTCACAGCTTTGACCAGTGCCTCTTGGGCTTCCTCTCTTAACTTATGAGCCTCTATTATCTTTTTATCAATTTCTTTAATATCTGATTCTCGCAATAATGGGATAGGTATGTTACTTATATGAAAAGGTTCGATCTCTTTTACTACGCCACCAAAAATTTTCCTAACAAGCAAAGATTGACCTAAGTTCGAGGACAAATAAGCATAGAGATATCCAACCGGGATATTTTGTCGTGGTATTACCCTTATTACGTGTTCTGAAACACCAACATTATCAAAGTTTTTATTCGTCAGTACAACTCTTCCAACGCTCCCTGACCTTGTTACAAGTATCCAATTTTTTTGAACTAAATAATCCTTGTCCAAATTTTTTACTTTTTTTCCTGTAAGTACAAAATTGAGTATGTCTTTTGATGATAAAAAAAGTGATCCATCCTTCGCATAGGTACGCTTAAATCTAGATGGATAAAAAATCTTATCACAAAACTCATGAAAAGTGGCGATGTTTATGTTTTCCTTCTTGAGTTTTTCCAGTATTTGTAAAACCTGGAGACTTTCTAACGAATAAGAGAAAGCATTTATTCTTTTTTCTTCATCTAAAAGATGGCTCTTAAGAATTACCCATTTAAAGGGATATTCATGTTTTATCATATTTCGTTTCTCACCCACTTTCTAAATAGCTCAGCTACAAAAGGGAGGTGGTCTTCTATAACTGGTTGACCTTTTTTATCTAATTCTATTTTCCCTTCAGCAGTTAGTTTGTAGACAGGGTTACCTCTCCTATCGTGACCGACTCTCTCGGGAATAGCCATAAAAATTTCATAATCTTTTTGTAATTTTTGCTCTTCTGGATATTTTTTCTTTAAAATTAAAATACTGGTTTGAGTACCAGTAGATGGCTCAAAAGTTTCTGTTGGTAAATCAATGCTTGCTAAGACGTATGCCTTTAGTAGAATCCATTTTCTGATCCAGACGAGTCCAGGATTACTTAAAATGCTATCAGGTACTACCATGCCAAGAATACCACCAGGTTTTAGAAGCTGCAAACATCTTTCAATGAAAAGTTGTTCTGGTGGTAATGATTTTCTCTTGGTTTTTGATTCAAATGTCCAGATTTCGAATTGAGAAAGTATTGCAGGGTCATCTATAACAGCTTTTGTACCAAATGGTGGATTAGTAACTACTATATCAAATTTCGAGAGAAATTGCTCTACTTCTGAGGGTCTTTCTAAAGTTTTAAGATAATTTCTTAACTTTTCTATACTTCCATATTTTTTAACTTCTTCTGAAAAGAGCCTTTCAAGAACTTCATCAGACCAAGTTGAAGGATGAGCCAATGAATTAGCATGAACCATATTCACCGAGCCATCGCCGTGAACGACCATATTCATTTGTGCAACCTTAACAAGAAAAGGATTAAAATCTATGCCAAAGAAGTTTGTTTCAGCAATCTCTCTTACAACATCTCTTAACTTGTCGTACTTGTATCCTTTTTGGGAAAGCATTTGTCTTATTCGTTGTATACCTACGATGAGGAAGCCTCCCGTCCCGACAGCAGGATCCAAAATTTTGAGTCCAGCAGGAGTTAATAGTTTATCTTCCGGAACAAGTGAAAAAAGCATATCTATAGTCATTCTACATAAATTTCTTGGCGTGAAGAACTCTCCTCTATCTCCTCTTAAATTCGGTCCTACAATTTCTTCATAAGCCTCGCCTTTAATATCAACATCAGTATCTCCTAAATTAAACCTTTGAAGTTCAGAAACAACGTATTTGAGAACTTGATCATTCAATTCAATTGTTTCTTCAGGCTTAAAGATATATTTCCATCTGTTTTTCACTTTTTCGAAAACTTCTAATAACCTCTCTCTGACGACTTGTATATCTTCCTTTGGTAAAATATAGAACTTAATAGAAGGATTAAATCTTTCATCGTACACTTTTATAAATATCAACTTTAACAATTCTTCAAAAGCCTTATCTTTTGGTAGACCTTGATTAGCATAAATATAATTATGAATTCTTTTAAATGTTGATTTTAATTGAACAGCAGGAACCAACCAACCTTTAGTGGGTTTTGGTGGTTCAACCTCACCTCTTCTCGGCAAATCTGGAATGTCTACAAACTCCTTTCTTCCCTCTTTTTCTATAACTTCTAATGTTATTCTCTCACTGCCAACCCAAAGTCCATACTTAGCATTTAAACAAGCAGAAAGATAGGACTTTAATTGATCTACACCCCCCTCTTTATTAGAAGGTTTAATATTCTCTGCTTTTGTCTCAGCTATGATGTATATATTTTCTTGCTTGTGTAATCTTCCTTCTTGAAAAATGGCAATGTCAACCCGAGGAATACGCCTTCCAACTCTTATGGGATATTCTATTTCAATATCCTCTTTTCTATAACCATATTCTTCAACGAGGCTTTTAGCCACTTCCTGTCTTACTCTTTCCTCAGGGGTATCGTTACGGAGAACTCCTTTTATAAAGCATCTTATCTTGCCTGGTGGAATCCCCTCTTCAACTTTTTCAGGAGTCCCGATTCCGAAGTTTGTAAGCCTTTTCATCTATACTTACCTTTTAGTACCCAGTACAAAGTAGACCTTTGCCGGGCCTATCTTCTTTGACTTAACATAACCTTGGTTTTCTAGGGCTTTAAGATAGCCAGCCAGAAAAGTTCGATTAACGTCTAGTTGTTCAGCCAACTGCTTCACGGTCTGTCCAGGATCTTTCTCCAGAAGCTCAATCAACTTAGGAGTTAGCTTGTCATGGCTCTTTGACATTTTTCCTTCAATTAGTATAGGCGTCCTAAGCTTAAAAAACTTTTGCATTGATGTTAACACATATGTTTACATATTGAACTACGATTCTAATCTAAGCCTCTCCACTTCTTCTCTATCTCTCTTGCAGACTTTCCACAGTTTGAGCACTTCTCTGATAACAAGATAATTCCTTCCTCTACTCTCCTCCAAGTTGTCTTGCTACCAGCAGCAGCGCTCTGACTCCTCTTCGCAGCCTTATAACTAGGTCTATAAATTACTTCAAGAGTTTCCTTATCGCAGAATGGACATGGATAAATTAACTTTTGATAAGGCAACATACAAATCTAATTTTGAGTTTAGATAATATAAGAAGGTATTGGCATGTCTTTGCTAAAGCGAATTGTTGACAGCTACATGCAGAAGGTTTCTGGGTTAAAGGAGCATTGCGAGAGATGCCTTAGAACAGAGAGATGGGGTGGAAGCGTTGTTCTAATGGTTGTAGATGCAGCCTTCACTTCAATAGGCTTAAACTACTTCACGGCAGTTGTTCCAAAGGTTGAAGAATTTAGCAAAAAGTTTATTGAGAGAGGAAAAATCAAGATTCTTAAAGAACTTGCTGAAGCAAATATCGACGAATTAAGAAGTGTGTGGAGGAATAAGAGGTCATGGAATATCGCTAAGAACATAGCATCTTACTTATCAACTTTGAGTAATGATGATAAGTTGGCGTTGAGGACTTGGACGAGTAATGCTAAACTTGAAAATTGGAGAGTAGATCCAATTGGAGGAATTAAAGGCGTTGCTTAATAACTTTTCAATATTTGAGGATGATGGGTGGCATAGATACAGTAATGCCTGATAAAATAGTTAAAAGAGTAATAAACGAGATTTTAGTTAAAGCAGGATTAAAGCCTGTAAACGATGATATCGAGTTTATTAAGAAGGCTGAGGAAGTTGCTTTAACTTGCGGATATAAGCCTATAGAGCTTTGCTGGATGACTTGGCTTATTCAACCTGAAGGAAAAAAAGATGAGAATAGAAAAGTATTCAAACATACTTAAAAAGATTTAGAAATAAAATTTATAAATTAAATCCAAAAAGAATGTAGGAAATTTTAAGAATTTTTGTTGTTGTAGCTTATCTTTAACATAAAAGTTCTTCTATATGTTTTATTTCCTCATTCATTATATCTTTCCATCTTCTTATTTGAGGTTTTTCAACCTCACATTTTTCTTTAAGCATGTTAAGAGCTTCTATAGCTAATGCCTCCATATCGCCTTCTTCAACAAGTTTAACACCCTGTAAACCATTATAGTAGGTTTCAAGAGCTGGAATTTTATAACCAACAACAGGCGTCCCAAGACATAAACTTTCAAGAACAGCATAAGAAAAAGCATCCATGTGACTAGGATAAAGCATTAATTTTGATTCTGCAACAAGTTTAAGCCTTTCAAACCTTTCCTTAAATCCCATAAACACTACCTTATCGTTTATCTTCAATTTATGACAAAATTTATTAATTCTAGCGAGAACAATTTTTCCTATATTTCCTGTGCAAATGAGCTTTAAATTTGGGTTTTCTTTCGAAATAGTTTTAAAAACAATTAAAGCTTTAATTAATCTTTTAAACGCGTCTCCAGGTCTACCACCAAATATTACGTAATCTTTTTTTACATGTTTTTCATTCCTTATTAGATTAATCATATGTTCATCTTCTTCATCTAGAGATACTCCAGGATCCAAAGCTATAATTTTGCTAATCCACTCAGGCCCCATCTCATAAGGAATAGACTTAGAAACAGCAATTATCCTAGAAAATTTATTTAACAACTTCATAGCATTATGGGTATGAATGTTATCTAAGAATTTTTTTAAAAAAGAAAGCTGCGTATGCTTTTGTTTTATTTTCCAAAAGCACATTACACAATAGCTTATATGCCTCTAGTATATTACTGATCCTTTTTTAGACCCATAAAATGGAGGTAATTGTAAAAGTGCTAAACTTTTGCAATTGAATGCTTTTGATAATAAAACAGCGGCATATAGGCTATCTAAACATTCATGTAACGATATGACGACTTTTGGCTTCTGTATTTTTTCAGCAGCAAATTTGAATAATATAAACCCTTTAGGAATCGCTAAAGGCATAATTCTTGTAAAAACTCTTATTTTTGGAATATGATCAAGTTTATACATAAAATTTTTTAATTTTGAATAGCCAAATATTCGAGCACCTTCTATAATAAGCTCATTTATATCAGAATGTTTGTTTTTTATTTGCGCAAAACACTTATATCCGTTATGTGGTATAAAAGATACGTATTAAATTTTTTACAATAGGCTTTAATTGATCTAAATGCTCTTAAACTGCTACCACCACTAACCTCAACAGGTGTGCTGATAACTATTATATTATTATTCATTCTGTCTGCTCTATATCTTTCCACTCTTTCTAGATCAAAATAAGCTCCGGTAGGGAAGCAGAAAAGAAATTTTCTGCAATTTTCACAATTATCAATTATGGTTTTTTGATTTTTCCAGTATTCGATTTTTGTTTCTTCATCAGCTTTACTCAAAACTAATCCTTTCTCTCTTAAACTTAATTCAATCATTTTTATAATTTAATCATTATATTTATTCTTTTTGGATATATTTCTGGAAAGTGAAAATTTTACATGTATATGTAAAAATGCCTATGGTAAAAAT
>JAVZFM010000105.1:0-5606 GCA_038872815.1 Bathyarchaeia archaeon
GAAATTGTAACTTCCACAGGAGGAATAATTAGCGGTCTTAAAAGAGCTATGCTTGGAGGAGAAACATTCTTTTTAAATACATTAAAAGCTAAAAGCGATGTTGAGATTTGGATAAGCCCAAACCTTCCAGGAGATATTGAAGCAGTTGAATTAAGAAAAGGAGATATTTTCATAGAGGATTCTTCATACTTAGCTCATTATGGGGATATTAAAGTCGATATTGGATGGAGAGGTTTAGGCGGGTTGATTGCTGAAGGCGAGTTATTTTGGATTAAAGCATCTGGCAATGGAATAGTTTTCATCAATTCGTATGGTGGAATGGATAAGCTATACCTCGATCCAGGAGAAAAAATAACTATCGATAACATGCATTTCGTAGCGTTAGATGGAACCATAAAATGGAATATTAGGAAGTTTGGAGGTTGGAAAAGCTTTATTTTTGGCGGAGAAGGATTCGTAATAGATGCTGAAGGTCCTGGTAGAGTATGGATCCAATCAAGGAACTTGCCTATATTTGCTAGAATAATTGGAAAGTTCATTCCAACAAAAAATAAAAGCCATTATCATTTTTACTGAGCCTGTAAAATTATAAAAATCTATGCTTAATCTGGTATTATTTTTTAATGAATTCTTATATACTTTTAGCCCTTAACTTAAGACCATATTTAATCAGATTAAGTAATCTTCATAGATATTTAATCATAGCTAACTTCGCAAATAATTAAGCTAAGTGCTAGATCACAAGACTTAAATATTCATCCTTTTAAATACAAAAAATTCGGAAAAAGTTGAAAGGAAAAAAGTTATATGATAAAATTCTTGGCTCAATTGCTGGCGCAGCAATAGGGGACTCTATGGGATCAACTGTGGAATTTCTTCATCATAAAGCTATCAGTAAGTATTATGGGAAAATAGAAGATTTGACATTTTCTTCAGGCAAGTTTACTGATGATACCTCGCTTAGACTGCTAGTCTACTCAGCAATTATAAATAAAGGTGGAAGGATAACGGCTTATGATTTAGCGAGTTACTGGATCAAAAATGTAATTCCAAATAGCAAATACTGGATAACCGAGTTATTTATCTCAGCAGAATTGTACATGGGTAAATCTCCAAGAGAAGCTGGATTTTATAACTTGCATGCTAACGATGCAGCGATGTTAATGGATCCTATAGGCGTTGTTAACTGCTCAAATCCAAGAAATTCTGCAGTAGATGCTTATGATGTAGGAAGCGTATGTCAAAGTGGTGCAGAACTTGAAGCCTCAATGGCAGTGGCTGCTGCAGTTGCTGAAGCTTTTAAAGTAAATACATCTCCAAAAAATGTAGTTGAAATGGCATGTTGCTACAGTAGTCCAATTATTGAAAGCAGAGTAAAAAAAGCAATAAAAATAGTTGAGTCTTGTAAAAGCTTATCCGAGATATACGATCGATTGTATGAAGAGATAGCCTTGGAAGATGGCTCAGATAGAATTGTAAAGAACTGGAGATATGAAGATATAAAGAAGCGTAGTCTCAAAATCGAAGATATTTCTCTTGGTGTAAGTGCACTAGAAGCAGTACCTGTTGCTTTAGCTTTTTTCTATTTATTTAATGGAGATCCTCTGAAAACAATAATAGCATGCGTAAACTATGGAAGAGATAGTGATACGATAGCAGGTATTGGTGGTGCAATAGCAGGAGCTTTTATGGGTGCAAATTCAATAGACTACAAGTTCATTGAACAAGTGAATCGTGCAAATAATATTTCATTGCAATCTTTCGCTGAAAGAATGATAGAACCTGTTATTAATACTCTAAAAGAGCAAAAAGAATCTATTCAATTTGCTGAGAAATTACTGTAAAAATTTCACTACGTTATAACTCAATGAGAAAAATCTAACAGCCCTAATTAGCATAGAAAACTAAGCTTTATATAATTTTAAAATCAGTTTTTAGTAAAAGCATTGAAAGGGTTTTCTTAATGTTTCAAGGAGATAATTTCTCAAAAATCAAGAATACTCGAAAACAATTTTCAAGATGGCTCATCTTATGTATAGATATGCAAAAAGATTTCTACTATGATACGGCTTGGAAAGTTAAAGATATGCCAAGAATAATTCCAAATATTTTGCAGTTAGCAAAAGCTTATAGCAAAAATATTGTGTATACAAGATTTATAAATCCTAAAAATAAGTTTTTCTCTAAATGGAACTTATGTATAAAAGGGACTGAAGGTGCCGAAATAATAGATGAGCTTAAGCCTTTTGCAAATTTGATTTTTGATAAACCAGGGTATTCTTGTATGAAGAGCATGGAGCTCGTTAATTTTCTATTACAAAAGGATTTTAAGACACTATACTTTGTTGGAGTAGAAACTGATGCTTGCATATATGCTTCAATGCTAGATGCTTTTGAAATAGGGTTTGATGTATATGTTATAAAGGATGCTGTAACGAGTAGCAATTTAAAGCTTCATAAAGCTGCTCTTGAAATGATCAAAAAACAATTTGGTAATGATTCAATAATTAGCTTAAAAGATTTATTTAGGCTTTATAAGAAAAAATAATTCCTATTTCATGTTATATCTGGTAATTCTAAGCTTTAATGAGTTCTTATAATTACTTTTCTCAAGCCTTTAAAAATTTTGTATAGGCTTATTTTAATCATACGAGCCACTTTGTAGATACATGCTTGAACAAAAATTATTCCCAATAGCTATGTTTATGCTTCTAACCTGGCTTTTTAACCATAAGCTTACTATTAATGTTTTTGTCCATAATTTTCATAGCAATTTTTAATTCATCTCTATAGCTCATAGAATAACTTACAGCGTAACCCAACCTACAAATGCGTTATCAGAAAATTTAAATACGTCAATTATTTTAAGAAAAACAAGGTGAATATGCTTGTCTATTGAATTTGGAAGTAGGCAAGTGGCAATAGTAGGATTTGCTGCAGCAGTGTATGGCATTCTAAATTGGATTAGCGCAATGTTTCAAACAATCCCAGGCGCATCTCTTATATTTCCAGCAACAGCTTCAGCTGTGATTTTTGGTGTTTGGTTTGGAATATGGGGAGTTATTGGGGTTATAATAGGCACAATAGTAAGTAATCCAGCATGGGGCACTCCATTTATTGTAGGGCTTGCTGCTGCACTTCTTGCGAATGATATGGAAGCCTTAATCCCAGCTATAGCCTTTAGAGCTTTAAAATTGGACCCTGGACTTAAAAATTTGAAATCAATTGCAGGTTATATCGCTTTTGGAGTAATTTTGAATACTCTTGCATGCTCTGTAATCGGAATGTTAATATATGCAGCTGTGGGCTGGTATACTCTTGATTTCGCTTTTCTAGTAGGAATATGGTTCTGGCTAGTGGCAGACTCTCTTGCAGCACTTATTCTAGGTACACCATTAATGAGAATTCTTTCACCTTATGTTATGAGAACCTCGCTTTACCATGAAGGCTTTATAGCTCGAAGAAAAACTTCTTAAATACCCATTTTGGTAAAATTCCTTGTCTTTCTTTTCTTTTTATGTTCAAAGAAAGAATTTTTACAGTAGTTTAAGCCCAGTAACTCGGATAATGATTCCTTTAGTTTTAATGATTATGCCCTTCTTTTTTAGGAGTATAATTACATGCTTGGTAACATTAATTATTGTTTTTACAATTTTAAAAATAGCTGATGTCCCAGTTCATGCAATTAAGCCTTTTACATCCATTTTTTATGTGCTTATACCTATGATAATGATTGCATGGATTTTTTTCACTCACTCAGGAAACATAATCTTTAGGTTTGGTCCAATCTTGATAACAGATTTTGGTATATTTGAAGGAGTTTTAAATATCTTAAAGCTTATAGTAATGGTTCTTTCTACAGCTTTACTATTTACTACAAATTCGCAAAGAGACATAATCGCTGGACTTAGAAAACTCAAGTTTCCATATTCTTTTTGTTTAATGTTTGCACTTGCGCTGAGATCGCTTCCAACAGTTTACAACGACTTTCAACAAGTTAAATCAGCTCAAATGTCACGTGGTTTAGAGCTAGAAAAGGAGAACGTTATTTCAAGAGCTATAAAATTTGTATCAATACTAATACCAATGCTCATCATATCGATTCAGAAGGTTGAATACTTGAGTATGACTCTTGAATCTCGTGGTCTACGTTTAGGTAGGAAAGTAAATCGAACATTTTACAAGGAGCCTACTTTAAGAATAAGAGACTTTATTTTGATATACATAACTTTTTGCTTAGTGGCTTTGACTTTATTGCTTAAGTATTTAATCGGTTTACAAATTTGAAGAGGGTCTTTAATTGGGCAGTGAAAAAATCGTCGAGATCAAGGATGTATGGTTTAAATATGAATATGAAGAAAATTGGGCACTTAAGGAATTAAACTTTGAATTAAAAAGAGGAGAGTTTGTTTTAGTAACTGGGCCTACTGGATCTGGAAAAACTAGCTTAGGCTTGACAATTGCAGGGTTAATTCCAAACTTTATAGATGGAAGTTTTAAAGGAGAAGTTCTAATAGATGGAGAGCCTATGACAAAAAAGAATTTTCCAGAACTAGGATTAAAAGTTGGAATAGTTTGGCAAAATCCTGAAAACCAACTTTTTGGTTTAAGTGTTGAAGAAGAAATTGTTTTTGGCCTAGAGAATATGGCCTTATCTAACGATGAAATTCAAGAAAGGCTAGAGTGGGCTTTACAAGTTGTTGGGATGTCAGAATTCCTAAATAAGTCGCCTTATGAGCTTTCAGGTGGACAAAAACAAAGAGTTGTGATAGCTGCAGTACTTGCACGTCGTCCAGAAATTCTAGTTTTGGATGAACCAATGGCTGAGTTAGACCCCCAAGGCAGAGCTGATGTAGTGAAAGTTATTGAAGAGCTAAGAAAAAGTGAGAAAATATCAGTAGTTATAATAGAGCATAGAATGGAGGAGCTTATGGAGTATATAGATAGGGCTATGCTTATGGAAAATGGTAGAATAAGCTTTGAAGCTGAATCACAAAGGTTTTTTAGGGATCCTGAAAGCCTAAAGCGAAAAGGTGTTAGACCACCCCAAGTTATAGAATTTTTCAATAGAATCAATGAATTCGATAAGTCTATTCTTAGAATACCAATCACTTTGGATCAAGCTTCAGAAGCTTTAAAGAAAAAGCTTATTGAAAAATCACCATCTAACATACTTTTGAAAAATGAATCAATTATTGAAACCAAAAAAATAGAAAGGGAACCAATTATTGAAGTTGAATCTTTATCTTTTATTTATCATGATGGAACTAAAGCTTTAACAGGTATTGATTTAGTAATTCATAATGGAGATTTTGTTGCAATTGTTGGACAAAATGGATCTGGAAAAACAACTCTTGTTAAACATTTTAATGGATTACTTAAGCCTACAAAAGGTACTGTAAAAGTGCTTGGAAAAGATATAAGAAGTTTATCAATTGCAGAACTTTCTAGAAAAGTTGGTTATGTTTCTCAAAATCCTGATTATCAAATATTTAGCAGATCTGTTCAAGAGGAAATAGCTTTTGGTCCAAAAAACCTTAATATGTCAAATGAAGAAATTCAAGAAAGAGTTCAAAAAGTTTTGGATTCAATTGGAATATCTCATT
>JAVZFM010000106.1:0-5605 GCA_038872815.1 Bathyarchaeia archaeon
TCTCCACCAGCAGCTGTAAAAACAATAACAAAAACAGAAACAATAACAGCAACAGCGACGCCAACAGTTCCAGCATATACTTTAGATAAAGGACCGTTAAGCATATATACTGCACTTGAAGAGGATGAAGCTGCTTACTATTTGAAAGAGGGTTTCTATAAAGATGTGCCTTACTTTTCTGAAAAAAATGTCACTTGGTTGAGACAATCCACAGGAGAAATAGTTGCGAGAATTATTGCTGAAAAGGATAATCCTCAAGCAGATGTTTTATGGGGGACTTCAGCTGATCAATTTGCTCAATTAGTTGATATGGGTTTAATAGAGCCTTATGTTTCTTCAGAAGCAAAATACTACGATGATAAATTTAAAGATCCTAATGGCTATTGGGTTGCTGCCACAATGTGGGTTGATAATATAAGCATTAATACTAAAGTTTTTGAAGAGCAAAAGCTTGGTGATCCACCGCAAACATGGGAAGATCTTTTAGATCCGAAATGGAAGGGAAAAATTTTAGCTCCAAACCCAAACACTAGTGGAACAGGTTTCTCATGGTATGTTGGAATGGTTAGTCTTTTAGGTGAAGAGGGCGCAATAAACTACTGTAAGAAACTTGATGAAAATGTTATTGAGTGGACTAAATCTGGAGGCGCAACTTGTAGACGTTTAGGAACAGGAGAAAATGCTGTCAGCATTACAGGTACCTATATATCTTGGGTTTATATTAAGGAGGGTTATCCAATAAAAAATATCTTTCCACCAGAGGGTTGTCCATGGGCAGCTGAAGCGACAGGTTTAATTAAAGGAGCTAAAAACCCGAATATGGCTAAAGCATTTATTGATTGGGCCTTAGGAAAACATGCAAATGAGCTTTATAGAGAATTTAGGAAAGAAGATTGTTCAACAAGAAAGGATCTAGCGCCTTTACCTGGTCTTCCAAGAGATATAGATCAACCTCTCGTAGAAATCGACTTCTATTGGGCTGGGAAAAATAAAGCAAGGCTTTTAGAAGCCCTTAATAAAGCTATTCCAAGGCTTGCAGGTTAAGAAATTTTTAAATATCCCTTCTTCTTTTTTTATGGTGGTTTTTAAAATTGAAAGTTGTTAAACGATATTTAAAGGAACCCGTCGTATTGTTTTTAACGTTATTAATGATTATTCTTCTTATTTTATTTGTTGCATACCCAATGATTTCTATGCTTCAAACAAGTTTTTTTGAAAATGGTAAATTTACTACTTATTATTATAGTAAATTGTTAACCGATAGGGGTTTATATATATCTATTCCAAATAGTTTTAGAGTTTCAATAATCTCTACAGTATTTGCTGTAATTATAGGTTTTCTATTAGCATATACAATTGCTCGCACAAATGTGCCTGGAAAAACCTTTATAAGCATGGCTGCTTTAATTCCGCTTGTAGCTCCACCATACATTTCAGCTTTATCAATGATTTTGTTATTTGGTCCTAACGGGCTTTTACTTAAAACTAAAATCTACGGCATGTGGGGAATAATTTTAGCTCAAACATTTTCTTGGCTTCCAGTAGCTTTCTTAATGATTTATTCAACTTTTGTTTCTATACCAGTTAGCCTTGAAGATGCTGGAGCAACTTTAGGAGCTAATGGATCATATGTTTTTAGAACTATAACTATTCCATTAATGATGCCTGCTTTAGTATCAGCTTTTCTAACACTTTTTATGCTTAACATGGCGGATTTTGGAAATCCAATAATTATTGGAGGTGGGTACAGTGTTTTAGCTACGAGAATCTTTATTGAAGTTGAAGGTCTTCAAAGATTTGGAGCAGCCTCTGTTTTAGGTGTCCTATTATTGGCTATAGCTGTTCCAGCTTATTTACTATCTAAATATTCTACAAGAAAATCTTACGCTATAATTACTGGTAAACCAAGTAAAATTGAGCCTAAACCAACTAAACCAATAATTAAATATACGCTTGGGGCATTTTCTTATGGAGTAGTTGCATTTATACTATTGATTTATGCAACAGTAATTTATGGAAGTTTTGTTAAAATTTGGGGTTACGACTTCACGTTTACAACTAAAAATTATTATACTTTAACTATGGGTGGAATGGGTGTAGTTTGGACAAGTTTTAAAGTAGCTATTACAGCTGCTTTAATAACTGGATTTTTAGGTTTAATAATTGCATGGCTTCTTGTAAAAAAGAATCCTCCAGCAAAACATTTCTTTGAATACTTAACTTTAACACCATTAATTATTCCTGGAACTGTTATGGGGCTTGGTTACGCCATAGCCTTTAATAAATCTCCTTTACTTTTAACAGGAACATTATGGATTCTTATACTTTCAGTAGTTTTTAGGGAGTTACCTGTGGCTGTTTTATCTAATGAAAGTGTTTTAAAGCAAATTTCATCTTCTCTTGAAGATGCTTCAGCAAGTTTAGGCGGTGGCACATTAAGAACATTATTTAAAATAATTTTTCCTTTAGCTAGAAATGGCTTCTTTAGCGGTTTTGTTTACACATTTATGCAAGGAATGATAACTTTAAGCGCTGTAGTTTTTCTTTTTACAGGAAAAACAATGTTAGCTTCTATAGCTATAGTTTTTCAAGCTGAAGCAGGTAGAATAGGATATGCATGCGCTTTATCAACCGTTTTAATAGCAACAGTTTTAGCTTCACTTATTATATTTAGAATTTTAGCTGGAAAGAAAGGTTTAGAAATGTTTTCTTTTGGAATAGGGGGATGAAAATTGGTTAAAGTTTATGTAGAAAATATAGTTAAAAAGTTTGGTGAAGTAGTAGCTTTAAACCATATAACACAAGAGTTTGCTGATAAAGCTTTAAGTAGCATGGTTGGTCCAAGCGGTTGCGGAAAAACAACTCTTCTTAGAGTTATTTCAGGGCTTTATGACCCAGATGAAGGCGATGTATATTTTGACAATGAAAAAGTAACTAATAAACCTCCATTTAAAAGACAAATTGGATTAGTTTTTCAAGATTATGCTCTTTTCCCACATATGACTGTTTATGAAAATATAGCTTATGGCTTAAAAATTAGGAAGCTTCCAAAAAAGGAGATAGATAAAAAAGTTAAAGAAGTGCTAGAATTTGTTAAGCTTCCAGGAATTGAAAAAAGATATCCTCACCAGTTAAGTGGCGGTCAACAACAAAGAGTAGCTTTAGCTAGAACATTAGTTACTGAACCTAAAGTCCTTCTTTTAGATGAACCACTAAGCAATTTAGATGCTCAAATAAGAATTATTGTTAGAGGAGAACTTAAACAAATTCAAAAGCAATTAGGAATAACAGCTATTTACGTAACTCATGATCAAGTTGAAGCTATGAGCATATCTGATTATATAGCTATAATGAAGGATGGTCAAATAGTTCAAGTAGGTACTCCAATAGAAATATATAGGAGACCAAAGAATGAATTTGTAGCAAGCTTTATAGGGCAATGCAACTTTTTAGATGGAAAAGTAACGAGTATTGAAGGTTTAAAAGCAACAATTGAAACTCCAGAAGGTGAGATAAAAGCTTTAATTCCAGATGAAACCTTTAAAGAAGGAGATTCTGTACTTGTGGTTTTAAGGCCAGAGTATATTGAGATGCAACCAATAAAAGAATCTTCAAAAAGCTTCATTAAAGGTAAAGTTAGAGTAGCTCTTTATCAAGGTGGAACAACAAGATTTACAATTGATTTACCTACAGGAAAATCTATAATAGTTGATTCTTCAGATCCATTAATTCTTGAAAAAATTAAAGAAGGCGATTATGTAAGCTTAACCTTTAAGGAAGAATTAATTCACTTAATAAAAAAATAAGCTTCTTTTAAAGGAAGATTGACCCTTCATAAACATTTTTTAAATTTAAAAGTTAAATTTATTAAATAAACTTATTTTTGTCTAATTTAAGTTCCTCCAGAAATTTTTAAATAAAAACAAGTTAGAAAAAGCGTCAAAATTATAATTTTAGATAATGAATTTACTATGCTTTATTAAGCCTTACTATAAATATAGCATAAAAAATGTCAATTTTATATCGGTTAAATCATTATTATTTCTAATAAAGTTTAAAATGATGTTTTAATAATCGTAATTAAATTAAAAAATGTTTTTTATAATTTAATTTATTATTAAAAATAAAAGGTGAAAAAGGGGGCAAAAAATATCATAATGTTTTTAGTTGGTGAAGCTCTTGTCGGTTCCGGTCCTGAAGTAGCTCATATAGATTTAATTATAGGTGATAAAGAAGGGGTTGTAGGCCAAGCTTTTGCTACAAGCTTAGCTAATTTATCAGCTGGTCATACACCCTTACTAGCTGTTATAAGACCTAATTTACCACCTAAACCTTTCACATTGCTTATTCCTAAAGTAACTATTAAAAATATGGAGCAAGCTGCTAAAGTTTTTGGTCCAGCTCAAGCAGCTGTAGCTAAAGCTGTTGCAGATGCTGTTGAAGAAGGTATTATTCCAAAAGATAAAATTGATGAATGGGTTATTATATGCAGTGTTTTTATTCATCCAGAAGCTAAAGATCCAAGGCGAATATATCATTACAATTATAGCGCAACTAAATTAGCGCTTAAAAGAGCTTTAATGAATTACCCAAGCTTAGAGAAAATAATGTATGATAAGGATAGAGCAACTCATCCAATAATGGGCTTTAGAGTTCCAAGATTATGGATGCCACCTTACCTTCAAGTAGCTTTAGATGTTCCAGATTTAGAGAAAACAAAAGCTATTATAGCTGAGCTTCCTAAAAGCGATAGAATAATTCTTGAAGCTGGGACTCCACTTATAAAAAGATACGGTGCTAGAGTAATTCAGGAATTAAGAGAAATAGCTAAAGATGTATTTATAATAGCTGATTTAAAAACGCTTGATGTAGGTCAAGTGGAAGTGGATTTAGCTTATGAAGAAACTGCAGATGCTGTTGTAGCTTCAGGTTTAGCCAGTATAGAAACATTAAATAAATTTATTTATGAAGCTAAAAGACTTGGGATATACGCTGCAATAGATATGATGGATGTAGCTAACCCATTAAAGCTTTTAGATCAATTAACTGATTTACCTGATATAGTTATTATTCATAGAGGAATAGATGAAGAAAAAATAAAGAAAACAAGATGGGAATTAATTAAAGAGCTTAAAGAAAAATATAAAGAAAGAAGAATGCTTATAGCTGTAGCTGGAGGAATAGAACCTTCAACAGTTCCTTTAGCTTTAGAGTCAGGTGCAGACATAATAGTTGTAGGAAGATATATAACGCAATCGAAAGATGTTAAAAAAGCAGCGAGAGAATTCTTAGTTCACTTAGGATTAGACATGGATGTATTTAGAGTTCATATAGAGTAACTGCTATGCTTTTAAAGTAACAGTGAAAAAGCAAAAATTATAAATTTTTATTATACTAAAATATCTATTATTTCTTTTCATGAACTTAGAATCTGATTTTATTAAATGGAAATGGCGTATCTTAATAATTTGGAACATCTTCTATATCTTTTATTATCTTGGTAGAGTTCATTATGGGCTTACGCTTCCATGGATAAAAGGAGATTTAAAACTTACAATTACAGAAGCAAGCTTTATAGCTTCAGGAGGTTTTTGGGCTTATGCTT
>JAVZFM010000107.1:0-5602 GCA_038872815.1 Bathyarchaeia archaeon
ATTTTTTCATAATTCGGTATAAAGTGACCAATTGCTCCAGTTAAAACGTTTTCCATCGAAATCAATAATGCATCTTTTGCTTTTTTAACATATTCAGGCATAAGTGCTAAAGCTCGCTCTTCTACTGATTTTCCTTTCCATAAAGGAAGTAAATCTTTTAAAACTCTTTTGTTTTCCTCAGAAATATAGAATTTATCCCCTTCCCTCGTTTCAAAAAAATTCATTTGTTCAAGAATCCATTTCCATGAATACTCTGGATAAATTGGTGCAGAAAATGGCTTACTTGCTAAGTTTCCAACTATAAGCTCATCTTCTTGAATGTAAATGCTCATATTGCTTAATAAAGTTTCAAGAGCTTTTGCTCTTTTGATTATGGCAATTTCTTCTTCAAACTCTTTATAGGCATTTGTTATAAGAATTGCTCTTTCAACACAAACTTCAGGTTTTTTCAATTTTTGAAAGATATCAATTCTTTTATTCTTATCCATTCAAAACTCGCCTTTAAAATCAGATAAGCTATTTATTAAGAATTTCTACACTTCCATCGCTTTTACCTACAAAAACTTGAGAAGTCATATCCAAAAAAAGTCCAGTTTCTATTATGCCAGGTATCATTTTTAATTTTTTATCTATTTCATAAGGGTTTTTTAATTCTTTAAAATATACATCTAATATAAAGTTTCCATTGTCCGTTATCACTGGACCAACTTTTGACAAAGCTTCTCTTAAAATTGGGTTTCCACCTAATTCTTTTATTCTTTTCATGGTTATGCTAAAACAAAATGGCAAAACTTCAACAGGTATTCCATGCTCTGGCTTAAAGCTTTCAACCAACTTTTTTTCATCTATTACTATGATTAGCTTTTTAGAAAAAGAATCAACAACTTTTTCCCTAGCTAAAGCTCCTCCTTTTCCTTTTATAAGGTGTAACGATTTTATCTCAACTACATCAGCTCCATCTAAAGCTATATCGATTCTTTGAAAGTTGTTCATTGGGCTAATAGATTTTAAACCATGCTTTAAAGCTAAAATTTCAGCTTGGAAAGAAGTTGGAATTACTAAAATTTTTAAACCTTCTTCTTTAACCCTTAAAGAAAGCTCTTCTATTACATATGCCATAGTTTTTCCACTACCTA
This sequence comes from Bathyarchaeia archaeon, assembly GCA_038872815.1. GTDB lineage: Archaea > Thermoproteota > Bathyarchaeia > 40CM-2-53-6 > JAVZFM01 > JAVZFM01. The sequence goes on from JAVZFM010000107.1 coordinate 1,137, forward strand.
GTCCAACTATTTGATTATCTTGAATAAGTTTTGCTGCGCTTTTAGCAGCAGCTTTTCTAGCTTTTTCAACCCAATTCAAGGTTTTTATAACCTTTTTAAATTTGAGTTTTTTAATTCTTTAATAGCGTTTAAAACCTCTTTTTTAATAGCCTCTATTTTTTCATCAGCTTTTGTTTTTTCTTCATTTGCTTTTAGCTTTAGTGCTATTTTATAATTTTTATTTTTTAATGAATTTTTAAGCTCATTAGATTTTGAATCCATTACTTTGAATTTTTTATAGAATTCATTGAATGCTTTTAGCTTAAGGCTTTCTAGCCTATAAATCTCAGCCATAACCTGTTTTTTTAAAATCTTTTCATCTAATGCTTCTATTTCTTTTTTTATGCTTAATGATTGATTACTCCAATAAATTTTATTCAAGGTTTCTTTTTTAAGAATTAATTCCTCTAGTTCTTTTTTTATGTTTATGAATTCTTTATTTTTAGCTTTATCTAAGAGGGCTTCATGAATTTTGTCTAAATTTAAGTATAAATCGTTATAGGAATTTTCTTTAAAAACAAACTTGATGATATTCTTAATAAAAGATTTGATATTCATTTTGATTTCCTCTTTTCTTAAATGTATTAAAGATTTTATGGATTAAAAACACTTTAATTACATGTATGCTTTATGAATTGATAATTAAAAATGTTTTTGGCTTAAAAATGCAAGAGTCTATAAAGCAAACATTATAGTTTATACCATATATAGGCATATTCTCTATTAAAAAGGTGGCAAAATAAATAAAGTTATTGTTATTTTATGAGCTCTTTTTTATATTAACTTATATTATCTATAAAGATAATCCTGTATGTTCTTCCCATAAATCCTTTTCTTTCTTAGCTTTTATAATAAACAAGACTATATTTATTAAAGCCTTCTTAGATATCGCTCGATTTCCCAATTCGTTACTTGAGCTCTATATAGGTCCCATTCCTTTCGTTTTTCGTGAACAAAGTTTTCAAAGAGGATATCACCTAATATTCGTTTCATCAATTCGCTTTTTTCTAACTCATCTAATGCTTCTTTTAAAGATTCTGGAAGTGAAGTTATTCCAAGTTTTTTTCGGTCTTCATAGCTTAAGCTATATACATTCAAATCTGTAGGCTCTGGAGGCTCTATTTTCTTTTTTATTCCTTCTAATCCTGTCATGCAAAGGACAGCAAATTGGAGGTATGGGTTGCCTGCCGGATCAGGACAGCGAATTTCAACTCTAGCAGCCTTAGACTTTCTTCCAAAGTTTGGAACTCTTATCAATGGAGATCTATTTCTATAGCCCCAAGCGATATAAACAGGTGCTTCATATCCAGGCACTAATCGTTTATATGAATTTGGCCAAGAAGCCAAAATAGCGCACATTTCTCTTCCATAAGCTAGTTGCCCTCCTATAAAGTGTAGTGCTATGTCAGATAGATATCCTCGGCTTTCATCATCGCTATAAAAAAGATTTTTACCATCTAAAGACCAAATGCTTTGATGAACATGCATTCCTGAACCATTTACGCCATAAAAGGGCTTTGGCATAAAAGTTGCTATGTAACCATTTCTACTAGCTACATTCTTTACTATAATCTTCATAGTTACAGTACGATCAGCAGTTTCAAGAGCTTCATCATATCTAAAATCTATTTCATTTTGACCTAGAGCTACTTCATGATGAGCGATTTCAATATCTATACCAAATGCTTCAGCTTCATCAGCTATTTCTCGTCTAAGATCTTCTGTTAAATCTCCAGGATGGATATCAAAATATCCCCCTATATCGATTGGGGTTGGAGTTGTTCCATGCTCTTCTTTAAAAATGAAGAACTCCATTTCTGGGGCGCATTTAAATGTAACACCTTCTTCATGACATTTTTCTAAAGCTTTTTCAAGAATGTAGCGTGGATCTCCCTCAAATCGTTTATCCTCTGGTGTATAGATGTCGCATATGAAGCGGCAGCTGCTTTTCTCTTCTTTTCGCCAAGGAATCAATGCAAAAGTTGATGGATCTGGATTAAGAACAAGGTCCGATTCTTCAATGGGCCTATAACCTGTTACTGAAGATCCATCAAAGGCTTGCCCCACATCAAATAATGTTTCTATTCTTTTTGTGCTTACAGATAAACTTTTAGGAATACCGTTTATATCTATGAATTGAAGACGTGCAAATTTAATTTTTTGTTCTTGAATAATATTGATCACTTTATTCACTAATTCACGCCATACAGCATCCTTAAAATGCCTCAATTTAAAAGCCTCCCTTTAAGATGAAAAACTTTAAAGATATAATAAGTTCTCTACTTTATAAACTGTTAGAAATTATCCATGTAGATAAATAAAGAATTCCGAAGATGTAAAAAATTGCATGAATTCTTAGATTAAAGAAAACTCAGTAGATGGGTTATTTAGTAAAGAAGTAGCTTTTTCTTGAAAAATATCATCACAGAATTACATTCATGTTTGTTATCTCATATATGTAGGGGAGTACTAATGGAATAAGTTTTCTCTGGATTAAATACTTTTATTAGCCCCTTCTATCGCTTAGATCGGATTAACTCGATTTCTTCAATATTTTCTAGAATATCAGGGTATTTACTAAGCGTGCTATGCGGTAAAATCCTTTAATAAACATTAAAAGCGGTTTTTCTTTCCCGAACGCTACTAAATCGACTATGCGGTAAAATCCTTTAATAAACTTCATATTCTTTTATAATTTCTTCTCAATTAAGAAGCTTTTCTTCGCTTTTATTGGCTAATGGCTTTGACTCTTTCAAGAAATTAACGATTTCTCTGCTTGTTGCACATCTACTTGTAATCAAGATTCTTAAGGCCTTAAAATGGCTAGGGATTTCTCTCACCCGCAATTATTCTATTTTGCCATTCCCTATTTCTTTGAAAGGTATGTAGCCAAGCTGAAGCCTTTATTAGGCTTAAGGCTCTAACATCTTTTTCGGACTTTGTTTTATTTTTCAGCAACTTTATTATAACTTTAAAGCTTTGTTTTATTAAAAATCTAATAGCTTTTATTTCTTCTAGCCTTTTTGCTTTTGACTCTTCCACTTATTGCTTTAGCCATTATTAGATTCGCTGAAGCTTTTTGGGAATCATCTAAAGGTATTAAAACAAAGCATCTTTGAAAGCCTTTCATTCATGAAAGCTTTGTTGAGCAGATAATAAAGCTTAAGAGTCTAGAATTTTTAGCCATAATTGTTTTATGCTTTCCGCTTTGAGTATTTTTTGTTACAATTATATCGATTTCGTTTAAATCATGGCTCATAACTGGCTTTAAATCCTTTATTGTTTTTTCTTCAATATTGTCTAAAAGAATTACAATCTTATTGTTCTAAAAGCAAAAATTAAAGAGGAATTGCTGTAATAAATTATAAGTGATGCAAACTTGACTAAAAGAGACTATACCAACATAATTGTTCCAAAGAAATTACATGAAAAAAAGCGATTATCTACTCAAGAAGGCTTAAGCATATCAAAGCTAATCAGTATTAATATCAAAAGAGTGCCATTAAATCTTAAAAAATAAAGATTCTAACTTATTTTCAACAAAATAATGAATTAAATATAACTAAGAACTCGCAATCGCGGGAGTACCCAAGCCAGGTCTAAGGGGCAGGGCTCAGAACCCTGTGGCGTAGGCCTTCGTGGGTTCAAATCCCACCTCCCGCATTTTTACCTAAAACTTCGCTGAATAAACCTGATCTCTTTATATTGCTATAGAATTAAATGCAGAAATACCTTTAATTAAGACTTAAATAATTATGGAAAATAATCTTTTCTAGAAATGAGGGCTTAGAAAATGGCTATATTAAAAATGGCTTTGCCTAAAGGCCATTTATGGAAAAGTGTGAATACACTTTTAAATCAAGCTGGTTATGGACTTAGAATAAAAAGTGAAAGATCGTACATAGTTTTTTCAAACGATCCAGAAATTGAAATGAAAATATATCGAGCTCAAAATATACCTCCATTAATAGAAGAGGGAAAGTATGATTTAGGAATTACTGGAAAAGATTGGGTAATCGAGCATGATGTTGATGTTGAAGAACTATTGGACTTAAAATTTGGAAAAGTAAACGTAGTAGTAGCAATTCCAAAAAAATATGGGATAAAATTAAAGGATAATACTAAAGAGGCTGAAGAAGAAGCTCTTAAAGAATTTAAAAAAATAATAGAAAAAGAAAATAAAAAAGTTATAGCGGCATCAGAATATGAAAATATTACTAAAAAATTCATTGAAGAAAAAATAATCAAAAATCGTTTAGCTTATAGATTTATTCGATCCTATGGAGCTACTGAAGCCTTTATAGGAGATGTTGATTTAATAGTTGATTGCACAGAAACTGGTGAGACTTTAGAGAAAAACGATTGGGAAGTAATCTATACGCTTTTTCAATCAACTGCTAGATTGATTGCTAATAAAAAAAGCCTTG
>JAVZFM010000108.1:0-5584 GCA_038872815.1 Bathyarchaeia archaeon
TCATCCTTAAATCAGAAAGCCCGTACTATTCTAATCTGGAGCCCTTAACGGTTTATGCCTGTCGTCATACCTGGCTAGACTACGGCCCCACCTTCATTTTTTCTAGTTGTAAAAGCTATATATAAAAGTTTTTGCTGAAGTACGATACTGACAAGATAAATTCACAATCTTATCGATAAGCATTCCTGGGCTTTGATGAACTCTAAAACGATCATTCTCACAGCATTTATAGCTTAACAAGCCTTTGACCTTAGAGTTTAGATTGTTTGTAAAGCCTTTAAGGCAATCATTTAACGTCCCAAAGCATCGCTCTATAGCATTTCGTTTACCATATGTTACATAGAACCATATTAAGCCCAAACGCTCTAAACTCATAATTATGCGCATTCATAAACCAGTATTAAAAGCGCTTATGCTTTAAATGATAAAATAGGCTTAAGTAAGCTGATAAAAGCATTATCTCGTAGAAATCTAAAGCTGGCGAATCTTAAAAACTATGCATGTTCATCGATAAAAGTATGTAGTTAATACTATAAATCGGATTGTAATTTTGGGTCTTATTTTCGATGAATTTTCTGCTTTAAGGTTTTGGGATAAGGTTAAATACTTATTTTGGTATACTCAGTATAAGAGGTATTTATACGAATGACTAAAGTAAAAACTAGCATCTATGTAGATAAAGAACTATGAGAAAAATTCAAGTAGCTGCTTCAAAGAATAAGCTGAAAATATCTCAACTACTTGAGGAGATAATTAAGGATGAAATAGTAGAGGATTTTCTAGAGGAGGTTATAAAAGATATAAAGGGTTTATAGGCTTATGAAATAGATTTTGAACCTATAGAGCCTGAAAAAGGACTTTGAAAAAATCAGGATTATGAGAGATGAAAGAAGTAATAGCATATCTTGAGTAGTATAATAAAGAGATATGTGAATGAACCTGGAAGCGAATTCATTAAAGCCATGTTTTAAAAGCATTCTGGAGAACTAATGTTAGCTTTCAGTAGCTGGAATATAGGCGAAGTTCTTGGAGCATTCGACAAAGCCAAAGTACAAAATAGGATTAACCAAGAAAAACATACAATTTTAAGAAAGCGCTTCTTATTTGAAGTGAAAAGGCTTGATATACTTCTACTGATATCCACGAGAATCAGAATTCTCTCTGAAAGCTGGAAACTGATAGAGAAATACCATGTTTACCAAGCTGATGCTTTACAAATAGTTTCAGCAAAAACTATAAACGCTTCACAATTTCTAGTAAGCGATAAGAAGCTTCATAAAATAGCTGAGATGGAGAACTTAAACGTTACTAAATTCTTAAAATGCTTTCAAACTCTTAAAATTTTCTAGGTATTAATTTTTACGTTAAATTAAGGCTTATTAAAAAATATTGTTGGCTCTGACAAAAGATTGTTTTATTCTTTATAATTCAGCTTTAACATGCTTATCAAATTCTATATAAGCTTATGTTATGCCACTAATTGGAATAATCCAATCCAATTCTATGCATGAAAAGAATATACGGCATCTAAGCAATTCTTATTAAAGCTTATATTTTAATTTAAATTTTATCGATTAGAATGCAAGCTACACTATTAAAATTGTTAGCTAAGATTTTTGAATCCAATTCAATATGGCTAATCGAAGTTAACTGTTGTAGAACTTTAATCTTAAGTTGTGAATCCACTTATAGCCTAACAACTTCTCTACCAGCCTTAACTAAGCATAACGCTCAGTTATAGCTCAAGCTTAATTCAGTCAAGTATAAAATTAATTTAATTAGTCTTTAAAAGTCTTATAAAGATACTCATGATTTAGTCACTATTAAGTAAGCTGATAAAAAACTATAAAACTGTTTTATTACAATGAATGCTAAGCTTTTATGCCTAAACAATAAGTTTTAGATTAATAAAACCAAAAAATAAAATCTATTTATGCAAAAAAGTACTTTTCTATTTCCCAAGGAGTTATTCTTAGCCTATATTCATCCCACTCTTTTTTCTTTAGCTCAATGTATTTCTTAAAAATATAATCTCCTAAAGCCTCTTTAATCACATTATCCTCTTCCAGCTCTTTTATAGCCTCGCCTAAAGATTCTGGTAAAGCCTCAATTCCAAGCTCTTTACGTTCATTTTCGCTTAAACGAAAAACATCTTTTTCAATAGGTATCGGTGGCTCTATTCTATTTTTTATCCCATCAAGACCTGCTTTAATTATTGCTGAAAAGGTTAAATAAGGATTGCATAAAGGATCTGGAGATCTTAGCTCTATCCTAACTGAATCTTTTTTTCTAGGAAAATATTCAGGCACTCTTACTAAGCTTGACCTATTTTTTCTGCTCCAAGTAATATAAGCAGGAGCTTCATAGCCTGGTGTAAGTCTTTTATAGCTATTTACTGTAGAAGCCACTATAGCTGACAAAGCTTTAGAATGAGCCAGAATTCCTCCAATGAAATATTTTCCAATTTCTGATAAACTAGCATAGCCTTTGCAATCGAAGAATGCATTCTCCCCATCGCTATAGAATAGGCTTATATGTATATGCATACCGCTTCCTGGTTTTCCAAACCAGGGTTTTGGCATAAAAGTAGCGATTAAGCCATGCTTTTTAGCAATTTCTTTTGCTATGAATTTATAAGTTAAAATATTATCCGAAGTTGTAAGAGGATCAGAAAATTTAAAATTTATTTCATGCTGGCTTGATCCAACTTCATGTTGAAAAGCCTCTACAGCGAATCTTTTAGTATTAAGCAATGCTAATACAAAATCCTTTCTAAATTCCTCAGTCATATCCCTTGAAGGCGATATATCAAAGTACATTGAAGAATCTTTTATATGAGCCTCAACTGGTTCAAAATCTCCTTTTTCATTTACTTTAGCTGTGTAAAACTCTAACTCAACGCCTGTATTGCAAATAAAACCTTCATTTTTTAATTCTTCAATAACTTTTTGACATACGTAACGAGAATCTCCCTCAAACCTTTCGCCATTAGGCTTGTAGATGTCACAAATAAACCTTGCTACTTTATCATTATAAATTGGAAAAACTACTAGCGTATTTATATCAGGCTTCATAACCATATCGCTATCTTCAATACTAGTAAAGCCCGGAATCGAAGAGCCATCAAATCCAATTCCATCTTTCAATACTTTGCTTAAAGATTCTAATGGTATAGTTCTTCCTTTTAAATAGCCCAGCACATCTGGAAAATGTAAACTAATGAATTTTACGTTTTCATTTTTAAGCTTTTCTTCAATGTAACATTCGCTCATTTTTCATCTTAAAAGTTTATTAATTAATACAAATATTTATATTTTTAAAAACAATTGTAAAATATATAGTGTATTTGGTGAACAAATGTTAGAAAGCATAGATGTAAAAATTTTAAAGGAATTGATAAACAACGCTAGGCTATCTTATAGAGAAATTGCTAGAAGAACTAGGCTTTCAGTTAATACAGTAGCAAATAGAGTAGAGAAATTAGAAAAAGAAGGAGTAATAAAGGGCTATACGGCTATACTTGATCCCGAAAAACTTGGCTATGATGTTGTTGCAATAATCGAAGTAGTTGTAGCTAAAGGAAAATTGCTTGAAGTTGAAAAAGAAGTTGCAAAACATCCAAATGTGTATTGCGTGTATGATGTAACTGGAACAAGTGATGCTATTTTGATAGTAAGGTTTAAAACTAGGAAGGAATTAAGCAAATTTGTGAAAGATTTATTAGCTATGGAATTTGTTGAAAGAACCATAACCCATGTAGCTCTCGGAATCATGAAAGAGGATCTAAGAGTTATTCCATAAACTAAAATTAAGCGATAACATTAAAGTTATAAAAAAGTTAAATTTGATTAGCCTATAATTTCTCCAACATCGCTTTCAAGAATTAATCCAGGAACTTTTTTAAGCTCACTTTTGAATTCATTTGATTTAAGAGTTTTCAAAAAAACCTGAATCGATTTTTTATTTAACCTTGATTTAGATATAACAAAGTCGTAATGCTCATTGGCTATTGGTATGAAGTCAAGCCCGTTCATTAAAGCTATTGTTTTAATACCAATTCCAACATCAGCTTTCCCATTTAAAATTGCTGAAGCAACAGCTGAATGAGATTTTACTTCAAAATTATAACCTTTTATGCTTTTTACAAGCTCTTTAAAACTTAACCCTTTTTTTTCACTTAATTTTTTAAGGTAATAATCTGTTAAAGCTCTTGTTCCAGAGCCTTTATTTCTATTTATAAAGCTTACATCATCCCTTAATAAATCATCAAACCAATGGATTTTTTTAGGATTTCCTTTAGCTATTATAAATCCTTGCTCTCTAGCATATCCTTTAATTAATAAAGCTTTATCATGTAAATCATATTTTTCTATAAAAGGTTCATTGTACTCGCCTGTAGTTTCATCGAATAAATGAATTCCTGCTATATCGGCTTCCCCTCTTTTTATTGCATAAAGTCCTCCAATAGAGCCAACATTGATTACTTTTACTTGAATAGAGGAATCAAATTTACTTATAACATTTATTAAAACATCTATACCTATGCAATGTGATCCTATGATCACTAAATTAGCTAGATTTATTCTAGACCCAAAAAGTTGAACTTTAACCAATTCGCCTTCATCTAAAAATTCTTGATTTTCTTTAATCTCTATAAAACCATCTGCCATACTTAATGAAGAAATAGATCCAGAATCCTTTTGAATTGGATATGCTAAGTAGTTTAGGAAATCATCCTTAATTAAGTGTACGGGCAAAAATTCTCTCCTTCCTTTAGCTGAAAATACTTTAAAAGGGATTTTTGCATCTATTGTAACTTTTTCATCATAATCATTGATTCCAGCCATTTTACGAATAACTTGGCTTACGAGCATAAAAAATATCATTAAAGCTGATGATGGATGCCCTGGTAATCCAAATATTGGCTTTCCATTTACAATAGCAATTATAGTTGGCTTTCCAGGTTTTACAGTTAATCCATGAACTATTATGCCTGGAGATCCAAAATCATCTATGATTGTATAAAGCTTATCTCCAGCTCCTACTGAGGTACTTCCTGAAGTTAAAACCATATCTGCTTGATCCAATGCTTTTTTTAAAAGTTCTTTTATTTCATTTGGGTCGTCACGAGATATTCCTAAAAATATTGGTTCTCCTCCGCTTTCAATAACAGCTCCAATCAATGAGCTTGAATTTACATCATAAACTTTCCCATATTCTAGTTGCTTACCTGGGGGTAAAAGCTCATTTCCAGTTGAGATTATTGCAACTTTTGGCTTTTTATAAACTTTAACTTTGTTTAACCCAATAGCTGCTAAAACACCCATTTCTCTTGAAGTTATTCTTTGGTTTTTTCTTAATACTAGCTCACCGCTCATTATATCGCTTCCAGCAGCAATTATGTTTTCTCCAAGAGATACTGGCTTGTATAAATAAATGTAGTCATTTTCTTGATGGGTATACTCTACCATTTCTACAGCATTAGCACCTTTTGGAATAGGTGCTCCAGTAGCTATTTCAACAGCTTCTCCTTCATGAATTTCTATAGAGGGCTTATCTCCAGCTTCTATTCTCCCTAAAAGCT
>JAVZFM010000109.1:0-5576 GCA_038872815.1 Bathyarchaeia archaeon
CTTCCATCTTTTCTTAAAGATAATCCATGGCTAGAAATTCTTTCAAAAAGAGGAAAAGAGCAACAAAGCTATGTCAGTTAAGCTAGAGAATTACTCTCAAGTTTTTATAAGAGAATTTAAAGTAGTAATTGATTTAGAAGATTTTTTCAACCCAGAAATGATGGTTGAAGATTTTATAAGAATTTATAATAAAAATCCTACACCACCTAGGTATAGAATCGTTACATTAGAAATAGCAACTTGTCCAGAAGATAACCAACCTGTTTTAATAACAGAATGTGGTAAATGCCCAAAATTCATTAAAAGAATAGGAGATTATATTTTTTGTAAAAAACATTTAACATTTTAAAAAAGTTTTATGCTTTCTTTAATTTTTCTTTCATTCTAACCTCGATTCTTCCTGCTTTCTTTTCCCACTCAGATATAACAAACTTCTCTCTAGAAAATACAAAATGAAATGCTAAACCAATGCCCCAACCTAAAAGCACCCAATAAAACCATAAAACTCTAGGAGATGTTAAGAAATTAACAAAAACAATAAAAATATTTACGATAATGTAGGCAGCAAAATGCGAAATAAATCCTCTTTTAGCTTCTACTTCTAGCTCTTTCCATACTTGCTTAAAATCCTCAATAGAAGACATACTTTATCACCATTCATTTTAGTTAATAACTTAAGTGTTTTTAAGTTTATAAAGCTTCTAAAATTTAAATTTTAATGAATAAATGCTAATTTGATAAACATGAATGCATTAAAGCTTATGGGCTTCATGAAGGCGATGACTATAGTTAGTAGAACAGAGCTTAGAGCTTAATTCAAAAAGCAAAGCTTTATATAGAACATTTACTATATAATCTTAAAATTTTTAAGTAAATATAGAGGATTTATAAAATTATGAATTCTATTTTTTAATAAACGTTTAATAGCGTTAACGCTATTGGTTTTGACTCTATCGATCTTTTTCATGATTTTCTATACGCTTGAACCCTTGAATGCTCAAAACATAACAGAAGTCGAAGTAACAGATTATCCCAGCCAAGCTAGACCAGGAGAAACGATTTATATAGATATTATTCTTCATTATAGAGCTTTTGGAAGCTTTTCTACGATTCTTCGAATATTGGATGAAAGAGGTAGCGCAGTAACTCCAGACGTACCATTAGAAATTACATTACCATCAGGTAATCATGAAGGTACTATAATGCAACATGTCGGGCTTGAAGTTCCTGAATTTAATGAATATCCACATAGATGGCATTTAAGGGCTGAAGCTGATTCTATTTCTAAATCTTTTGAAATAGAAGTCGTTTCTCCAGATAGCCCTCCTTTCGTTGAAATACTATTGCTTAAAAGCTATGTACTTGAACCTTGGGAGGAAAGATATCAACTCTATGAGGGAGAGCTTTTTATTATATTTGGTCTTATTCATGTTTCTATTCCTGAAGAGGATTTACCAGAAGCCCTATTATCTATTAAATATAGAAATTCTCCCTTACTTTATACTAGTCCAGAAGATAGAATAGCTGAGGAAGGATTGTTTTATTTTGGAAACTCGCCGTGGCCCATTCAAATAAATCGAATGATTCCTATTCAACTTTTTTTAAGAGCACCTCTTGATTATCCTATAGAGCACTGGGAGTGGAGCTTTAAAGCAGAAGTAGTAATAGATGACGAAGTGCGAGCAAGTGATACTAAAAGCTTAATGTTATCGGTTTCAGAAAAAAGTTACTCATTTGCTACAATCGAATCTCTATACTTCCCTTCTTGTGCACGCCCCAATACGGAGTTTAACGTGAATATTTTTGGAATATATTCTTTCCTTGAAGGAGAGGAAAATACTTTTCAGCTTACTGTAACAAGGAGCGATGGCATTACTATAAGTTTTGAGACCCCCTCTTATAGCGGTAGCGGTCTTTGGGAAACTATGCTTACGCTTAGGGCTCCAGAACATGAAGGTTCATACAGCTATAACATTGAGCTTAGAGTATCTGGCAATGCTAGTGTAATGGATCAAGCTCGATTCGATTTAAACGTAAATAATGAATGCCCCTTACAAGTAGAAGTATTGGGCGGATGCCGTATAACCGATCTACGTTTAGCTTATCCTCCAGCTTTTTCTGAGAGCTTTCCAGTAGAGCCTCCAAGGGATGTTACGTATGGTGTAGGATTTGGGATATATATGACAATTCACTATGAGCTCCCTCAAGAAGGATCTGAGGTAGATTTTGGTCTTATAGATGTGAGCTTTATTATAGGTAGAACTTTAACAGGCGAAATAGAACTTTCAGGTACTGGTGATTACACATACTTCTTTGAAATTCCAGGCTCAGCTATTCCTCCGCGTAATGGCCCTTTGAGGATAATGGCTTTTGTAGAATGTAGGATAGATGGAATACCTATGCATGATAGTCGCATTTTTCAAGTTAACGTTGTTAATGCTCCTGATGAGCCAAGTGGAGCTGGAGAAGGAATCGATTGGTCAATTTCTGGCTTACAAGTTATGCCATTCCAACCTCTCCAAGGTAGCGAAGCTGTTTTCCAAGCTTTAATCCAAGCCAATCCAATACCTACAGAGCCTAAACAAGTTGAAGTGCGCTGTAGCCTAGACGGCCAAGAGCTTTTTAGCGATTATATAACCTACGAGCCAGGAGAAGCTTTTCATGGAGTTCAATCGATTCCTTGGACAGTTACTCTTGGAAGGCATACGCTTACTTGGGAAATTGATCCAAACGAGGAGTACAATGATGGGAACAGGAACAATAATATCGCTAGGCTTGAGTTCACTGTAGTAGAACAATTCATACCACCTCTACCTGAAGAAGGTGAGGAACGTCCTTTACCTGAAGAAGAATTTGACTTCTACGTTACAACAAGCCCAACAGAGCAAAAGCTAGCTAGCTCTATAACTTACAAGATTAATGTAAACCTAATTTCTGGATCTCCTCAACCTGTTAATCTTGAGCTTATAGGGGTTCCAGCTGGAGTTTCTTACTGCTTTAGTCCTTCTTCAGGAGTTCCAAGCTACGAGTCTATGTTAACCTTAACGGCTTCATCTAGGCTTCCAGCAGGAAGATATGAGCTTACGATAAATGCTTCAGGAGGAGGAAAGGAAAGATATAGCCCAATAGCATTTGTTGTTGAAGAAGGCCCAGATTATAGCCTCTCGATTACTCCAAATTCGGCTAGAGTTAAGCCTGGCGAGACTGTAGATTTCATTATAACAGCTTCTTCCGATAACGGCTACGATCAATACATAAACCTTATGGTTTCAGGATTACCAAGTGGCGTTTCATGGAGACTTGAGCCAACAGCTTTAGTGCCAAATTCTCAATCTAAGCTAAGCTTAGAGCTTAGTAAAGATGCTAAACCAGGCGTTTATACTATAACAGTTATAGGTTCTGGTGCAGATTCAAAAAGGGTTTTTGCTACGCTTAGAATAGAGGGCGCTATGGCTAGAGCTGGAGAGGCTGAAGAAAGGCTTATAGATTATTTAGCCATAGCTTTTCTAATTTTAATCTTAGCTTTAATAATAGGAGCTTTTTTGGCGATTAGGCGATCCAAGGCTGCTCGAAAGCCTAAAGTTTTTTGTATAGAGTGTGGAACCAAGTTGGCTCCTGGATTAGAGTATTGTCCTAAGTGCGGGACTAAACAACCTAAATTGGAAGAAGGAGTTAATTGCTATGAGTAAGCTTAATTTGAATTTTAAAACTATTTATGTGATGGCCTTAATTTTTATAGCCTTATTCAGTATGGCTGAGCCAGTTTTAGCTGCATATAACGGGAAGCTAATACCTCCAAGTCCATACGTTGTTTATACAAATCAAGTATACTCTTTAACTGTTAGTTTTTATTACATGGCTGTTACTCCTTGTGCTTTTTGGATAGAAAGTCCACCATTTAAGAGCGGAGCGGTAATGCTTACAGGTTCTGGTACAAGTGCGCTTTCTTTAACACTTAAAGCTCCTCCAACTCCTGGAACCTATATGCTTGGTCTTAAGCTTTATGGACAAGTTAAACCTGATGGGACTCCTCAGCCTCCAATACTTATGGATGCGATTACAGTAACTTATATGGTAATCGAGCCTGTAAAAACGGATTGGGATGTAGAAAATGTTCGGATAGAGCCTAAATCTCCTGGTGTAGATGATCAAGTTAAGTTTTTTGCTACAATAGCATTAAGGAGCACAACAAGTACTAAGCCATTAACAGTCCAAGTTGCATGTTATCTTGACAAGAAACTTTACTATAGCGGATTCTTGACGTTCCCACCTGAACCAAGTAAGCAAGATATAGCTGTACCCAAGCTATGGAAAGCTACTGAGGGCTCCCATATTTTAGTCTTCATTGTAGACCCAGGTAGGCAACATAACGATCCTACACCATATCCTTCATACAACTTTAAAGAATATAAGTTTACAGTTGAGCCTTACTATGCTATAGTTAAGAAAATAAATACTATACCAAGCGAAGTTGAGGAGGGTGAAGGATTTAAAATAGAAGTTATCGTCGAGTATAGGCTTCCTAGCTCTACAAACATAAAAGTTCGCCACTACAACAATGCTACTCAACCTCCTGTAGATGAAGAAATCCTTGATACAGTAAGTGGTTATGGTACTAAAAGCTATATTTTCATGGCAAAGGCTCCTCTTATTTGCTATCCAAAGCCAACTTGGCAACTTCAAGGAATTGGATCAGTAATGTTCAACAAGGGTGCTGGATGGCAGAAGATTGATCCTGGCTGGTGGAAGTTTTATGAAATAACTGTTAGGAGTCCAAGCTTCTATGCTATTTTAGACTCGATAAATGCTGAACACTTAGGAGAAGGAAGAATAGCATTAACTCTTCAGGTTAGGCATTTTCTTCCTTCAGAAACAGGTATTAGGATAATTATTCGTACTAATACAACAGAAATATGGAAAGATGAATCTACCTTTACGCAAGAATCCATTGAAAGAACGGCCACTTATACATGCGAGTGGACAACTTCCAGCCCAGGCAAAGTAGATTTGTTCGTATCACTTGAGTACAAGGCTTGTAGTGCGTGGCGTTATGGAGATGATGGCTTTGTTCAAGTTAACGTTCCAGGTGAGTCTAGATCCAGATTGCCAGCATCCTTCAGCGATTACATAATAGCTGCTTTCCAAAGAATTATCGATTGGATTAAAGGCCTTTTTGGTATACGGTGAAATACTTGGGAAAAAAGTATTACAGATATAAGGAATTAGTTGGAAAGGATGTATACAATTCAAAGGCAAAAAGAATAGGCAAAGTTTGTGATGTTGGATATTCTGAAGATGGAAGGATTGCGCTAATAGTTAAGTCCTGGATATGCCTCTAAGCAACTCCATATTAGAGATACACTAATAATCTTAAGAATATTGAAGCCTCCATTTTATTAATGGGGATTTTTTATAATTTGTAAGGTGAATTAAAAATTGGTAGAAGCTATTGTAGTTTCTCAGAAAGGACAAATAACAATTCCTTCAAAATTGAGAAAGGAGCTGAAAATAAATGAAGGAGAAAAATTGTTAATCTTTCAAGAGAAAGATGCTATTAAACTTATTCCAATACCTAA
>JAVZFM010000110.1:0-5137 GCA_038872815.1 Bathyarchaeia archaeon
TCTCATTTAAAAGAAAAAAACCCAATATTCCTAAGCCGTGCAGACAAACAAAAAGTTGTTATAGCCTCAGCTTTAGCAATGGATCCACAAATCCTAGTTTTAGATGAACCAACAAATGCATTAGACTATAAAGAGACTCAAAATCTTTTTGAACTAATTCAAAACCTTCATAGATCTGGGCGTACTATAATTCTTATTACTCATGATATGCTTCTAGCTGCAGAGTATGCTGAAGAAATAGTAGTAATGTCTCAAGGAAAAATAATAGCTCATGATAATCCACGAGAGATATTTAAAAAAACTGAAGTTCTAAAACAAGCTTCTCTTAAGCCACCCCAAATCACACAATTAGCAATGAGTTTAAAGGAGTTTGGCTTTCCACAAAATGTTCTTTCTGTTGAAGAGATGGTAAATTTATACAAAAGATTGGTTGTTTAAGCTGAGAAATATAAAGACGATTTAGGTTCTTTTGATAGAAATAAAAAATGATTTCAACCTAACCTATATAATTTAATTTTTAAAAAGACTAGGGCTTAAGTATCTTCTACCTTTTCTCCTCTTAATTTGTTCCCATTTATAAAGCAAGTATAATGCCTCTAAAGCAACTCTAATTGCAGCATCTTTTGATCTGTTATTAAGATTTAAGGTATTGGTTGCTCTATTTGCAACTACATAACAAATCGATCCCCCTTTTAGATTAAACAAAGTACAAAAAGTAAGGATCATCGAGGTTTCCATATCAGTGCTAACTACTCCCATTTTCGCTAATGAAGAGACAAATTCTTTTTGATCACTCCATTTAAAAAAATGATGAAAGCCTCTAAAAGATGCTCTACCAGCTCCTGGATAAATTGTTCCATAACTGTATGTAACTCCTAGATGATAGCGAAATTTAAGCATTTCAGCAGCATCTATAAGCGCACAAATTACTTCATGATTTGAAGTAGCTGGAAATGTTAAGCGGACGTATTCCTCGCTACAACCATCTTCTCTAATGGCAGAGGTTGATATGATAAGATCTCCAACTCTTATCTTTTTTTGTGGAGTTCCACAAGCTCCTACCCTTATAAAAGTTTTTGCTCCAGCATTTGCTAACTCTTCAAGTGCTGTTGCTACACTCGATCCTCCACTACCAGTTGAAATAATCGATAACGGTACATCCTTAAAGTATCCTGTATAAGTTATGTACTCTCTTTTATTAGAGATTAAGCGAGCTGAGTTTATATACTTAATTATATCATCTGGGGAGAAATCACTAAGTACATACATCAATATGTATGGAGCTACATTTTTTGAGTCTAGGCCTGTTAAATTTAAGTTAGATTTCCACTTTCGATTAAGCATTGTATTACGCCCTTAAAGTTAGAGCTCACTAGAAATAATTGTTGCCTTTCGTATATTTATCTAGCTTTTTAGCAAAAATTTTTATAAGCGAAGTATTTAAAGCCTACAAAGCTCGTGAATTTTCCAAATAGTGGTTGTTATTTCGTAAAAAAGTATAAAAACCGCCCTTAATCCTTAACTGAGAATTAATACGAAGGAAGAATAAGCGTTCAGTGCTTTAACTCAAAAACATTAAAGAACGATTTGATTAAAAATAAATTTTAAGATTTTATTGGAGGTCCTCTATCAGTTATTTTGTTTTCAATCATCCGTAGTTTAGACTTTTTCTCGATCATAATCATCACCTCCAAATTCTCATTTTTATCAATTTTATATTATGAGAAAGTTGCTTATAAACTTTTCGCATTATTAAAAAACATTAAAATGAGAAAAATTTATAAGCTTGCTTATAGCAAACATATTTAAAACATATGCCAAAATGGATTTAAAATGGTTAATGGCAAGTACTCAATCGAAGTTAATACTGAAAATAAGATAGTTGAAGTAAAGTTTGTATCAGCTATAAGCTTTGATATTGTAGAGGATGTGCTAAATCAGTTAAGGGATTACGTTGTAAAAAATTATCAAATTAAAATTATGGGCTATATTAGCAGAGATTATAATTATATACGCGCCTTTAAGCTTGCTCTTTCACTTTTTGGTAACCAAGATCGTATAATCTTTGAAAATAAAGCGAAATTCAGTAAAGCTGAAAGAAAACTAAGGAAAAAACAAATGCAAGAGCTTAGGAATAAAGGTTATAACGCTAAACAAATATCTAAGGAGCTAAATGTGCCATTAAAAACTATTTATAGATGGCTTAACGAAACTCGCCCCTAGCTTATATGCCTGAATACTTTTTTATAGTCCTTTAAAGTTTATGCTTTTAATGTACCGATTATTTCTTCTAAAGCTTTTAATTTCAATTTTACTTTCTAGCCTTTTAATTTTCTAAGTTTAACTTTCTCTTCCTTTTTCAATTTCTTTTTTGACGAGCTTATAAAAGCATTCATTCTTTTATCCAACTTTCGGTTAGGATGATTAGTGGAAACGAAACAATACTATTGTTCAATTTCCTATACGTTTTTCGAATGATGAAAGCTTTACATACAGCTGGATGTTTAACTATTGACCGCTATAGAGCGCATGTAGAATAAAACTTATATGGCTAAAAGTAACAAAATATTGCTTCAAGTAGCATCCATAGCATGTTTTTGTTCAGATTACAGAGTAGGAAACGAAGAATTAGATTTGGGCTTCCAGTATTGGAGATACTTAACGAGCCTAGCCTCGTACAATTAACGAAAAAGGACATGATCGTTGAACCCATAGCCAATGTAGTAAGTTCAAGGTACCTTTAGCCTCGAGCATAACTTTAAATCATTTCAACATTTGGCAGATCCTTAAAATGCTGGTCCTCTGTAAGCAACGTCAATTTTTTATGCTGGGAAGTAGCGTATATAATCGCATCAACTGTATGAAGCCTGTACCTTTGCCTTATCTCCGCAGCTAAAAGAGCCACTTCAGTGTTCAACAGTACAATGAAGCTTCTTTCGACTATTAGCTCAATTCTAGTCGTTGGATCTTTCCCTCCTCAAGTTTTTTGATTTTATCTCAGTAAGGCAAATCGATGGCGTGTATAGCAACTCGTTACCCTCCACGTAATCCCTTACTTTAGCGCCCCTTCTTGAGCCCCTGAAGTACTTTATCCAAGCGAAGGAATCAAGAAGTTTCATGCGGCTCTTCTTCATCCCTAAGGTTTTCAGTCGTAATCCAAGGGTCAGCTCCAAACATACTCTTAGTAAGCTTGAACAACTGCTTCATGAGCGTTTGATTTATTACCTCAGAGATCTTCCGCCTACCAAACTTCTTGACGAGATACTCATACACTTCATCTTTCAATACGATCGTTGTTTTAACGGGCATGTCATACAGCATAAATGTATTACGTAGATGTTATATTTATATTATCCGATTAGCTCTAGGGAATTCGTTAAAATCGTTAAGCCCGAAATAATCGAAAAAATGGTAAGATGGAGGATTTCAAAGAAGAGGAAATTAGAGATAAACTTCTCAAAGCATTGCCTTGGGTTGATGAGTTGAACGAACTATTTGAAACTTATCTGGAATGCGGTGGCTTTCCCTTTGCCATAAAATCGAAGTTAAAAACGAACAGAGAAGCAGTGGATTCCTATCTAAGTTGGATCAGAGAGGATGTTGCAAGATTAAAAAGAAATGAAAGCATAACAGAGAATTGCTAAAGCTATAATTGAAAAGGCACCTTCAACGGTAAATTATTATTCTCTCGCAAAGGAATTTGAGATAAAGTCTCATGACTTATCTTATCGCCTATGTTGGTCGTATGTATGAATTGCTTCCTCGCATTAGGCTTAACCTTAACATTTCTCGAATTCAAAAAACTAAAGCCATATAAAACTTCACCTGAAATATAAAATTGGCAAAGCCCGTTCAAAACGAAATAAAAGCCCACTCTGTTAGTGTCTCAATAACTTCCGCTCAAGTCGTTTAAATCTGCTCTGAATTCTGGCTTCATAAATAAAATACCGAGCAAAATGAAACTTGCTTTTGGGGTTCTATCCATCTCCCCACGGTGCGTGTTCCTTGGGGAAAAGCGACCACCACCCCTTGGAATACGCTTAGGCTTTACTTCTGTCTTCTAATACTCTAAAAGCAAAGCAGTATTTGTAAGTTATAATCGAAAAAGGAAATGCACACAGATTCCTGTTGTTCATTTAAGGTTTATTATGTGCATGTTAGAGAGTTTTTGGATAAGTTCTATGGTTTGTTTGTCTATGCTTGTGGCGCGGGCTATGTCTGTTAATGTAACTATGCCAACTAACTGGTTTTCTTTTATTATTGGGAGTTAACCTTATTTTTAAGCATAATCTCAAGCCTCATCAACGGCTTTTATGGCGTCTATTATGGAGGCTTCATGAGGACAAAGTCCGGAACTTATCAACCTCATAAGCCTTTTATCAATTTTAGATTCAAGCATTTTGTTTACCAAGCATAACTAGTGAGATTAAAATATTTAAATATGTTTCTTAAAGCTTGCTACTTCAGCCTAATTGGATTCATCATCCTCTCTATTTGAAACTTGAAGGCTCCGTACTCCTTAGACTCCAATGGTGGGCAGTCCTGCAATGTTTTTTCTCCGTTTAGAAGTTTGGCTGCAAAAGCGAAGCAGCTTTGCTCCCCGCACATTTTGCAGTTCGTTTTCGGCAACAACTCGTAAATCTTTACTGGTGTTAATTCTTTTTTGGCATGAATCATTTCGGGGCTTGGCTTTCCATGGGTTTTCAGGTATATGATGGCGCGGTTTATTAGTCGCCTAGCCTCTTCGACGAGTTGGTTTGCCTCGTTTCTATCTTTGACGTAGGTCATGCTGATTCGGCCATTAGCGAAAATGGTTATCAGGTGTTGCTGGTACACGTAGCTTAATACGCCGAGCTTTTCGGAGTATTTGGCGTTTGGAATAGCCAAATAGAGAATCAGCAAAACATCTTCTAGGAAAAGAATGTTCCTTTATTTAAGGATTCGCTTAAAAAATTAAGTGGACCGGGCGGGATTTGAACCCGCGACCTTCCGGTTTCTTGACTTATTTGCAAACCGGACGTTCTTTGGCCCTAAAGCCAATTAGGCATACCAGGCTGAACTACCGGCCCATGTTATCTAATTTCATTTAGAATTCTCAGTTTAATATAATTTTCTCTTAGCTAATTTAACAATATAC
>JAVZFM010000110.1:5147-5521 GCA_038872815.1 Bathyarchaeia archaeon
TTCTTATAGCTAGCCTATTAAGCAAATTCGATTAAAAGGATTAATTTTTCTTAAAAATCCTTTCAAAAAAATTTAAAAATATTTGGCTTTATTAAGTTAAAATGAGCATATAGTCTTCTAGGCGGAAAAGAATTCTTTAAGTATTAAGTTTTAAAACTGGTAAAAATTCTTAAATCTTTCCACTTTAGAATGAATATAAAAAAGTTTCATTTGTGCTTTAATTTTAGCTTTATTAACGAGCTTTTTTATGATTTTTATTCACAATTATCTTTGATATGATGCTATTAGGCGTATACCAAGCTCTTTACCTAAAGAAGTAGCAGATGGATGAATTCCATCTCCAACCATTAATGGACCAACTTTTCGATCATTTA
>JAVZFM010000111.1:0-5307 GCA_038872815.1 Bathyarchaeia archaeon
AACATTAAAAACCTCAAAAATTCCCTCTTTTCTAGAAAAGCTTTTAGATGAAGGAGGCTTAGTTGAGTATTATAAAAAATATGCAAAGTTTCCTTGGAAATCTATATAGGTTACTTTAATGATAATTAAAGCCTAGAAATGCTTAATTTAGATTCAAAAGAACCAAGCTATATAGAACTCCCACTTTTAAAGCCAAATACAGTAGAGGATAGACTTTATCAAAGGATTATAGCTTACAATGCTACATTAAAAAATACTTTAGTAGTTTTACCAACAGCTTTAGGAAAAACAATAATATCAGCTTTAGTAGCATTGCATATGTTCCGCAAGTACAAGGATAAACGAATTTTAATAATGGCTCCAACAAGACCTTTAGTAATTCAGCATAGAGAAACCTATAGAAAGATTTTGAAAATCAATCCAAGCAATCTTGTTTTTTTAACTGGTAAAGTTCCAGCTTTTCAAAGAAAAGAAGTTTGGAATGGAAAAGCTAGAATTATTTTTGCTACTCCTCAAGTAGTTAAAAACGATTTAGAAAATGGCATTTTAAGTTTAAAAGATTTTTGTTTATTGGTTTTTGATGAATGTCATAGAGCTAGAAAAGATTATGCATATACAGCAATAGCAAAGTATTACTTTGAACAATGCAATTGGCCATTGATTTTAGGGATTACAGCAAGTCCAGGCTCAAGCATAGAAAAAATTCAAGAGATATGTGATGCGCTTTATATAGAACAAATCGAGTATAGAAGCGAAGAAGATCAAGATGTAGCTCCTTACATAAATCCAGTAAAAGTTGATTGGCGAATATTGGATTTACCAGAAGAATATAAGCGAATAAGTGAGATCGTTAAGCTTATGCTAAAAGAAAAAATTGAAAAGCTAAGCTCTTATGGGCTTTTGCATAAAGATTTTAAGTATATTACACGAAAGGATTTGTTAGAGCTTGGTGAAGAGTTAAGAAAACGTTTAAACGAAGTTTTTCTTTTTCAAGGAAAAGGCCCAATATATAACATGATTGCGTTACAATCAGCATCACTCACGCTTTTTCATCTATTAGAATTAATTGAAACCCAAGGAATAATGCCGGCTCAACAATTCTTAGAGAAAATCGATTTGAATGAAAAGATGAGCTATGGAATTATTAAGAATGATCCTAGTTATTTTGCTTTAAAAGATATGCTTGAAAAGTATAGCAAGATTGAGCACCCAAAAGTAAGTGAACTTAAAAAGATTGTTGGGGAGCAAATAAAAAACAATCCAGAATCAAGGATCATAGTTTTTACCCAATATAGAAGCACTGCAACTCAGCTTGTTAATATTCTTAAAGAAGTTAAAGGCGTATTTGTTGATAGATTTGTTGGACAAGCATCGAAGTTTGATGATCAAGGATTAACTCAACAAGAACAAATAAAAATGCTTGAAGATTTTAGAAATGGAAAGCTTAATGTTTTAGTTGCAACAAGCATAGCTGAAGAAGGTTTAGATATCCCAAGCGTAGATTTAGTAATTTTTTATGAGCCTATTCCAAGCGAGATAAGGTATATTCAGCGTAAAGGAAGGACTGGAAGGAAAAAGTTTGGAAAAGCTGTAATTCTAGTTACTAAAGGTACTTCTGATATAGCATATTTTTATGCAAGTAGGAAAAAGGCAGAAAAAATGCGCAAGATTATTAAGGTTCTTAATCAAAAATTAAGGACTTTTCAAAGAAGTGGAAGCAAACCTGCTCCAAACCAATTAACTGAGGAAGAAATAAAGGAAATAGAGGAATTAGCTAGACTAGAGGAAGAATCTAAAGAGCCTTTAAAAATAGCTTTAAAACCTTTAGTAAAGGTTGAAAAGACTAAGCTTAAGGAATTTGAAGGTAAGAGGCCAGGCGTAGACATAAGCATAAGCTATGAAGATGCTGTTAAACAAACAGTGTATATAAAAGCTTTAGAAGCTGGACTTGGTGGAAAAACTATCGACGAACTCATAAAAGAATGTATGGATATGGGATTTGAGCAAACCTCAATAATGAATGCTATAAAAAAGCTTTTAGAAAGCGGAAAATTATCTCAAATTGGACTTGATAAAATATTTGCAAAGCCTTTAAAAGATCTTGATGAAAACGTTCATTTAGTTGAAGTTTTAAGAATCGAGCCTGGAAAAGCAAAAGTTTTAATAGATGATAAGTATGAGGCTATGATCCTACCTGGAGATTTTAACGCTCCTTTAAGCATATTGAAAAGATATGCTAAATTTAAGGCTAAAGGAGAATTTTATAACGGTTTATTTAGGGTGAGTGAAGTAATTGAAGTTTTGCCAAGCTAACAATAAAGCACAATCCTATTCATTTAGGCTTTTTTCAAAAGCATTATAGGACGTATAACGTTGTATTACGATGTTATATATACCACTAGTAGGGATTTTGCTTATTTGCTTGAAGAATGGCGCGGCGGGCCGGATTTGAACCGGCGCGGGCCAATGGCCCACCGGCTATACCATCGCTTTAAGAGATCTCGAGGCCGGCGCATTTAACCACTCTGCCACCGCCGCATGTATTCAATTAGAGAATAATGCATTCTTTTACATAAGATTTACTTTGAATTTTAGATTAAAGAGATCACTATGCGATTTAATAATGAATGAATTAAACCTCTTTTTGTAGAAAAGGCATAATCCTTAAAATTGCTTTAGTTAATGGAATTGAAACAATTAAACCAACAGTTAATTGACCTATGTTTACTGGAACTTCAACTAAAGCTGCTGTACCGAATAAAAACCATTCATAGATGAAGTAACCTAAAACCATAGAGCAGCCACCAGCTAAAACTGAGGCTATAAACCAGCCTAATTGAGGATCGTATAAAAAGCCTAAAGATGATATCAATAAAGCAACGATTATAGCTAAAGTTAGCCAAAATGCATAAGGTATGCTAATAGAAAGTACTGTATAACCTGTAATTGGAAGCCCAATGGATGTTTCAGCATAACCAGCATAGTAAGTAGTTCCAATATAGCCTATGATTATGCCAACTATTGCTCCAGTAGAAAAAGTAAATCCACGCCAAAGCATTCTTGATTTTAATTCAAAGCTTTTTTGACTTAAAAAACCAACAATAGCTCCTTCACAAGCTTTAATGATTAAAGTTGCAGGAGCATAAATCCAATATCCTAAAAGCATATCTGCTAACATGGAGCCTACCCCCCCAGCAAACGCTCCAATGTAGGGCCCAAACAATAAAGCTGTTGTATAAACCATAGATTCTCCTATATTGAAATATCCTCTTGTAGCTGGAACATAAATAGAGAACACTATAGTTGCTGCACAAACTAAAGCTGAAAAAATAGCTGTTATGCTTATTTTTAAAGTTGTCAACTTCCCTTTCATAAAAGCCATTTGAAACACCCTTAGTTTTTTTAAAAAATGTAATATATAAGTTTATGCCTATATATAAGCTAAAGCCTATTTTATGAAATTAAAAAATTAATTCAGTCTATTATTTCCCATTTTGGCTGGTATTTATCAAGTTGGCTCTTAGTAAATTCATCTAATGGATGCTCTCTTTCAGGAATTTCTAGTTTCTTTTCAACTCCAAAAAGAAGTGTTGTAAAGTATCTTGTTGCAGTATCATTTAACATAGTAATTATATGCTTCAATTCAGGATGCTTTTTTGCAACTTTTATTACTGCAGCAATGTTTGCACCAGAAGAAATTCCAGCTAAAAGCTTTTCCTTCTTGATTAATTCTTTAGCCATTTCTATCGCTTCTTCAGAACTAACTGTTACTACGCCATTTAAAATGCTTAAATCTAGATTTCTTGGAATAAATCCATCGCCTATGCCTTCTATCCTATGAGAGCCCCATCTTCTTCTTGATAGCAATGATGCTTCTCTTGGCTCAACAGCATAGATTTTAATGCTTGGATTTCTTTCCTTTAAATACCTCCCTACTCCAGTTAAAGTGCTACCAGTTCCTTGAGCTAAAACCAATGCATCAACTTTTCCTTCAGTTTGCTTCCATATTTCTACAGCAGTAGTTTCATAATGAGCTAATACTGCATCTGGGTTGCTAAATTGATCTGGAAGCCAATATTTTCCAGGATTTTCTTCAACTAATTGTTTTGCTTTCTTGTAAGAAAGGTCAACATCGCTTTCTCCCCCAGGAGTTTCTATTATTTCTCCTCCTAAAGCTCTTATTATTTTCTTTCTCTCTTCGCTCATGCCAGTTGGCATAACTATAGTTACTTCATATCCAAGCAACGTCCCAATGAATGCACAAGATATTCCAGCGTTACCAGTGCTAACTTCAACAATTTTCATACCCAGTTTAAGATTGCCTTTTTTAATAGCTCTAGCAATCATGTAGTAATAGATTCTATCTTTAAGGCTCCCAGAAGGATTTAAATAATCAAGCTTTGCATATATAGTTGCTTTACATTCTTTTTTTGATAAAGTTTGAAGCTTTACGAGTTCTACCTATAGCTTCTAATGCATTTTCTAAAGCTTTAGAGTTTATAAGCCAATTTATCGACATATAAACTACTAGTATGAAGCGATGTTTAAAAATCTTTTTAATCTAGGGAAGCCTATTGGTTAAAGCCATGAAGGAGAACGTTATCTAGCACATAATAAAAGTGCAAAATACTAGGCTTAATATGTAAAAATAAAAAAAATGAAGTTTCATAAAAGATTTTCAAAAGCTTCTTCATGAGCTATTTCTTCTGCTAATATATGTTCTATTAAATGGAAAGTTTTTATGTCTTTTTGGTAACAAGGAGATAACTTTTCGATTAAATTGTTATATACTTCAATTGCACATCCTTCAGCCTCTATAACTGCTTTTAAAATCCCTTTTAAATCGCTTAAATCTTTTGGAAAATTGATTTTTGGGCAATTCGCTATTTTTGATAAATCTTCAAAATCTCTTTCAGGTTCGCCACCTAACTCCAATATTCTTTCCGCAAGTTCCTCAGCATGTTCTTTTTCCTCATCAGCTATTTTCTTCAACTCGCTAACGATATTTGGCGCATTTATACCAGTTGCTACGCTTGCAGCCCATTTATAGTAAAAGTATGCTATCCATTCATCTGCATAAGCTTTATTCAAGTCGGTGATTAACTCTTCAACGTTTACTTTAACGATTTCTCTACCTTTCTTCCCCATTTTTAATCCCAAATACACTTTTATAGCCTTGTTGCCATATAAAAGTTTTGTGGCTAAGGCTTAAGCTCTGTCAACTTAAGATCATCCCCCTCATAAAATCTATAAACCTTAACGCTTCTATGCTTAATAGCTCAGCTTTGGGAAGTTCATCGAATTTCG
>JAVZFM010000112.1:0-5285 GCA_038872815.1 Bathyarchaeia archaeon
TTTAAACCCCAACCATGAAGCAATGTAATAGAAATTAATTTTGGCAAATCTGATAATTCAAGTTTGTTTGCTGGGTCTTCTTTTACTTTTTTTATATGCTCTATACTCGCAACTCTTCCAGCCATATTTTGGAAAAACTTTTCTACTTCAGCAAAGTCTAAGCCTATGTGTATGTAGTCTTTTGATCTCTTTATAATAATTTGTACAAAACTCTCTGCAGCTTTTTTTAACGCCAAATAACAATCCACTGGGACTGCTCTTGGAAATTTTAATTTGTATAATAATGCAAGCGATAGAAATGGCGATGGCAGTGATAAAGCGATGCGAGTCAATAAGTTGAGTTTTTCCTTTAATCTAGGCTTTCTTTCTTCAACTACATCTAGTTTTATAAACCCTTCTATATTCCAAATAGCTATTTTTTTAAGTAATTGGTCAAATATGTCTGGAAATAACAATTCGATATCCCACAATCGTTTCTCAATTAATTGTGATGCAAGAAGGTATTCTTGAATAGGCAGATCATGAAGTTCCTTAGATCCCATAGAAATCTTTAGGGAATATAGGTTTTTCTTTAAGTAATTAATTTTTTCGTTTATGATTAACTCCTCCTCTTTTGGAAGAGTTTCAAGGAAATAATTGCCCCATTTAATAAGTAGCCTATTATCTTTAATTACATATTGAAATTCTCTCATGTGATGTTCTGGTTTGCATGCTCGAGAAATCGAGAATTGCTGAATAATGTTTTCTTCCTTTTTAATTGATATGTCTATAGAGCCATAAACTAATGAGTTAAACTTTTTTTCAAAAACCGAAAAAGTTCCTTTAGGAAGTGTAAAAAACTCAGTAGTCTTATTTTCTATAGATTTTCCATACCAAGATTCAACCATTTTTAAAACAATTTCTTCATCCTCTTTAACAAGAATATGGGGAAGATAGTTATGAATTATAATTCCATCCTTTGAATCTTCTCTAAGCTTGTTTATCATTATGCTTACTTCTTGCAATGACATTTTTTGTAAATCTAGTTTAATTGTTTTAAATGGGCTTTCAATTTGATAAGTTGTAAGTAAACATACAGGCCTTTCTTGATTTCTATTGGATAAAAGAGCGTTTAGAAATATCAAAGACTCATAATGGGCTTTATCAAGAACTAAAATAAAAGAACCTACTGGAAAGCTTGAAATCTCATCGAAGATTTCATGCCCACTTTTAAATTTTTCCATAGTTTACTCTAAATTTTTATATTAAATCGTTCAATTTATTTATTTCGGTCTTTAAACTTGTTTATAGGAGTAAAGAATTGAAGCTAAGCGATTTTAAACTTTTCATAGAATTAGCAATTCCTTTAGCATCAATAGTAAGTGCCGTAGTTGCAATAATGGGCTCTTTTATGACTAGAAGCTTTCAGGCTTATTCCATAATTTTTATAATTGGTTTTATATTCTTTCTTTCTTCATGTGGATTTAATGCTTTAAATGCAATTACAGATGTTGAAGCGGATAAAATAAGTAGACCAACTAGACCTCTTCCATCATCTCGTATAAGCTTAAAAAAAGCAATCAATTTTTTAATTCTTTTATACCTCTTATGTTTTTTATTGATTATTTCTCTTACTTTTTTATGGTCATCTAAATCAACTATCATTTTAATAATTGCAGATATAGCTTTAACAATTTTTTACTCAATACCGCCTAGAATAAAAAATTTTCCATTGCTTTCTAACGTAATAGTTGGGCTTCATTATTCTACGCTTCCTATGCTTGCTGGATGGTTATTGTTTAAGCCTTTTCATGAAGCCCCATTTTCGATTATCTTAGTTATAACATTGTTGGCTTCTGGAGTTAATATTCTTGAAGATTTTGAAGATATAGAAGGAGATAGGCTTACTAACGCAAAAACATTGCCAATTTTATTAGGAAAAAAATCTACGATAATGATATTAAACTCATTTTACTCGATTGCTTTAATTATTAGCATTTTAAACTGGCTAATCTTTCACCTGCCTTACTGGGCTATAGCAATTCCTTTAGAAGTTTTTTTAATGTTCATAAACTTAAAGTTAATAAGTACAGAGCTTAATGCCTTTATTGCGCATAGAATACTCAACAAATCTGCTATTTTAGCCATAATCATTAGCTTGATCTTAATGATTGGTTTTATATTGTTATAGAGTCTTCAGAAAAAGATTTAAGAAGAATTAAATCTATTTCTTATAGGCGCCGGGCAATGCCGGGATAATATAAGCCTTTAAAGGCTTAGTCCCGTAGGCCGAGTGGACTAAGGCGCAGTTTTAGCTTTTAAAGCTAAAGCGAAAGCCTTGAGTAATTAAAGATTAATGCTAGCCTGTGGCCCTTTGGGCCTCGTGGGTTCAAATCCCACTCCCGGCGCCATAATTAGAATTAACTCATTTTGAAGTTTCTTGGTTATTTTTGTTGAAGCAGGAAATATGTAACTTTTGTTAGTAAAGAATTCTATAATATTTTTATGGTCCTTCTAATTTCTTTTTTAAAGCTGAAAAGAGGTAATTCGTTAAAAAGCTCAGATTTCCTAATAATGACTTCGTTTAAATTCAAACAATTCAAGCTTAATCATTTTAGGATCGATTAAACATTATTAAATGAATTTGTTTCATAAACATATCTTATGGAACCAGTTATTAGAGAAATTTTACTCGAGTGGTTAGCCAGAAAACTGCCAAAGCCTACACCAAGAGGTATGAAGATAGGTTGAAGAACAGATAATTTCAATAATGGGTTAATGGCTATGAGAATAGATCTTCATCGCTTAAGCCTTGGATTGCTTTAATATAACGGCATGTGTAAGGATAATCTAAAGCCTATAGAGGCAATTGAAAAGCTTTTAAAAGTTATTTTTTATTTTTATTAGGCTTATTTGGCTCAAATAAGCCTTGGCTCTGTAAAGTTAAGGCTTATTTTAGAGTTCTCGGTTTAAATTTGATGAACCATGAATGGCTTAATTATCCGTGAAAGTATAGCCCTATATGGTTTTATGCTTTACGAAGTATATTTATACTTTTGTTCTACAAGCCTTAGAGCCATGGATTAAGCGTAGCCATA
This sequence comes from Bathyarchaeia archaeon, assembly GCA_038872815.1. Classification (GTDB taxonomy): domain Archaea; phylum Thermoproteota; class Bathyarchaeia; order 40CM-2-53-6; family JAVZFM01; genus JAVZFM01. The sequence goes on from JAVZFM010000112.1 coordinate 3,078, forward strand.
TGGCTATATGGCTTTGGGTTCAAAGATTCGCATGGATAGCCGATAGGTTTAAGCATGATAGCATAAAATGTATCCTAATCGATGAAACTCAAATTAAAATAGGGAATACAAGCCTTGAAGGATAGAACCGCATGCCTTGATGATTATTTTCCTTGTTGGCGCGAAAAGGCTAATTGCAAAGCCAGGCATGCCATGGAATTGGATTAGCTTATTCCAAATCTGGCATAACATAGCCCATACGAAATTCGATGAACTTCCCAAAGCTGAGCTATTAAGCATAGAAGCGTTAAGGTTTATAGATTTTATGAGGGGGATGATCTTAAGTTGACAGAGCTGTACAGTAAGAGGCCCACCTTCAAAAGGTGGATTAAGGATAGATGAAAATGTTACACTTGAAGATATAGTTCAACTAGCGGAGATTATGACATATAAATGTGCCCTTATGGATTTACCCTTTGGTGGAGCTAAAGCTGGGATCAAGGCTAGTTATGAGCTTCCACAACTGGATAAAAACATCATTGTACGTGAGTTTGTTCATAAGATTAGGAATGAAATTGTTTCAGGAGCCTACGTTTTCGGTCCAGATCTTGGTACAGGCCCTAGAGAAATGGCAACAATATTTGGAGAAACTCATATAAGAGAATCTGTAACTGGGAAGCCTGTAGGGATAGGAGGGGTGCCTGGTCGCCTTCAAGCTACAGGTTATGGTGTAGCAAAGATTACTGAAAAGGCTATTTCAGAAATTTTAGATAATGATTTAACGGATGTAACTATAGCAATACAAGGCTTTGGAAATGTTGGTTTTTGGGCTCGTAAAACTCTCTATGAACTAGGCGCGAAAGTAATTGCTATTTCAGACAAATATGGCGGTACCATTAACTCTAAAGGATTAAACTTTGAACAACTCTCACAATATTATCGTCAAAAAAATACTGTCCATGGGTTTAATGGTTCATCGATAAGCAATGAGGATCTTTTACGCTTAGAAGTTGATGTGCTAATACCTGCAGCTATAGAGAATGTAATAACTGAGAGTAACGTTCCTTTAGTAAAGGCTAAGATGATAGTGGAAGGGGCCAATGCACCACTTTCTAAAGCTGCTCATAGTTTCCTTTACAAAAAAGGTGTACCAATTGTTCCAGATGTACTTGCAAATGCAGGAGGAGTAATTGCAAGCTATGAGGAATGGAGGATAAGTAAAGCAGGACTTTTAGCCACAGAGAAAGATACGTTAAACAATGTAGAAATGACGTTATTAAAAGCCTTTGAAGAAGTCTTTTGCAAATTTTCATAAAACCTCTTTAAGAAACGCAGCATATGCCATAGCCGCTAGAAGAATAGCTGATACAATGATTGCTCGTGGATGGATATAGCTATTCATAATGATACGTTAAGCGATAACCGAAAAAGATGTAGCTTAGAGTAGAAAAATTTTCTTTTATGAATCATAGAGCTAAAATAATCATTCTTAGCTATTTAAGCTTGGTTATTTGAAATAAGAAGATTTAATTCTATTAAATCAAAGGGAAAACCATTTGTTTAGCGTATAATAAGATGTTTAAAAACAATTACACTTTTATTCAAGAATTTTGTTAGCGTTATTTTTTATCGTGTGTGGGTTTTTATATGTTTTAGGCTATTATCTGTTCTTTACATCTCTTTTACTAGTATACTAGCCTTTTAAATAGCTAACGACTTTATGCTTGAAGCTTCTTGAAACACATCATAAAATTAAAACTCGTTTGTATTGGTTATATTGGCTATTTGCTTACTCTTTAGCACTAATCGAAGGTATATAATTTATCGATTTCCTATCAAACCTAAAGGATTACGAAGCTAGCTTTAAGAATAAATGTTTACAATAACCCATGGAAATTAATCCAGTAGTCTAAAAATGAACTCATATAGCCTTTAAAAAGCAAAATGTTAATAATCAATATCTTAGAATTTATATTAAAAGGCTATCAGTCATAAACACTACTGATAGACAGAACGTGATAAGCTTATATCGCCAATATTTTCATTTCCAACTTCAATACTTTTATAAAATTGAGAAGTTTAAATTTTAGCTGAAGTAAATAGAATTGAGAATCTCTTTAAAAATGCTTAGTTATTAGATTAATAACCTAGGATAAATGGGCTCTGATTTCAATAAAGGGGATGATATAGTTGAATTCGAAAAGCTTGCATGTTATGCTTATTGGACCT
>JAVZFM010000113.1:0-5279 GCA_038872815.1 Bathyarchaeia archaeon
AAGTAATTGAAAAAGCTCAAAAAGTTGCTGATGAATTGATTGAAAGAAGTGAATTAAAGCATATGAAAGAAAGAGAATGGATAAGCTTACCAAAAGAATCAAATAAAGGTATGCTAATCTAAGCAAGAGAAAATAAGGGGATCCCTCAATGCGTATCTAAAGTTTATAGCTTAACAATATTTTTATGAGTTACTTATGGAAATGTTTACATAGAGCTTTTAATGATTAAAAGGCGAGTTGCTTGGTAAGCATTAAAGAATTTCAAGAATTAATGAGAAGAATTTACATTGAAAAAGATAAGGCTAGAGGAGTTTCTAATACTTTTTTATGGTTAGTTTCAGAAGTTGGTGAATTTGCTAATTCTTTAGTTAAAAACAATAAAAAAGAGCTAGAAAATGAAGTTGCAGATATTTTAGCTTGGCTTTGTAGCGAATGCAACCTTCTTGATATAGAGCTTGAAAAGGCTGCATTAAAGAAATATGGGAATGGTTGTCCTAAATGCCATAGTGTTCCATGCAATTGTAAATAGCTTCATTCAAATGCAAGTTTTTGCTGCCCAAATTCAGTCAATACTAAAAGGTAAGGTCTAGTTTTATCAACTTTTTTAATTATTTTTTCTTTTAATAAAAGCTTTAAATGATAAATAACTTTTGAATAACTTATCCCCGTTTTTTCACATATTTCTTTAATTGTTTTGCTTCCTGATTCTAAAGCTTGAATTATTTTTGATCTTGCATGAAGCCCTGTTTTTACGTTACGTTTATAAATCAAGTAAGCTTTAGGATGAATGCTTTTTTCCATAAAATCAACCTTTTATTCCATAAATTCAATCAACCCTAGTTGTTTTTCTTGAGGCTTTTGAGCAAATAAAGAATTTATTTCCATACGAATTATATCAAGTCTTTGTTTAAAGTATTCACTTATTTCAAAATTTTCTACTAGCTCCTCTGCTAAATCTAAATATTTTTCTATACTTCCTTTATGAACAGTTAAAGCTAATTTCCCTCCACAATTAAGGCATACACCTTTTAAAGGAATTCTTCTATACTTTAAATTGCATTTCATACATCTAAATTTTTGAGTTGAAAATGCTTTTAAATTTCCACTTAAATCTCGCATTAAGTGAGTTGAAACAACCTTTAAGGCTACTTCTTTAGCATTAACAGCTTTGATCTTTTTTGCTAGATCCAATTGTTCTTTAACCTTTTCAAACATCGATTTTAATTTTTTATAAGAGCTTTCATGATTTCCAGAGTTTATATCGCTTGTGAAATGTGTAAACCCTATAAGATCGTATTGGCGTTCAGTTCCCAATCTATGCTGAATTGTTTCTATCAATTCATATAGCTTTTTTGGGTTCTCTTTCATTCTTGCTTTTTCAAAAAAATCCAATGGAAATCTTTCTATGGTTTCAATGTTAAATGCTTGACGAGCTACTTCATAGGGCTTAACCTCTAAAGTTAAAAGAAGTGGAGCGTCCATTATTCCGCCTATTTTTTCTGGTAAAAATTCTTTTGAAAAATTGATTAATACGTCTAGAACCAATGCTAAACTATCTTCATCTCCATCTGCATCTCTTCTTTTTGCAGCATGCCAAATAGGATGGGCAAAGCATACATTAGCTTTTGTAAATCCAATTATTCTTCCTATGATTCCTACGGAAGTATGTGGAGAAAGCCCTATTACCAAATGCCCTATTAAATCTTCCTTAGACTTTGCTTTATAGTATGGAGAAAGCCCATACAATTTTTGAAGAAGTTCATCTATAAAGTTTGCTACTTTAACAAAATATTCAGCACATTTTTCAGGAATTATTATATCTTGAATGTTCAAGCTACATAATTGGCTTGGGCTTGTAAGCAAATTCCCTTTATAGTCATGCTTATAGCCTAACTCTTTAAGTTTTTCTGTTGAAACTCCTATTTCTAGTGGTTTAAAATGAGTTAAAGGAGCATTTGTTGAATCGAACCTTATGGTTCCATCTTTAAAAACTGATAAACCATATTTAGCCCTTAAAATTCCTTTTTCTATAAGCTCTGGAGTTTTAGATTTACTTGTAAGCCCTTTTACTCCTTTAACCAAATCTGGAAAGCTTGATAATTTTAATTTTTCAAGGGATCTTTCATAAAATTCTTTAATCCTTATTCCACGAATATCGTAAGGATATGCTTTGCATTTACAGGCTTGACAAACCTCCTCATTACCAATTCTTCCACAAGATTTGCATACATATTCTAAAACCGTTTCTGAATTACATATTTCACAAAAGTTCATAAAAGTTAAGTTATTACAATTTAAACATCTTCTTCTAACTATTTCAATTGGAATAACTTCTTTGCTTGCAGCTTCTACAATGTTCCTTCTGGCTCCTCCAAAAAGTCCTACAGGAAATAGACAATGAACGATAGGTTTCATCTCCCTCCTATTTGCCTTTTCAGGTCTTCCCATTCTTGCTCCTATGAATGTTCCTCCTTTTTCATATATTATAATTCCTGAAAGCTTTTTAATTGCTTCAAAAACTGATTTTACATTGTTGAATAAACTTTCATCTTTATCTAGACTTAAACAAGCTAAAAGAGTTTTAGCTTCATCATTTTCTATGATTATTTTATCTTTAATCAATTTATGAGGTAGGCATAGCTTTTCAAGTATTTCTTTAAATTCTTGATCTAAGCTTAAAATTAAAGATATTAAATCTTTATCCTTAGATTCATGATGCTTTTTTTCTGCTAAAATAAGGGTTTTTCTTAATTTTTTAAAATCTTCTAATGAAATGTTTTCCCAAAAATATGTAAAGCTTGGATGTAAAGGAATCTCTAGCTTAAGAGAAAGCTTAATAGCTTCTTCAAAGCTCGGTTTTACTATTAATGGGTTTTCAATAAAAGACTTCAGCCTTGATTGATCTATTTCTAAGCTTAAACTTGCTAACTCTATACTTTTGAATTTTTTTATTAAAGAATCTTGAAGGATGTTGCTCCACCATTCCTCAACAAAGCCAGGAGGTTCTAAATCTCGATCGTTTTCTAAGAATTCTCCAAACCCTATTATTATGTCCCCTAAGAATAGAATTGAATCTATTGACTCGATTATTTTTTTTCCATTTTCATAGCTTATAACTTTTAACACTGAACCATCTTTAAGCTTAACTATTGGAGGTTCTATAGAATCTACTGGAACAACTATTCCAGCTTTACCAGGTTTTTCAATCCTTAATTGAGTTCCAGAAACAATGAAATCTTTAAGAATTGCCATTGTTGCTGGGTGTATGCCAATAGCAGCTAACCCAGTATTCCTACTTCTACCATATCTCAGCCTAAATCCTCCACTTTTCATTGGAAATGAAAAAATTGGTCTTCCAGCTACGACATCTTTCATGTACATAAGTTCTTTTTCATTTATAACATCGTTATTCAAGCTAGGTTCAAATTTTATAATGCTCCTTAACCATTCCCATCCTTCTATTCTAAGTTTTTCAACTATTTTCAATACTTTGTTTGCACGACCAATTAACCCATCGTTTATTGCTCTAAGGGCTCCACCTCTAACTCTATTGGTTTCAATTCTGGGAAGATCTCTAAAAGAAGTTATTTCAACTGGATCTGTTTCTACTCCATTAACTTCTACTGGAAGCTTCATTATAACATTGAAAATTTCTTCATCAGGAATTTTAAACTGAAAACGAGATACTTCCCTTTCATAAACTCTAATCTCTTCTATAAACCTTTTTGCTTCTAGCTCAGTAGCTCTATACCTATCTAAGCCTAATAGCTTTCGAACAAAATCAGCAATTACAAAAATCAGTCCCATTTCTGTTCCACCAGCAGATCTAATTGGACCAGCAAAATAAATAGCTAAATGCTTAGTTTTGTCAGGGTTTTCCTTGATTTTTATGCTAGAAATCCCTTGAATAGGCGCTACTGTAACTCCTTCATCGAGTATGGCTAAAGCTGTTCTAATAGCTTGCTCAGCTACATCACTGAAATTAAGCTTATACTTTCCATAAATTATTTCTTCGACGATTTTAAAAGCTATTTCTTCTCTAGACATTGTTTTCTTAAGTTCTCTTACCCTTTCAGCTATACCAATGGGGCCTACAGACTTTTCAACTCTTTCTGCTATATCAGCTGTAACTATAGGCTCTGGTTCTAATGTTGGATCTATTCCTTTTTTACGAGCGCTTTCAGCGATAGAGAAAGCTTCATTGAACTTTTGCTTTAATTCTTCAAAATAGCTTTTTTCCAAGAAACTTCCCTATAGCATAAAAGGCTTAAAAAGTTTTTAAATAAATTTGACTTAACTATGAAAATTCTATTTTAAAAGTTTAGAATGAAATTTATCAGTGAATTTACAATAGATGTCAACCATGTCGGCGTAAGGCAAAGACTCAAATTCATCCTTTATACCACAAGAACCACATTGTACTAAAGCATGACCACTTTCTTTTAAAAAAGTTACTTTTACAGCTTCTTCTCCACAATTTGGACAAATGAAAACTGTAGGTAATTTTTTCTTAAAAATTTTTACTACTCTTCTTTTACGACGACCCAAAAAGCATCACTTTATGTACAAAGTTTTTATTGTAAAAGGATTTTATTAATCTTTTTCTATTGAAACTTTTTTATTTTGAATGAAAAATAAACTTCAATCTCCTTGGGTATCTGGAAGATCTCATTTGAAATTTGGACAGTAAGAATGATGCAAAATTATTTTTCATCGTTTTAGATGTGGGCACCAAAAAAGGGTTTAACTCTATGGCTTTAAGGATAGATTAATTTTATCCTTCAAATTTAATAATTCTAAATAAAGGCCTTAACATGTCAATTGCTTTAATATTTTTAACAATTAAAGTAAAAAAGATAGAACTATGCAAGTATGCAATTAATTGTAATTATAATATTTTTTGGTGCATATTTCAAAATTTTAAATATAGTCATAATAGTTAATAGCATGAAGAAGTTTACATATACAACGTTTTAGCAAAAAACATGTAAAAAAATAAGCAAACTTAAGCTAATGAAAGGTTATAAAGCGTAAGTTTTTTGAATAAATAAACTTTAATAGTTGAATACAAAATTGTATACAAAAAGGTCCTAGAAATGTTTAAAAAACCACACTATATAATTGAAGGGAGAGAGAAACTAAAAAACATTTTAAATGATCCTATAACAAAAATTTTGTTAAAAAATAGCAATTTAACTGAAATACAATTTGAAAGTTTAATTATAGATGCTGTTTGTGATTATTTAATAGAAAAAGATGCTTCTTGGAAAGATAAATTG
>JAVZFM010000114.1:0-5230 GCA_038872815.1 Bathyarchaeia archaeon
CCATTTGTGAGCCTTTTAATATCTTGAGGTTTTATTTCTAGAAGAGCGTTTATAGAGCTCCCTCCTCCATATACTCTCTCGTGCAGAAAAACTTTTGGATCTATAAAAGTTCTAATAGGCTTTTTAAAACCTATTGGCGGCATTGCACCAACTTCATAACCAGTTAAATTTTTAACAGCTCTTGGACGGGCAATTTTAATATTTTTAGATTTACATGCATTTTTCAATTTTTCTTCATCAACATTTTTATCGCCAGTAACTATGGCTAAGATAGGCTTTCCATTTTCATCTACAAAAAGTATACTTTTAATTATCCTTTCTTTAGAAACTTTAAGTTGTTTTTCTGCATCTTCAACAGTTATTGTTGGGCTTTCAAAGACCAGGATTTTCGCTTCGGTATTGGATTTTTGAATGAATTCTTTTAAGCTTTCCTCAGACATAATTAGCTACCCTTTATTTTAAAAAATAAATAGCCATATAAGCAGTCCATATAGCGTTAAGCATTGAAGATAAGAATTCAGGTATAGCTGCACTGCTCCAAGGAATAATCCAAATAAAAATTGTTAAGAAAACAAAAGCCAATGTGATTAAGCCAAAAGTTTTTCTAGAAGCTTTCAATAAAGCGTATCCTAATGGAATTAAAGCTAGAGGAAGGAAACAAAAAAAGGCTACTGAAACGTAAAAATGAATGATTCCAGTAGTTTCAGGAAATAAACCTATAGCGAATAAAGCGATAGCGCTTAACAAATAAAAAGCAATTCCTATAATTCCAACAAAACCCTTAAAGATATTGAATAAGCCAATGCCAAAGAAGAACATACAAATAGCAGAGATCATTAAACCAAAATTAAAAATTAAAGCAGAATTTTCCATTACTCCTAAATCACTTAAAGCATTTTTAGTCCAAGAAAAACTAGGCGATAACATTATTGCTAAGGCAATAGACGTATATCCAATTGTAGGAGCAAGTAACCCAAAGATCTTAAAAATTTTTGTTCTCAAAATAAAACGCCTTTTCATTAAAATCTAAAAAATTAGTTAAATGGGTTTTATATAGCCCCATTTTTTTAAAGCTATAGCCAATTCCTTATTCTCTTTAGCATAATCATCTAAGGATATACCTTTTTTTATGGCTTCAAGAGCTTGCCTAACAGCCATAGCACCAGCTCTTGGGCCTTTTGGATGCCCTATAACTCCTCCTCCAACTTGTATAACAAGATCTTTTCCCATTATCCTTATAACCTCTGGTAAAGTACCTGGATGAAGTCCCCCAGAGGAAATTGGCATTATAGGCTTTATATGGTACATTTTTTGCTCTAAGTGAAATTCATCGCCTTTATCTGGTTTAAAGTAATTTTCCCTTAAAATATTACAATACCTTATAACATCAATAGTTTTTGCCTCAAGTTTTCCAACTTCTGGAGTACCAATATGCAATTGATCAAAGCCAATTATACGGTATAGTTTAGCTAAAGTAAACATTGATATTCCATGGTATGGATTTCTAGTTATAGCTGCATGCATTGCTCTATGAGCATGAATAGCTAAATCATAATCCTCAGCTAGATCTCTTATATAAGTTAAAGCAGACCAGCCAGCTACTACTACATCGATCATAACATAAGGATTTCCATAATCCGCTATAAGCTTAAGTCTTTTTTCCATTTCCCTTATATCAGCTGTTATATTAGCAAGCCATACTTTTTTTTCACCAACCTCTTTTTCTACCTTTTCTATAGTTTTCATTATCGCTTTAGCTCTTTCCCCAAATTTACAAAAGCTTTGGCTTACTAAATTTTCATCATCTTTTATATAATCCATTCCGCCTACAAGAATTTCATAAGCTAACTTCTCAACTTCTTCAGGAGTATAGCCAATTTTAGGCTTAGGAACTGTACCAACTATAGGTCTATCATAAACTTTAAAGATCTCTTTAACTCCATTTATTCCCTTTATTGCTCCTTTAAAATACTTAAGAAAGTCATAAGGAAAGTAAATATCCTCAATCCTTAACCATTTTGCTCTTCTCATACCAAAAATATTTCCTGCAATAGATGCTATAAATCCAGCAATATTTCCTTCCTCAAAAAGATCAACTGGATAAGCCATTCTAACGATATAAGATCCATCTTTAAGGTCTTTAAAGTAATAAGCTTTTCCCATAAGCTTGTTTAGCCTTTTTTGATTGTACCATGAATATAAAGTAGTCCATGTACCTATGCTACTTTCAGCAGCAATACCACCAGCAACATCTTCTATATTAAATTTTTCACTAGGAGTTACTCTAAACGTAACTATAATATCTTTTTCAAGGTCAGGAGTATAATCCTTTTTTATAAATTCAGAATATGGTTCAAATTCAATCGGCATAGGAATCCTTTTACAGTTTTAAATAAGATTTTAATAACCCTATTTATAGTTTAATTTAAACTTTTCGATTTAAATTATGCTTTTATAATATAATTCGAACTTTAAATCCATAATCCTCTAAAAAACTTTTTATCCTTGATAGACCAATTTCATTTGGTGGTTGAATATCCTTTAGTTGATATTCCCTTTCTAGCATTTCATATTTTGCTATTCCTAGTTTATGGTATGGCAAGATATCTATTCCATCTAACCTTTTAAATTTTTTAATAAAATTTATCAATTTGTTAATATTGCTTTCAGAATCGTTTAATGTTGGAATTATTGGAATCCTTATTATTAAGCTAACATTTTTTTCTTTAGAAATTTTTAAAGCATTTTCCAAAATTATTTCATTTTTTACGCCAGTATACTTTTCGTGAAGGATTGGGTCCATGTGCTTAATATCATAAAGCACAAGATCGGTATACCTCAAGATTTTTTTAATTTTTTCCCAATTTCCATAACCAGATGTATCTATGGCTGTATGGATTTTCTCTTTTTTACATAGTTTTAAAATTTCCATTGTAAAAAAAGGCTGAAAAAGTGGTTCACCACCAGATATAGTGATTCCTCCATTAGATTTTTCATAAAAAATAAAATCTTTTTTGATTTCTTCAATTACTTGATTTGCTTCCATGAAGTTCCCAATAAGAGTTAGGGCTTCAGAAGGACATGCCTTTACGCAATCTCCACATTTTATACATGCCTTTCTATCTATGCGTATAGTAGGAATTTTATCTTCGCTTTTTATTATTGCATTGATTGGACATGTCTTTACGCAATTTTTACAATCTTTAATGCATTTAAATTTATTAAACATTATTTCTTGGAATGGAATTTGAGATTCAGGGTTGCTACACCATAAACAATTTAATGGGCATCCTTTTAAAAAAATTGTACTTCTGATGCCTGGTCCATCTTGAATACTATATCTTTGAATTTTAATTACTAATCCTTTCATAATTTATTCCAGCATAGACCTTGCTATTATTTCCTCTTGAACTTCTTTTCCTAATTGAGAAAAAAGTGCAACATAAGCTGCAACCCTTACCAATAAATCAGGATATTTTTCAGGATTTTCTTTTGCTTCTTCTAAAACTTTAGGATCGATTACATTGAATTGAACATGAAAGCCTCCTGAATCCATGTAAGCCCTAAGTAAATCTACAAATCTTTTTATGTTTTCTTCGCTTTTAAAAGAAGATATATTGAATTTCATGTTTAACAATGTTCCATTTGTTGCAATTGAGTGATTAAGCTTCAATAAAGATTTATAAACAGCAGTAGGGCCATTCTTACATCTTCCTTGAGCTGGAGAGCAGGCATCAGATAAAGGTTCTTTAGATTTACGTCCATCAGGAGTAGCTCCAACAGCTTTCCCAAGAGCAACATGAGCAGATATAGAAAATGCTCCTGGATTGAAGTAACCACCTCTCATATTTTTATAATTTTTCACTTCATTACAATAGAAGGAAAGAATTTCAGAAGCTAATTCATCAACTTCATCTATATCGTTTCCAAACTTTGGAACTTTATTTATAAGCATTTGTCTAAACTCTTCATTCGATTGAAAGTTGTTTTTTAAAGAATCCAAAAGTTTTTCCATAGTTAAAGCCTTTTCTTCATAAACAAGCTTTTTAATAACCATAAGAGAATCAGCAACTGTTGCTAAGCCTATTGCTTGAATTCCAGTAAGGTTATACTTTGCTCCTCCATTATGCAAATCTATCCCTTTTTCTATACAATCTTCTACTAAAATGCTTTCAAAAGGCAATGGCACAAGTTCTTTATGGGCTTTTTCTATAGCATGAATTGCTATAACCAATAGCTTTATTGCATGAGCAATCTGTTTTTTAAAAGCATCCATGAATTCATTAAAGGATTTAAAGTTTATTGGGTTTCCAGTTTCAACGCCAATCTTTTCTTTAGTAATAGGGTCTATTCCATTGTTTAATGTAAGCTCAAGACATTTGGCAAGATTGACTAAGCCTGCATTATGCCAACCCCATGTTTTCCCAGGTAATTCGCTTTCGACACAACCATCAAAGGCATAGTTTCTAGCTTCTTTTTTTGATGCACCAAAGCTAATTAAATGCTTCATTCCGATTTCAACATTGAAGAACTTTGGCTTCATAGCTAAAGGAATAATTTTGCATGCTTTTATCAAGAATTCTTCTTTCATTTTTTTATGATAAAGTACAGCAAGATCTGGTTGTGGTAAGCTTACTTCTGCTTCAACTTCTAATATTAACTCCGATAATTCATTAGTAGCATCTTTGCCATTTTCATCCAATCCACCTATTTGTGGTGCTTGTGTGATAGGAAATCCTGAATAAAGCCTTGCACCTAGATTGTTATATAATTTTATTATTTCATTAAATTTTATCCATAAGCTTTTTAACCATTTTTTAGCTTCTTCTCTAGTAATTATTCCTTTTTCTAAATCGTTTTTATAGAATGGATACATATATTGATCAAAACGTCCTGCTGTAACTGCTAATCCATTATGAAATATATAGCAAACTAAATGCGTAAACCAAAAAGACTGTAAAGCCTCAAAAAAAATTCTAGCAGGATTTGCTGGAACCCAGTCGCATATCTCAGCTATTTTTAACAATTCCTTTTTTCTATCGAAACTTTTTGCTTTTTCTGCTAATTCTTTTGCAAGCTTTGAGTACCTTTTTGCAAAATTTATTATTGAGTCACAACATATTATAACTGCTTTATAGAATTGCAATTTTTCAAAATCTTCAGGATTTGTAATGTTTAAAGCTTTAATTTTTTCATTTACTTCATTTTTTATTCCATTAAACCCTTTTTT
>JAVZFM010000115.1:0-5168 GCA_038872815.1 Bathyarchaeia archaeon
TTTTAATCTTTCCATGATTAGTTTAAACCTCCATTAAATTAATTATTTTTAGATCAATTTAAGCTTACGTTAGTAAACTTTTAGTTCTTAAACGCTTTTCCATAGAATCTTAAGCTAGCAGAGCCCATATGCTATAGAAAGCTATATATAGAGATGTTATAAGTCAATTATATAAATATCTTATAAGAGGAAAAATACCAGGCGATCATTGATGAAAAAGTTAAATACTTTAGATATTTCAATGAGCATGGTTTTGATTGCTGTGGCTGTAATTCTTTCACCACTCTACATACCTATTGGACCTACAAAGTGCTATCCTGCTCAACACATGGTCAATGCAATTTCCGGAGTACTTCTAGGTCCTTGGTATGCAATTCTTATAGCAACTATGGCAGGCATCATTCGAAATTTGCTTGGTACAGGAACTATATTCGCATTTCCTGGCGGAATTCCTGGAGCATTAATTGTTGGATTAATTCATGAATATGTTTTAAAGAAAGACTATGCAGCATTAACAGAGCCAATAGGTACGTCCATAGGAGCGTTTTTAAGCGCTTTGATTGTGGCTCCAATAGCTTTTCAACTTGGAGTTATAAAATCAATAATGTCTCTCCAATTATTCTTTATAGCTTTTTTGTTAAGCAGTATACCTGGAACGCTAATCGGGTTTACCATAGTTTTATTCTTAAGAAAGTCTGGAATCATAGTTCCTAAAACTAAATGAATATTACAATATCCATTTTTTTCATTAAAGCCTTCATAGATTCCATCTCTTTTTTTGAAATTCCAGTATCGAGGTCTTTTAAAAGAGATTTTCCATAGTATCCATTTGCAACAAAAGTATTCACTAATTTTAAAATTTCAAGAATACGATTAATCGAGCCTAAATGAAAATACATTGAAATATCGTTTATAAAAACAATCGAAGAAGGATTTTTAATAAAAACATCAATAAGTCCATCTATTATTGCTTTGTTCTTTTGAGCAAAAACAATTAGCTCTTCAGCATTTTTAGAAGATAATCTTGGAGCCTTTATTTCTTCAGATTTTAAATACCTTAAGCATTTAATTTCAGGATTATAAGCTAATAAAGTACCTCCAACTTTTTTCCCATTAAAGATAATAGTTTTAGGCGCCATATCTATAACTGTTATTTCATTACCTAAGCCTATTTCAATAGCCTCAGCTAGAAGCTTAATCATCAATCTAGTCTTTCCAACTCCTAACTCTCCTGCTATAAGAGTTTTTTTATTATATAAATCTTTAAAAGAAATGCTTTGAAAGTTTAAGCTATCTAGCTTAATAAATTTAACCATTAAGTTTTACCTTTATTTCTTTTAACATACTCTTCTGCTATCTTAATAGCAACCTCAGAAACTTCCAAAGCTGTTTTTCCTAGAATAACAATCATAGGCTCTTTTCCCCAATCTCCAGTATGGTAAACTATATTTGGTACCTTCCCAATTTTTTTAATTGCTTCTTCTATACCCCATTTTATAGACATGCCTTCAACTTTTTTGATTTCAAAAGGCTCAAGTTTTCTATCATAAAATGAAATCGTTAACCCCATTTTTTTACAAATCTCTAATAACTCCTCTGAGTATTTAATATTTAATCCTGCCCTAATCGATGGATCATACTTCATGGCAACTAAAACTGCGCTTGCTACATGATGAGATGCTCCAAACTCTGGGCATGAAGAAGCTTTAGCAAAATTACCCACTTTCACGATTCTTCCTGGAATACCTGCTACATGAGTTTTATCAAAAGCATAGGGTAAAGCCATAACTATGTTTGATTGAGACTCTGGAATTATACTTGAGAAAAAAGGATTTTGTTCAATAGCCTTTATAGCTTCTTTAATGTTTTTTAGTACATAATACTTTTTGCATTCATTAAAAAGCATTGCCATAGGATTTACTGGACCATGGCCTTTTCCAATTTTTATTCCATGTTTAATCGATTGTGTAATAAATTTTTTAGCCAGTTCTACGGCTTCAGGTATTTCTTTTCCTTTTGCTATTCCAGCCGCTATAGCTGCTGAAAAACTACAACCAGTTCCATGAGTTGTTTTGGTTTCAATATACTCAGCTTCAAAGGTTTTAAACTCCCCATTGTAATAAAGGACGTCTATAACCTTTTTTCCAATTGGTATGTGCCCTCCTTTTATTACAACTGCTTTAGGACCTAATCTTGAAATAGCTTTGGCGCATTCTCTCATGCTTTCGGTTGAATTTATTTTAATGCTTGATAGCTTTTCAGCTTCCATGATATTTGGAGTCACTACTGTTGCTAAAGGAAGCAATTCATTAATCAAGCTATGTATGGCTTCTGGTTTTAAAAGCAATGCTCCACTTTTTGCTACCATTACTGGATCTACAACTAATGGAAATCCATGTTCTTCTATTTCTTTTGAAATGCAATGGATTATGTTTTTTGTATGTAGCATGCCAGTTTTAGCAGCATCAACGCCTATATCAGAAACTACAGCATCTATTTGAGCCTTAATTACTTCTTCTTCTACATCTTGAATTGCAGTTACTGCAACAGTGTTTTGTGCTGTAATAGAAGTAATTGCACTCATCCCATGAACTCCTAAAGCTGCAAAAGTTTTTAAGTCAGCTTGTATTCCAGCCCCCCCTCCAGAATCAGAGCCAGCTATGGTTAAGGCACAAGGAATTTTTTTTACTTCCAAATCAAACACCTTAAATTGTTAGCAGTTAAAATGAGATTTATAAGTAAGTTATATAAGTTTCTTTTTTGAGGAATGAAAATAGATGAGGTTACCTTGTGAGCTTGTTGTAAAAGAACTCATACCAAATTTAAGGGCATCAATTGCTAAGGAATTAATGCTTAAACATGGATGGTCTCAAGAAAAAATAGCTAAACAGATTGGAGTAACTCAACCAGCTATAAGCGGTTATTTGGCGATTAAAAATACAGGCATGCATGAAGAACTTAAAGGTTTAGGAATGCTTGAATTAGCTAAAAAAATTTCAGAAGGGTTTGCTATAAATAAAATAAATGTTTCTGAAGCTTTAGAAGAAATATGTAGATTTTGTATTTCATTGAAAAGTGGAGGAGCTATATGTACGCTTCATAAAAGAATTGTTCCAAGATTAATTGAAGAAGATTGTAGAGCTTGTCTTAATCTATACAGCAAAGAGGCTAAACTGACTCAAGAAAAATATAATGTATTAATGGATTTAGAAAAAGCTATTTCTTTAGTTAATAATTCTGAAAAATTTGCAAAGTTAATACCTGAAGTTCAGGTTAACATAGTCTCAGCTATAGAAGATGCAAAAACGATCTTTGATGTTGCTGGAATACCTGGTAGAATAGTGAAAGTAAGGGGAAAAGCACAATGCTTTATGAAACCAGAGTTTGGGGTCTCTCACCATATGGCATCAATTTTGCTTTCAGCGAAAGAATCTAATAAAAACATTAAATCAGTTATGAATATAAAATACAATAAAGAAATTAAAAAAGCAATTGAAAAAGCTGGATTAAAAATCCATTTACTTGAAAAAATTAAAAAGCCAATAGAGTCAAAAAGTTTTGAAGCACTTAGAATGGATCAAATAAAAAAAATTATCCAAGAAATTGACTATGTTCCAGATATAATTATTGATGAAGGGGGATATGGAATAGAGCCTTGTGCATATATATTTGGTCACTCTGCTGTTGAAGTTGTTAAAAAAGCTTTGAAGATAGCAGAGTATACTGAAAAAGAATAGATTTAAGTTTAGTCTAAACATAGAAGAATTTGGTTAAAATTGATTAAAAAACGGAAAAAAGAATTTGGATTAATCCATGTTTATACTGGAGATGGAAAAGGAAAAACTACAGCAGCTTTAGGAACAGCTTTAAGGGCGATAGGTTGGGGATTCAAAGTTTACTTTATACAGTTCCTTAAAAGAAAAAGCATTCTAAAGGAAGGGGCATTTAAAGTATTGAACAAAAATCCTAATTTCAAGCATAAAGCTTTTGGAGCAGGTGCATTTATTATAGAAAAACCATTAAGAAAAGATTATGAAGAAGCAAGAAAAGCTCTCACATTCTCTAAAGAAGTGATAATGAGCAAAGAATATGATTTAGTAGTTTTGGATGAAATCATTAATGCTATAAACTTAAAGCTAATAGCTATAGAGGATGTTTTAGACTTAATTAAAAATAAGCCTAAAAACGTAGAGTTGATATTAACTGGTAGAGATGCACCTAAAGATCTTTTAGATTTTGCTGATTTAGTAACTGAAATGAAAATGGTGAAGCATCCATTTAGTAAAGGAGTTTATGCAAGAAAAGGCATTGAATATTAATCGCTTTTAGTTTTTAAAA
Organism: Bathyarchaeia archaeon; assembly: GCA_038872815.1. Classification (GTDB taxonomy): domain Archaea; phylum Thermoproteota; class Bathyarchaeia; order 40CM-2-53-6; family JAVZFM01; genus JAVZFM01. The sequence goes on from JAVZFM010000115.1 coordinate 4,339, forward strand.
GAAACTTAAGATCTTATCTACCCTAACTCTTTACTCTTGGTTAACTTTTCATTCTATGCATTGATTTATGACTTCATTGTATTTTTCCTCATCTATAGCGTTAGTCTCTAATAAAATTTTAGCAATTTCTGAGACCTTTATAAAGTTATGTAACTCTATTTTTGCTTTCTTTAAATTACTTCTACCCCCTTCTTGTCTATCTATGAGCACCAAAACATCCTCAACGCTTCCACCTTCAGCGATTATGGAGTTTGCAGCTTCAAGCGTACTTTTTCCAGTAGTGATTAAATCATCGACTATAAGAATTTTATTTCCAGGTAATAACATTCCTTCAACTCTTCTTTCTCTTCCATGGGTTTTTACGCCTTTTCTTACATAAATAAACGGTTTTTTAAGTCTATAAGAAAGCACTGAAGCAAAAGGTATTCCAGCTGTTGGAATTCCTGCTATTCTATCGAATTTATTTAATTTAATCTCGTTTAACGCTATATCTTCATATACATTCATTGCTAATTGAAAAGCATCAGGAAAGCTTGGTATTAGCCTTAAGTCTATGTAATAAGGGCTTAGTTTTCCGCTAGTAAGGGTGAAAACTCCAAATTTAATTGCTCCAATCTTAATTAAAGTTTTACAAAAATCTATTTTTAATTTTTCATTCATTTCAATCACAACCTTAACTATGGATACACTATTTCTTCATTAATTTTCAACACTTTTGATTTCACGTTTGGGATTTTTCTTGAAACTAAGTTTACAAACTCCTTCAACTTTTCTCCATGATAAGGTAAAGCAAGTTTAGGCTTAATCAATTTAACTATTTCAAAACCTGT
>JAVZFM010000116.1:0-5097 GCA_038872815.1 Bathyarchaeia archaeon
AAAAATTTATGAAGGGAAAACTAAAAACAATGAAAAGTAAAGAAAATATTAAAAGGACAAGAAGTAGTTCTAAAATACTAAATCCCTTTTCTCTTTTGTTCATAACTTAAAATAGAGAAAAATAGAAAGTTAATAATTTTTCTCCCCAAAAGTAGCTAAAAATTCCTGCTGATATAAGAAAAGGTCCGAAAGGAACATATTCTTTAAGGGTTTTATTTTTAAACATAATAAAAAATATAGAAACAATACCTCCTAAAATAAAGCTTAATGCTTTAAAGTCTGCATATTTTCCAAAAGCTAGGCTTAAGGAAGCTCTAGCTTTAGCAAAAACTAAAAGCGTTACAGCATGTATGGATGTTAGCGATGGCTTAGCCAAATCTCTTTACTGGATTTCAAAAGCCAGCAAAGTTGGTTTTAAAATTTCAGAAATACCCATTCCAAAAGAAATAAATAAGTTTGCTTTAAAAAAAGGATTAGATCCATTAAAATTGGCTTTATATGAAGGTGGAGAAGAATATGAGCTTTTAGTATGCATAAAGCCAAATGGATGGAATAAAGCTTTAAAATCTGTTTTAAAAGTTGGTGGAAACTTATATAGAATTGGAGAGGCAATAAAAGAAAAAAAGCTAATCATTCAAAAAGATAAGGTTGAAGAAGAAATTAAAAACATTGGGTGGGAGCATTTTTTAAAATGGAAATAAAGAACAAATTTATTATTTAGTAAAATGCTTTAATTAAATTGAGGTGAAATGAAATGGGCTTAATTTTTCATAATCCTTACTATTGCTTATATGGATATGTGCCTTTCTATCCAATTCCAATGCCTATACCAATAGTTCCAGTTGCTCCAGTTTGGTGTCCATTATGTCCATTTTGTAAAAATCCATTGGTTTGGATTTTACCTATTGGTAGATGGTATTGTGATCGTTGCAGGGTTTATTTCTAAATTTATTAAAAACTTAATAAAGCATAGTAAATGAATAGTGGTGCTAAAGCTAAAGTAATAGTGTTCAAAAGCTTGACTACTACATGTAATGATGGACCTGCAGTATCTTTAAGCGGATCTCCTAATGTATCGCCTATTACTGTAGCTGCATGAACTGGAGTTCCTTTTCCACCTAAGTATCCAGACTCTACGTACTTTTTAGCATTATCCATCGCAGCTCCTCCATTGTTCATGTATAAAGCTACAAGTACTCCAACTATGGTTCCAATCATCAATAAGCTACCAACAGCTTCAGCTCCAAAAACTACTCCTACGATTATTGGAACCATTACTACAAGAATGCTTGGTAAAATCATGTTTTTTAATGCAGCCTTAGTGCTTATATCTATACATTTTGAATAATCTGGTTTTGCTTTTCCTTCCATTATTCCTGGAATTTCTTTAAATTGTCTACGAATTTCCTTAATCATTTCAGCTGACGTTTTTCCAACAGCTTTAATCGCTAAAGAACTAAACAAGAATATGATCATTGCACCTATAAACGCTCCTAAAAACACTACTGGCTTAGCTAAATCTATTCCTTTTAAACCAGCAACTTCAAGAAAAGCTGAAAATAGCAAATAAGCTGATAAAGCTGCTGAAGCAACAGCATAACCCTTTGTTAAAGCTTTAGTTGTATTTCCAACAGCATCCATTTTTTCTATGGTCTCTATAGCTTCTTTAGATATTCCTGACATTTCTGCTATTCCTCCAGCATTATCGACTATAGGACCAAATCCATCCATAGCTAAAATCATTGGAGTTAAAGATAACATACCCATTGTTGCTATAGCTGTTCCATAAACTCCTTTTTGCATATTTTCCCAAAAATCTTTTCCACTTAAAATTTCTAATCCACTTCCAAGCAAAAAGGCTACTAAAATAGCTCCAGAAATCGTTATCGCAAAAAGAGCTGTTGATTCCATTCCTACGCTTAGCCCAGTAGCTATTCCAGGAGCTGGACCTCCTTGAGCTGATTTTGCAATTTCTTGAACTGGTTTTCTATTGTAAGAAGTATAGTAATCAGTAATAAAAGCAATTATTATTGTTGCGATTATGCCTACTAAAGCTGCAAAGAATAGGTTTAAAGAGTTCTTTAACAAGTAACAAGTCAATATGTAAAATCCTAGAATGCATAAAACTCCAGTAACCATTAAGCCTCTTATCAATGGTTTCAGTGGATCTTCTTTTTCCTTAGCAAACACGAATAAAACTCCAATTATAGTTGCAATTAAACCAAAGGCTCTTGCAATTAAAGGAAATAGTACCCCATTGATTCCATAAATCGAATAAACTGCTGGAGCTAATCCAAGTATCATTGCTCCAATGTTTTCACCAGTTATTGATTCGAACAAATCGGCTCCTCTTCCAGCTATATCGCCTACATTATCGCCTACTAAATCAGCTATTACTGCTGGATTTCTTGGATCATCTTCTGGGATTCCAGCCTCAACTTTTCCAACCATGTCTGCACTCATATCAGCTGCTTTTGTATAGATTCCACCACCTAACTGAGCAAAAAGTGCTGCAAAGCTTGCTCCAAAACCAAACCCAACTATTAGTTTTGGATCTCCTAAAAGCAAGTATAAAGCTGTAATTCCAAGTAAACTCATAGAAACTACTGAAAGCCCAAATATTGTTCCACCTCTGAAAGCTATTTTTAAAGCTTTATCAAAACTACTTCTAACAGCATTTGCCGCTCTTACATTTGCTCTAACAGATATATACATGGCCATATAACCAGCTAGATTTGAGCATAAAGCTCCTAAAATAAATCCAAAAGCTGTTTGAATTCCTAAGTATGGGTTTATTGGATCTTTAATAATAATAGCAAAAATTATAGCAAAGATTATGGCAATTATGCTAATAGTTTTATACTGACGTTTTAAGTAGGTTTCAGCTCCTGTTTTAATAGAACTAGCAATTTCTTTCATTCTTTCAGTGCCAATTTCTTGCTTCATTATGTATGTTACTAGATAAAGTGCTATTGCTAAAGCTAAAATGCTAATTCCAATTATAATGGGGACAAGCATTTTATCCTTAACCACCTTTTCTATTAGCTTATTAAATCTTAAAGGATTTTAATTTTTTAGCATTATCGAAAATATAAGCTTTTCTAAATAAATTAATTGCTTTAAGTATTTTTCAATGTTTTAACTAAGATTTCTCTAATGATTTTACCGTTAGGAATTAAAAGCTCTTTATTCCCATTTTGAGATTCAAGAACAGTATGCATCAACTTAATGTCTTTAACTATTCCAGTATATCCAGCTATTGTTATTAAGTCTCCATGCTTAAAAGGCTTTAAAATCCCTATAGAAATTCCTGCTATTGAATGCATAAGAATTGATTGGGTTGCAAAACCTACAACTAAACCTGAAAATGAACCAAGCTGCTGAGGTGCCAATACCAAGCATCGATGTAAGCGCTGAAAGCAATACAGCTATTCCAGAAATTTTTCTCATAGAGTAGTATGTAGCTTCACTTAAACTGCTTATTACTTTATAGCAAATTGAAAAACTAATATAGCTTGAATTTAAGGAATGTATTGCAAGTATAGCTTGAGGAATCGTTTTAAAAATTAAGTCTATTACAAAAAGGATTATGAGTAAAATCATAGCATAAATTGCTGTTTTTAAAATCTCGTACCAAAACTTTTAACATTTAACTCTCACCAAGTTTAAACCTAATTAGGTTTTAAATAGAGGTATTTATTGATAAAAGTTTGAAAAAATTCAGATCCGATAATTTTTCTTAAAATTAAGAAAAAACATTATCTTGCTAGGGGCTATAAAAGCAAATTTATTCTCTTTTATAGGGAATTGCTAATGATGCAGGACCACGAGCTTTTCTGGAAACTAAAGCTAGAACAATTAATGTAAGCACGTATGGGAACATAAGTAAAATTTGATAAGGAACTGGTGCTTTTTCTGCTTGAAGCCACATTTGGAAAGCATAAGCCCATCCAAATATTAATGCTCCTATAAAAGTTCTATAAGGATGCCATTTTCCAAAATAAACTAATGCAACAGCTACAAAACCACGTCCTAAAGTCATTCCTTCCCAAAACGTATGAAGATGCGCTAGGCTTAAGTAAGCTCCTCCTAAAGCTGCTAAAGCCCCTCCAATCGTAGTACAAGTATATTGAATTAAATAAACATTTATTCCTAATGTATCAGAAGCTCTAGGATTCTCTCCTACAGCACGAACTTTTAGTCCAAAAGTAGTTTTATAAATAATGAATACTGAAAGTGGAAGTAATCCATAGGTTAAATAAACCAAAATATCCTGATTGAAAAGTATTGGCCCAATCAATGGTATTTGGCTTAAAAAAGGTATTGGAAAATCTTTAATTCCTTCAATAATTGGAGGAGTTGTTCTTACTCCAAAGATCACTCTATAGAAAAATCCTGAAAGCCCTAAACCAAGGAAGTATAAACCCATACCACAAAGCACTTGATCAAGGCTAAGCGTTACGCTAAGGAAAGCCATTAGAAAGCCCATTAAACATCCTACAAAAATTCCAACAAAAATTCCTAGCCATAAATTACCAGTAGAATAAGTTATCCAAAAACTTGTAAAAGCACCCATTAACATTATACCTTCAACGCCAAGGTTTAATACTCCAGCGCTTTCAGCAATAACCTCGCCTAAGGCAGCAAGCATTATTGGAGTTGCTAAACGAAAAGTAGCTGCTAATATACTAACCAATATTGCTTGGATTATAAAGATTTCCAAAATCTCACTTACTCCTTTTTAAAAGTGATTTTATATTGCATTATTAACGATGTAACCAATACAAGGATTATTATTAATCCCTCCATCGATTGTATAAAAGCAAGTGGTACTCTTATAGCTCTTTGCATTTCTTGCATTCCTACTATCATAGCTCCAAAAAAAATTGCAGAAAGGATTGTGCCTACTGGATGTAGCTCTCCAAGAAGGGCTACAACTATGCCTATATAGCCATATCCAGCCACTATGCCATCGAGCAATCTACCATGTACTCCACAGATTTCAATAGCTCCTGCTATTCCAGCCAGCCCACCGCTTATAAACATGCTAAGAATTGTTATTTTTGTTACGCTTATACCACCATAATTAGCAGCTAC
>JAVZFM010000117.1:0-5014 GCA_038872815.1 Bathyarchaeia archaeon
GTCTAGCACGTTGTAAGCATAATTCACGATAAAATTTAGATGTATGCCTTAATTCTAAAATTGCATTAGCAATTGCTAATGGATTTGGTGGAACTATTAATCCAGTTTTTTTATGGATAATCGTTTCAGTTACAGCACCACCATCATTACATACAATACAAGGTTTTCCAGCAGACATAGCTTCTATTGGAACCAAACCATAATCTTCATCCTTTGCTGGAAAAACTATGCAAAAAGCTCGTGAATACAATTCTTGCTTCTCTTTAGTTGAAAACATAGAATTATGCGCAATCAATTTAATGTTTTTTGGCGGGTTTTGAGCTTCTTTTGGAGGAGGGTTAGGATCTCCAGCTACAACAAAAGGAATATTTGGCAATAGTTTAGCAGCTTCATACACTAGCTTTATCCTTTTAACATTCCAATCAAGACGACCAAGGTATAGCACGTAATCTTCGCCACAAGATTCTATTTCTTCATCATAACCCCCTGGCTATACTATTTTAGTAGCGTTTAACCCCCAAAACTTTTTTAATCGTTCATTCACAGTTTGGCTAATAGCCATAATTGGAAAGCGTTTAATCCATTGTAAACCTATTCTATCTATGATTCTTCTATTTAAAGCATTAATTATATGACTAATCTTTTTTAAGAAATTTTTACTTGCTAAGTAATAACTTAATAACTCATAAGCTTGTTTAAATTGATGTTGAAAAATAATTAACATACGCCTATGTTTAATGTATAATGAATGAGGTTGAAGAGCAATTATTAAATCGTACTTTGATACTTGCCTAGTTTTTCTTCTTATTTCATAAAAATTCAGCCAAGCATCTAAAATCGAGAATGGAAACTTAAGAAACAATCTATTCTTAAAAAAATTAGTAGGCAAGATTAATTGTTCACACTCATAGCCTATATTGCTTAAATAAGATGATATTCTATCAGCAACTACTTTAGTTCCACCTATTCCACCTGAATGAGCTATCAATACTTTAATCATTTTATGCACTTCTTGTACAGTATACATACACGGATTCAGAAGTTTTTGAGTCTTCGATTAAATCAACAGAATAACCAAGTTTTTCCATGAATTCAACCACTTTATTAAAGTTTTCACTCATAACTTCTATTATTACTTTAGGACACTTTTTTAAAGAATTCTCAAGACCTTTAAGCACTTCAAATTCTGCACCTTCAACGTCTATTTTGACCCAATCTAATTTATTTAATGCAAGTTCGTTCAAAACATTATCCAATGCTTCAGCTTTAACTTCAATATAACCTATGTTTAAGTCTTTTTTAAGGCTATGTTGACCAGACATATATGCTTTGAATAGTTTAAGCCAACAATTTTTATCAAAAGCCGCTATATTTAATGAAATTGAAATAAAGTTAGTGATTAAGAAGAAATGAATAAAGAGTATGACGCAACTGTAGTTATTTTGAATCGTAATGGAGAGAGAATCATAAGGAAATGCTTAAGCTCTATTATGGATCAAACTATAAAAAATATAGAGATAATTGTTGTAGATAATGGTTCAACTGATAAAAGCATAGAACTCATCAAATCTCTCCCTTCAATAAAACTAATAGCTCTTAATCAAAATCTTGGCTTTACTGAAGGATGCTAGGTTGGAATAAAAAATGCAAACTCAGAATACGTTGCTTTTATAAACAATGATGCCATCCTTAACAAAGATTGGATAGAACGTATGCTTTTTTAATTAAAAAAGATCCAAAAATTGGTGCTGTTGGAGGTAAAGTATTAAAACTTAATGGCGAAATTGATAGCATAGGTGGCTATATCAGATATCCAAGCGGACGTGCTGGATTTAGCAGAGATAATGAAAGTGGAGATATTGAAGATATCGCTTCATTACCAGGCTTAGCATTTATGGTTAGAAAAACGATTGCATTAAATATTGGATTTTTAGATCCAGATTATTTTGCAGATTATTTTGTTTTATACGATGAAACAGATTTTTTCTGGAGGCTTAGGTTAGCAGGATATAGATGCGCGTACGATCCTAAAGCAATTTAATGGCATTTTCATGCATATACTTTTGTTAGAGATCCTTATTGGACATATTTTCAAAAAGCATATTTTAATTTAAGGAATATGATATGGAGTAATCTGAAAAACTTAGGTAGAAGACATTTAGCCCCGTATATTATCTTTGAAATATGCTTTGCCATAAAACAAGCTTTAAAGTTATTACTTCCAAAAAAAGATAAAAATGTAAAAGATTATAAAGAAATTAATCCAAAAAAGAAAATTTGTACAATCCTTAAGAAAAGTTCCAGAATAGTATAATTTTAAAAGACCACATTAGATATAAAGGTACATTCACTAAATTTAATTAAGTTCGTGAGGTTAAGTTAAAATCTAAACAAAGCTTAATTACCATGCTATTATTTGCAATTCTTCAAGAAAAATCGAGAGCATGATCATGAGAATTCTTCTGATAAATTTAGGCAATTTCCCACTTATAGTTATGTTAGGAGCATGAAAACTAGAATATCCAGCTTTTTTAAGCAATTTTTTAAGGCTAAAATAAGTGAATGTATGTAAATGAGAAGGATCTTGGTGTGCTCCTTTCCCAAATTTATTTGGAAGCCATAGATAAAGTTTTCCATAAGAAACTCTTCTTGCTTCTTTTAAAAACTTTAGAGGGTTTGGCAGATGTTCTATTAAATGCGATGCATAAACATTTATAAAAGCTTTGTCTTTGAATGGCAAAAATTGAGCGTCAGCCAATACAAAGCTATCTATTTTTACTTCAGGCTTTTCTATATCCACATATACATCTGCTTTTATTTTTGGATCAAATGCATATTGCTTTCCTTTAGCTTTTGTTCCACAACCAACTTCTAACATTAAATTAACCGACATTTTCACTTTACCTTTAAAATTTTCGGATTGCTATTTTAAACTTTCTTAATTTACCCAAACTTATTTACCAATAAGGGTTAAATTCCTTATGTGAGGAGATACTTAGGAATTGAATTCAGTAATAATATTGAAGTTCATACGGTTACATAACTCATATCTCCAAGAATAAGCTTATGACCCTTAGGCATATTTGCTTCATGACTAACTATTCTTACTTGTCTCCCTATTAAGCTATCAATTATTCTTTTTCCACAATCCATATAAGCTTTATCCATGATTATTGAATTTTCTACTTCGCTATTCCTTATGGTTACACTATTCCCTACGCTAGTATATGGGCCTATATAAGCATTTGGACCTATTTCACAATAATCTCCTATAATTGTTGGTCCCCTTGTGGTTATGCAATCATGAATTATTGTTCCTCCACCTATAGCTACTGGATCAAAAAGGCTTACATTAGAATTGATTGAGCATTTAATTGAAGGCTTTAATTCTTGAAGAATAAGCCTATTTGCTTCGAGTAAATCTTCAGGCCTACCTGTGTCTTTCCACCATCCTTTAACGAATTGAACGTCTATTCTAGCTTTTTGTTCTAGCAAGATTTGGATAGCATCTGTTATTTCATATTCTCCACCTCAAGAAGGCTTTATTTGCTTAACAGCATCAAAGATTTTTTCATTAAAGACGTATACGCCTATCAATACAAAATCGCTTATCGGTTCCTTTGGTTTTTCTACAAGCTTTTCTATTCCGCCTTCTTTATTGAAAACAACTACTCCATAACGACTTGAATCCTTAACTTTTGATACTCCTATAACGCAATCACTTTTATTTTTATTAGAAAGCTCAATTAAAGGCTTAGCTCCTTGCTTAAGCATATTATCTCCTAAATACATCACGAATGAATCGTTTTTTAAGAAATTTTCAGCAATCATTATTGCATGAGCTAATCCTTTTGACTCAGGTTGATCGATACTGGCAAGATAAGGTTTTTGTCGGCCTCTTAAGCCTATTTAGTTGATGATCTAGCCAGGTATGCCTTTAAGAGGCTTTTAAAGACTAATTAAAGCTAATAAGCTAAGCGTAATAAGGTTTCGCTTGAGAAGAATGTTTGGGCTATAATCTTTTACTTGGCTGGTTTAAGCTTAAGAGCTATAACTGAGCGTTATGGCTTAATTAAGGTTAGCAAAGAAGCTGTTAGGCTATGGGTTCATAGACTTGAGGCCTTAACCTACCATGGTCCATCAAAGCTTAGAAGGCTTATAGCCATAGATGAAACTAAGACTAAGCTTAATGGAGAATGGCTTTATTTATAGGCTGCTATAGACGTGGATACGAAGGAAATATTGGCTATTTATGCCTCTTGACATAGATCAAGCTTAAACGCCTATATATTCCTTAAAAAGGCCTTAAAGGCTTGCTCAAACAAGCCTTTAGTATTGGTTGATGGCGGGCCATGGTATCCATGGGCATTAAGCCAAATTGGCTTAAGATGGCTTCTTTTGGCAAAAAGAAACGCCATAGAGCGTTAATTTAGAACGCTTAAAGAAAGGCTTAAAGGCTTTTACAATAATATAAACGCTAAAAGCCTATTAGCCATAAACGCAATGGCTCAAATACTGGCCTATGGATATAACCACTTAAGAGTCCATCAAAGCTTAGGAATGTCACCATTAGGATGGTAAGCTTATCTTGCCAGTATCGCCATGACCTTTAAAGTTTTTTGAGTCGTAGATGGGACATGCTAAGCTATTAGCCCATAAGCTCAATATAGTTCTTTAATAGTAACCACAAAATTCTTATTTAATAAAGTAATCGATTCATCATTTAAATATTGTTCAAATTCTATTCCAACTAAGTATGGGCACACTTAAATAATCGTTTATTAGATAACCGTATTTTCCATAGCTAAAAACCAATATCTAAAATTTTTATGAGGACTCTTGATAAAGCATAAGTATTTAGAATAGATAACTGACCAATAACTCTCACCTTTTTTATTCCTTTACAAAATTTCTAAATTTTAAAAAGCTTTCTTATAAAGTATCATGAAATTATTGTTAAGCTATTATTGCTCACTAAAGAATATTTTAGTTAGTTCCCCATAACCAGTTTTTC
>JAVZFM010000118.1:0-4999 GCA_038872815.1 Bathyarchaeia archaeon
TATTGCAGCAAAAAGGGTTATAGTAGGAAGGATATAAGCCATTATAGCCGATTTTATTTTTTCCGTTCTACTTTCTTTTAAAGTCCTACCACTCATTATTCTGATCCCCCTTTAAGCCGAGCTTAAATCTTAAAGAATTTATGTATTTAACGAATTCTGGATTGCCTATCATTTCTAAACTCCTTGGTCTTTTTAGCTCAATTTTTTCTTCATGTACGATAGTTCCTGGTCTTGGACTCATTACAACTACTCTATCTGATAAGAAAACGGCCTCTTGAATGCTATGTGTTACAAAAAGGATCGTTCTCTTTTTTGCCATCCATATTTTCTGTAGCTCTAAATTCATTTCTTCCCTAGTAAGAGCATCTAATGCACCAAAAGGTTCATCTAACAATAAAATATCTGGTTCATGGATTAAAGCACGAATTAATGATACTCTTTGTTGCATTCCTCCTGAAAGCTCCCATGGATATTTTTCTTCAAAACCGCTTAAGTTTACAAGCTTAAAAAGTTCTAGAGCTTTCTTCTTATACTTATCCAGATCTTCTTTTAGTATTTCTATAGGAAGTAAAACATTTTTTATTGCAGTTCTCCATGGTAAAAGGTTTGGATCTTGAAAAGCCATACCAATGCCTGGTTGAGGCCCCTCAACTTTTATACCTTTAATGTAAACTTCACCCTTAGTTGGTTGTAACAATCCAGAAACGATTTTAAGTAATGTGCTTTTTCCACAACCACTTGGACCAATTATACTGATAAATTCTCCTTCGTTTACAGATTGTGTAACATCTTTAACAGCTAATGTGGATGAATGTTTACCATAGTAAACAGCTGTAACTTCCTTTAGTTTTATTATTTCCATTAAGCATCATTATTCATTGTTTTCTTTTTTAAAGAGATATTTTTCCTGGTAAGAATTCACTTGTATAAATATCATCTGGGCTTACTTTAACAGTTAATCCATAAGCTTCTGTAATCGCATCTATAGTAGCTTGTACTTTGGCTCTATCGAAATATCCTATACCGTTTGCTTCAGCTTCGGGAACTAATACTAGGCTTTTAACTATATCGATCTCAGCTCTTGCAACATCTTTCTCCAATAACGGATATCTTTTAAGCAATATTTCTACTGCCTCATCTGGGTTTTGAAAAGTATAAATGAATCCTTTTACAACAGCTCTTACAAAACCTCTTACTACTTCAGGCCTCTCGTTTATCCATTTTTCACTAACTAAGATTCCATTACTATATAGAGTGACACCATAATCGGCCCATAAAAACATATTTGCTCCGCCTTTCTCTTCAGCAGCTTTTTCTACAACTGGCTTTTGCATAGCAAACTCTGTTATTGCATCAACCTCTCCCTTTATTAAAGCTGGAGTTTTAAGAGTTGGATCCAAAAATACCCAGCTTACTTTGTTTGCATCTATTTTTGTTGATTTTGCAAAATATGGAAACAAAATATAATTGACATCACCTGGGCCTGCAGCTGAAATTTTCTTTCCTTCTAAATTACTTGGTTTTGTTATTCCTGAAGTTTTTAATGAGAAAACTGCAAAAGGAGCTTTAGCATATATCATTGCTACCATTTTGACCTTTACATTTGGATCTTTAGCTCTTGTCATTATCAATGATGACATATCTCCAAATCCTATATCTATTTTTCCAGTTGCAACCTTTTGCACAGCATCTGCTGATCCATAACCCCTTATGATTTCAACAGATAGCCCTTCTTGATCAAAAAATCCTTTTTCAAGTGCTACAAAATAGGCTGCATGCCTACCATAAATTACCCAATCTAATCCAAAAAGTATATGGACTTTTTCGACAGGTTTAGGAACAGTATAGCTCATGTACAAAGCGCCGGAAGCAAAGCCAATTATAAAGGCCAAAACAATTCCAGTAATTGTTTTCCAATTTACCATTTTTTCTTTCACCCACTTGGTTTGATAGTTATAACTTCTATATAACTTTTTCCATTTAAAAGATAATATTTTACAAACTTATATTTCTTTTTAGCTTTTTTACTTAATTGTTAAGAGTTTTGGTCCAAAAACTACATCCTTTAGATATTTAAATCTCATGGTTATCTTTCTTCATTTTATGTTATTAATGAAGATTCCAATACCTTTTTTATTTGTTCAGGCTTTCAGCACATATACGAAAGGGTACAAGAAATACATTTCTTTGTATTCAGTCTTGTTTCTCTGCCTGTATTTTCATTCAATTCTTTTTGAGATTCATTAATGCCCTTATTATTTGAATTAAATCTTTAACTAGCTATCCAGAATATTGCTAATGAAATAATCACAAACAAAGCTACTATAAAGCATATTACAAACACAGCTTGATGCTCTTTCATGGGCTTATAATGCAAAATCAATGTTCTTAAGCTCCTTATTTTATTCGCCTTTAAAAAACCTTTTTCATCTATAAAAGTTTCTGCCATTTCATGAAGAAAATACCTTGAAAATAGTATCATAAGCGAATTTATTATAAATGGAGTTAATGAAATAACCAAGAACAATTTTAAATTCATTAGAATAGCATACACAGCTAAAGTTAAGCCTATTGAAAAAGTACCAACATTGCCTATGAATGCTTTTCCATTATAGCTTAAATAGCTTAAGGCTATTAATGATAAGAGTGGAATAGATAAAAGGATTAAATCTTTAGATGCTAAAATAAGTCCTAGAAATAATATTGTTCCGGATATTGCTTCTAGCCCATTTAAACCTCCTAATTGGTTATAAACATTTGTGGTTACTGTAACAAAGATTGGAATTAATAAAATAAAAAAAAGATTGCCTAAGTCAACTTTTCCAAAAAAAATCATGGCTATAGTTGTTCTATCAGAAGGTTTAAGCACCATAAGCGGAAGTGCAGCAAAAATTGGTAGAATAGCTTTATACTTCCATTTTAAATCAACCATATCATCAAAAAGCCCCATGGTCCCACCAAATAAAACAGAAGTTGCTAATGAAAGAGCTTTTGTCTCCATTATTCCTAAAAAAGCTATAATGAACCAATAGCAAACGCTTGTTAGCACATAGTAAATCCCATAACAATTAGGAACCAAAGGTTTGTTTGGTTTATGATAATCTATAGCTTTTGGGAAAGGCAAAATAAATTCTCCTGTTTTAAGCTTTTTAATATGTTTATTTATATTGAATTTGTACTACTTGGAATAAATAAATCTTAATGTTTTAATCCTTAAATCTTTCTAATCCGTTAAGATTTTAAGCTTTATTATATAAAACTTAAATTCTATACAAACAAGCAAAGGCTAGAAAGGCAGTATGCGAGATGAAAGTTTACATAGCTCCTAATGGAATAGGCTTAGGTCATGTTACTAGATGCGAGCCTATAGCCCGTAAGCTAATCGAAAAAGGAGTAGATGTAGCCATAGCTTCATATTTAGATGGACTTGATTATGCTAAAAAAATAGGATTTAAAACTATTGAAAGCTTTCCAATAAGCTATAGGGTTAGACATGATGGAAGTATAGATTTTAAATTAACTGCTGCAACTAGCGGTTTCTCTTTAGGAGGAAGAAAAGTTTTAAAACAAACTATTAAAGAAATTCGTAATTTAAAACAGTATAAACCAAACGTAGTCTTTTCTGATTCAAGAGCATCTCCGCTTATAGCAGCTAAATTATTAGAAATCCCGAGTATTTTAATGTTAAATCAATATACTATTCATATAGTAAAGAAGCCATCCATTAATAGAATAAGTTTAATGGATAAATTTTTCTTTTTTATAGCAAATATCTCATGGATATTCATAAGAACGCTTATTAAAGGCGTATGGGGCTTAAGCGATTTTATACTTATACCAGATTTTCCTCCACCTTTCACTATTTGTATTAACAATTTGGCAATCCCAAAAAGATATTTAAAAAAAGTGAAGTTCATAGGCCCAATGATAACAGCTAAGCCTAATCAAATCGATGAAAGAACACGATTGAAAGAAAAATTTGGGTTTAATCCTTATAAAAAAGTGATCTATGCTCAAGTAAGCGGTCCAAAAATCGATAGGAATTTCTTTTCAAAAAAATTGATCAAGCTTTTAAGCAATTTATCCAATAAGTATGAAATTATTTTATCGAAGGGAGAATTCGATGGAACCAACTACCCTAAAAAGGTTGATGGAATAACAGTTTACGATTGGATAGATTCTTTTACTCAATATGAAATCATAAAAGCATGCGATTTAATCATAAGTAGAGCTGGACATGGAACAATAATGAAGGCTTTAAGCTATGGAAAACCCTTGATTTTAATACCTGAACCTGATCAAACTGAACAATATGCTAACGCAAGAAGGGCTTCTCAATTGAAGTTTGCTAAAGTAATTTTCCAAAATCAATTAAATGAAAAAAGCATAAGCGATGCAATTGAGCAAATTCTTAATTCGAATATTTATTCAAAAAGAGCTTTTGAGATTAGCAAAATGGCTAGCAAGCTGGATGCGATAAACTCTACAATTGATCTAATAATAAGAATAGCAAAATTATGAGCTAACTTTCATTGTTATGCTTTTTTAAAGTTAAATTCTTCATGACAATCTATAAGCTTGTTTATTTTTAACATTCTGAATTTTCTATAGTATGTATCGTTGCCTAGTGTATTTTAAGATCAAGACTAAGCTTTAGAATTTATATGTTTATCTAGGCTTAATTATTTAGCCATTATGCTTTTATTATCAAGTAAGGCTTTAAGCAAAGAATTTATTCATGGAAAGTTTGCATCAAATAAGATAAAAGATTTTTAGTTTCCTCTTCTAAAATTAAAAGCAATGAGCCGTAGGATTCTAAAAAATGGCTTTTCTCATGTTCGAGCTCGCTTTCTTTTTTTAACATCTCATTAAAAGCATTCATTGTTTCCATTTTAACTTTTATAAACTCTTTAAAACTTTCATTTTTAAATTCTATTTTTAGCTTATCAATCTTATCGTTAAGTTCATTAAATTTTTTTAAAGAATTCTTCAATTCATT
>JAVZFM010000119.1:0-1010 GCA_038872815.1 Bathyarchaeia archaeon
AAAAATAGGTCTTGTGATAAAGTTGGCTAAGGAAGAAGTTATAAAACTTAGGACTAATGAATTTAAAATCCTTAAAGCTTTAGAGAAATTAGGAGGAAAATGCAAGCCTGAAGAATTGAAAAAAGAAACTCAACTTGAAGAAGCATCTATAATGCGAGCTATGCTATCACTTTCAAGTAAGAATTTAGTCTTCATTAATGAAGAAGAACTAGAAGTTATAAAGTTAAATGAAGAAGGAAAACTCTATGCAAAAATTGGATTACCTGAAAGAAGACTAGTTAAAACTGTTTTGGAGATTGGTGGAAAAGTCTCATTAAAAGAGGCTGCTTTAAAATCCAACTTAGAAGAAAGTTTCTTACCCGTAGCGTTAGGATGGATAAAAAGGAAGAATTTGGCTGAAATAAAAAAGCAAGAAAATGATATTTTTCTTATAGCTGAAGGATTTCCAGAAATAGATCTTGATGAAGAGCTTTTAAAACAAATAAATCAAAGAGGGGAAATTCAAGTTAAGGAATTAGAAAAAGAATATCTTGAATCGCTTAAAAGACTAAAGAGTAGGAACTTAGTAATTCTTGAAAAGAAAATTTTTAGAGAATTTCAATTAACCGATTTAGGGTTGAGTTTAATAAAAAAAACTCCAACAATTCAAGAAGTTACAGCTTTAACAACTGACCTTATTTTAAGTGGAAGATGGAAAGAAGTAAAGCTTGTAGAATATGACATAACAACAGCTCCACCTTTAGTGTTTCCAGGTAAGAAACAAATTTATGTAGAATTCATGGAAGAAGCTAGAAGAATTCTTTTATCTATGGGTTTTGAAGAATATGAAGGCCCATTAGTGGAAACAGAATTTTGGAATTTTGATGTGTTATTCCAAGCTCAAGATCATCCAGCAAGAGAAATCCATGGAAGCTATTTAGTTAAGAATCCAGCTTTTGGAGAAATAGAGGATAAAAACCTTATGGAAAAAGTTAAAAAAACCCATGAAAACGGATGGATCACTGGATCTT
>JAVZFM010000119.1:1020-4997 GCA_038872815.1 Bathyarchaeia archaeon
GATGGGGCCATAAGTGGGATCCAAATATAGCAAAAAGGCTTGTATTAAGAACACAAACTACAGCTGTTTCTATGAGGTATTTATCAACTCATAAAAAGGCTCCAATTAAAATGTTTTGCTTATCAAGGGTATTTAGGCCCGATGTTTTAGATGCTAAACACTCTATGGAATTTACTCAACTAGAAGGAATAATAGGGGACTATGGAATAACCATAAGGCATTTGATGGGATTCTTAAAGGAATTCTCAAAAGCTTTAGGATTAGGTGAAGTTAAATTTAAGCCTAGTTATTTTCCATTCACTGAGCCAAGTATAGAATCTTTCGTTAAGCATCCTACTTTAGGATGGATAGAGTTTGTTGGCTCTGGAATGTTTAGGCCAGAAGTATTAAAGCCTTTAGGAATAGATTTTCCAGTTATTGCATGGGGAATAGGGTTTGATAGATTGGCAATGATTCGCTTAGGAATAAATGATATTAGAGATCTTTACTCTAAAAAGCTGGATTGGCTTAGAAAAAAAGCTTTAATATGAATAATGTTTAGTGATTTTTATGCCAACTATAAGCATTATGCATAAAGATTTATGCGATTTGCTTGGATTAAACGTACCGATAGAAGAAATTAAATATAGGCTTTTCTCATTGAAATACGTAGTAGAAGATATTGTTGATGATGAAATTTTTCTTGAGGTTACAGCCGATAGACCTGATTTATTAAGTGTTGAAGGTATAGCAAGAGAATTAAAGGGTTTACTTGGAAAAGAAAGAGGAATTCCAAAGTATAAAATTTATAAAAGTGATGTTTCTGTAAAAGTTCTTCCTGGAATTGAAAACATTAGGCCTTATATAGCATGTGCTGTCTTAAAAAATATAAGCCTTAACGATGAAGCTGTTAGGCAAATAATGCAACTTCAAGAAAAGTTGCATGTTACTTACTGTAGGAACAGAAAAAAAGTTTCTATAGGGGTTCATGATCTTGACAAAGTTAAGCATGAATTATTCTATAACGGAGTTGAACCTGAAAAAATTAAGTTCATTCCTTTAGATGAAGAAAAGGAAATGAATGGAATAGAAATACTTGAAAAAACACAAAAGGGTAGAGAATATGGCCATTTAATAAAGGATTTTCCTAGATATCCACTTTTATACGATTCTGATAAAAAAGTGCTATCGATGCCTCCAATTATAAATGGAATCCTTACTAAAGTAACTTCAAAAACTAAGAACTTGCTTTTAGATGTAACTGGAACAGATGAAAGCTTAGTTAATTTTGTAAACAATATAATGGTTACGAATATAGTTGAAAGAGGAGGGATTATAGGTAAAGTAAAAATAATCTATCCAAATAAGCATGTAATAACTCCAAATTTAAGACCAAGAAAAATTAAAATCAATAAAGAATCCATTGAAGAAATAATTGGTATTAAGCTTTCTAATAAAGATATATTAAGAATTTTAAGAATGATGCGTTATGATATAGCATCAAGCCAAAAAAATGTAATAAACGTGTTCATTCCGCCATATAGAGTCGATATTTTACATGAAGTAGACTTAGTTGAAGATGTAGCTATAGGATATGGTTATGATAGGCTAGAACCCATAACCCCATTTACTATGACTATAGGAAAAGAATTACCAATGACAAAATTTCTAAGATTAATTCGTGATTTAATGGTTGGATTTGGTTTCCAAGAAGTATTAAGTTTTATAATGTGCAATAAAAATACGCTATTCAATAAGATGAATCTACAAGAAGGAGAAGTCGTTGAAGTTGCAAATCCCCTTTCTAGCGAATATTCAGTATTAAGAAATTGGCTTATACCAGTTTTATTAAATTTTTTAAGCTTAAATAGACATGTAGTTTACCCTCAAAAAATCTTTGAGTGTGGAGATGTTGCGATAGTAGATCATTCAAAACCGAATAGAACAAAAATATTGAAAAAATTGGCTGCAACAATTTGCAATTACAAAGTAAGCTATGAGGATATCCAAGGACCTTTATATTCTTTACTATCTAACCTAGGATTTGAAAATTGGGAAGTAAAAAGAATAGAACATCCAAGTTTTATCCAAGGAAGAGTTGCTGAATTGTTCTTAGAATCAAATCAAGGAGAGCATGAAATAGGGATTTTAGGCGAGATCCACCCCATGGTTTTAAATAACTTTGAGTTAGAAAATCCTGTAGTGGCTTTTGAATTAAATTTAAATGAATTATTAAACATTAAAAAATAATAAAATTTAATTTATCGAATACATACTCTATTCTTAAGGGGCGCTTAATCGCTTGCCTCTGAGAGAGCTTAGCTAAGTAAGGCATAAGCCTTTTCGATGATGCTAAGTGTTAGTGTTGCAAGCGACAGGATAAAGCCTTGAAGGCTTTATCCATAAAGTAAAGCCCAAATCTTTATATTCTTAGAATAAAAGAAGGGAAGTTTCATGAAATTCTTAAAATTAGACAAGAATTCTTTTTTAATAAAAATTGAATTTAAAGAAGTGATCCAAAGCTTAAAGAGTTTTGCTCAAGAGAACAATATAGATTTTGCAATTTTTTATGGAATTGGAGCTTTAAAATGGGCAGATATAGCTTTTTACGATTTAGAAAACAAAAAATACTTAAACAAAAGATTCGATGAAAACCTAGAAATTGTTTCAATGCTAGGAAATGTTTCAACAATGAATAATTCCAAGATAATTCATGCTCATGTATGCTTAGGAAGAAAAGATTATTCAACCATTGCTGGGCATTTTAATGAGGGTGAAGCAATTTCATGCGAGATAGTAATGAAAATGTATAAAATAGTTTTAAAAAGAGAAAAAGATGAAATAACAGGATTAAACCTTTTTAAAGTCTCAAGCACTTCATTGTTAATCTAAATTAAATGATATCTCTAAACTTTATAATAGTATATGGTTTTATACATTATGGCTTTATGTTGAACCTGCATAAAGCCATAGCAAATAAATATATCAAGCCTATTAATCAGCTTTAGAGGATTAGCGAAGGTTTAATGAAAACTAACTCTTCATTAGAGAACTCTAAATTCCATAAGAATAGTTCTCAGTAAGATTTAAATAGTTTAGAGAGATGAAATTCAAAGTTTTCTTAGAACATAATATTATTAATTGAGCCTAAGAGGTATGAAATTTGATACTAGATTCAGAGATAATTTCTCTTGCTTCTCTTGAGCCTCTTGTTTTAGAACTTTTAAAAGAACCTGAGGTTGTGATAAAGGTTAGGCTACATCTAAATCTTCCTGCTAAAGGTCCAACAGGTATTGATGCTTATCTAGTTTACTATTGTACAGTAAGCTCTGTCAAATTAAGCTTAATTTGAAGCTCTCCCACGGTTAGTTATGATAAGCCATGAATGGCTTAATTATTCGTGAAGTATAGCCTATATGGTTTTATGCTTTACGAAGTATATTTATACTTTTTTTCTACAAGCCTTAGAGATTTGGATTAAGCGTAGCCATATCGCCATATGGAATTGGATTCAAAAGCTTTCAAGCCTAGCTAATAGGTTTAAGCCTGATAGCGTAGAGTTGTATCCTAATCGATGAAACTCAAATTAAAATAGGCAAGCTAAAAGCATGGATTTGGCTAGTATTTGAGCCTTACAGAAAAGCCTTCTTAGGATTTCATATAAGCTTTACAAGGAATAGTCTAGGCGCAAATATGGATTTAAGCCCATTTATACGAATGGAAATTCCTGCATACATTAGCTTGTAAATGGGCTAGATTAAAGCATTATCGCTATAATTGAAATAGCTATACAAGCCTTAAGGATAGAACCGCATGCCTTGATGATTATTTTCCTTGTTGGCGCGAAAAGGCTAATTGCAAAGCCAGGCATGCATGGAATTGGATTAGCTTATTCCAAATCTGGCATAACATAGCCCATACGAAATTCGATGAACTTCCCAAAGCTGAGCTATTAAGCATAGAAGCGTTAAGGTTTATAGATTTTATGAGGGGGATGA
>JAVZFM010000120.1:0-4993 GCA_038872815.1 Bathyarchaeia archaeon
AAAGATTTGTAAACTATCTTGTAAAGCTTTTGATTGCCAATCTATAAAAGCAGAAATCCAAGCATATAAAACAATTGTATGGACTGTAATAAGTAAGTAAATTAAGCTACCAATTGGAAAATCCTTTTTCATTGTTTTTCTGCTTTATATTTAGCTTTGATAATGTAATTAAAGTTTTCTAAATAAATGATAACAAAGCGAAATCTTTATAAGTTAATGGATTTTACTATTTTATAGTAAAGGTGAATTGATTGCCTGAAGATCCTTTTGGACTTGTATATTTAAAGGGAAGATCCTCCATTTTCCATAGAATGTCGCCCTTAGATAAAGTTATTCTTCTTGGATGTGTTGTTGTTTTAGCTGTACTTTCTATACAGGTTGTAACCCATTTATTGATTTTACTTGGAATTATAGTAGTTTCTTTAATAGCATGTAAACCTACTTTTCGTGAATTCTTAAGGCCATGGAAAATTCTTCTTCCTATATTTATTCCAATGGTTATTCTGCCTCCACTTTCATTTGCAGCTCAAGCTCAATGGTATTGGGGAACTCAAGATATAAGGTACCTTAACTTAATTTTATTTTCGATACCGTATTCTGAAGTAGGCTTACGCTATGGCTATGTTATATTCTTAAGAGGAATAGCTGTTTGCTTGTCTGCATTAATATTAACTTGGACAACTCAACCAAGAGACTTAATATATACTATGGTGAAACAGTTAAAGGTTAGCTACAGGCTTGCATGGTCAGCTTTTTTAGCTTTGATTTATTCTCCATTGATAGCTTATGAGGCTACAATGATATCATATGCTCAAAAAATTAGAGGTGTAAAGTATAGCAAACTTAACTTTATAGCGGCTTTTAAGAAATTCTTATTTCCATTAATACTTAGGGGCGCTAAGAAAGCTGTTGTTACATCTTTAGCGCTTGATGGTAGAGCATTCGGCACTTATCCAAGTAGAACATTCAGGTATCCGCCTCAAAAATGGAAATATTCTACTATAATAAGTATAATTATTATAGCAATAACAATAATTTATGTAATCTATTATCCACCAAACCCAACGGCAATATGGACTCCTTGGACATTTGAATTCAAATAAACCTTTTTTGATGCACTTAAAGACTTAAATAATTGATATAGTTTAAACCGCTTTAAAGCTTGGATAAAGCCTTTATACATTTAATTGCTTTAGGTTTATGCTATCTAGCTAGCAAGATAGAGCGTTTAAACTTTTCAAAAGCTTAAAGCTCCATAGACGATGTTTTCTTAAAGCTTCCACTAACGGCTATTTAATGTATTTTACTATGGGTTAAGGTTTTTCTCATGGATATCCAGATATCAATCGTTAGCAAACTTTTTTAGTGCTTTCTGAACTCTTCCCATCTTTCACCTTTTTTACTGAGCCAATAGACAAGACTGTCCAGAGATGTATATTGGCTTACCAACAGTCTCTATTTCTCAGTTTCACCAGAATGTTTTGATATGTCTATATTTCAAGCATGTCACATTAAATACTTAAGTATGTCAAAAGTCAGATATAAGGTATCTTAGAGACAATACTCTTAAAGATGTTTGACTACTCGCCTAAGCTTAGGATACTGGATATTTTCTTAGGCAACCCTTGTTTCGACTTCAGCAAAAGCTAGGTCATAGGAGAGCTGGAAATGAGCAAGCAAACATTGTACAAGAATTTCAAGGATCTAAAGGAGCTAGGAATAATAAAGGCATCGGTAAAGGCATCAAAAAAGATGGAAAGAGCTGTAATATACAGAATAAACAAGGAGCATCCGTTAGTTAAAAGATTGAAGAAAATCATTAATGAAACGTTTCTACAAATAGCTAAACAAGCTGAAATGCAAGCCCAACATGTATGATTATCTTTCCTTTAAAACTTTTTCTAACGGATTAAAAATTGGAATGGCAATATCTTTATTGTCTTTTATTTTTTCATCTGAGCATAAGACTGAAAGTAACATAAACTACCGTTTTTGAACCTAAACACTACTGAGATTCCTATTTGTCTTTCAGGAACAGCCCAATAATGACATAACACAGCTTATGTATACTTTAAAAACAATCAAGCATAGAGGGGTTAAGGTTTTAGCTTCTTATGCGCGGAGTCAAGAAAGTCATAAACACATAGCGTAAGTTTTAAATATGTCTTTAGTTTATTCTAATATTGAGGTATACAATTAAAAAAGCCAAAAGGAGGAAGAAAGTTGAGCTTCAAGGAAACACTAAGTGCAGACGTAAAAGGTCTATCTTCATTGGACATAATGTTGGCAGTAGTTATTGGCGTAATTGCGCGTATATACATGCTTGTGGGCTCACCAGCAATTAACGTGATAATTCATGGAATGGGTGTTCTTGGAGATTTTATAAATGCAGCTACGTTTTTAGTTCCTTTATATGCCATACTAATTTTACCTGGAGCTATGCGAAGCAATGGAATTACGGCTTGGTTAGCTGCAATGTTAATGGCAATATTGCGATTATTAACAGGCGATCCATTTGGATGGATAGCATGCCAAGCTTATCTTGTAGCTGGATTCTTTACATGGCTTGTTTTGGCATACTTTAAGTATAAACCTCGCTATGTATACTGGTTTGCAGCAGCCTTTGTATGGACTTTCTGGGTAGATTTAATATTCGGAATCTACTTTGGAATTTGGCCTTGGATGGGTTCAATGATACTTGGCTTGATTGCTTATTTGGTACTTCAAAGGATAATAAACGGAATAATCGTTGCCGCTATATTGCTATACGCTATTAGGGCTTTACAAAAAGTTGAATCCCTTAGAGGAGTAATGGTAGTAAAAGGCTAAAAACGGAGGCTGTTATTATTGCTAGAAAACCCCCCTCCTATTTTTTTAAAAAATGTTAATTATTGGTATCCTCTTCAAGAAAAACCTGTTTTAAACAACGTAGATTTATATGTTGAAAAAGGCGAAATGGCATTACTTGTTGGTCCTACTGGGTGCGGAAAAAGCACATTATGCTTATGTCTTACTGGAATGATTCCCCATAAACTTGGAGGAAAGCTAGAAGGCGAAGTTATAATAAATGGTGTAAACGTGCTTAATTCAACTGTTAGTGAAATGGCTAAGCATATAGGAATAGTTTTTCAAAACCCAGATGAGCAACTTACATGCCTTTATGTAGAAGATGAAGTAGCTTTTGGTCCAGAAAATCTAATGCTCCCGCCAGAAGAAGTAAAAAGCAGAGTAAATGAAGCTTTAGAATTCGTAGGGCTTAGTGAATTCAAAGATAGAATAGTGTACGATTTATCAGGAGGACAAAAACAAAGGCTAGCCATAGCTGCTGTTCTTGCTATGAGGCCTTCAGTATTGGTTTTAGATGCTCCAATAAGCAACCTTGATCCAAGAGGTGCTTCGGAAATCTTACATGTAATAGATGATATCAGAAAAGAGCATAAGCTTACGACTTTAATAGTTGAGCATAAAATCGATGAGCTTATAACATTGGTTGATAGAGTGCTAATAATGGATAAGCAAGGAAAAATAGTAATGAACACAAGCCCAAAAAACATTCTTCAAGAATTGCCCTATCTTCGTGATAAACTAGGCTTATGGGTTCCACAACTCGCAGAAATTGCTATAGAACTAAAGCATAAAGGCTTTAGCATTGATGAGATTCCTTTAACTTTAGAAGAAGCCATTTCAATTTTTTCTAAGCTAAACATTAAAATCTCATCTTTAAAGCCATTAAAAATAGAGGAAAAAGGAACGAGTAAGGAA
The DNA here is from genome assembly GCA_038872815.1 of Bathyarchaeia archaeon. Classification (GTDB taxonomy): domain Archaea; phylum Thermoproteota; class Bathyarchaeia; order 40CM-2-53-6; family JAVZFM01; genus JAVZFM01. The sequence goes on from JAVZFM010000120.1 coordinate 3,763, forward strand.
TCTAGCTCTATAGAGCCTATAATTAGTGTTAAAAATTTAACTTTTGCTTATCCTGATGGGACTGTTGCAGTTAGAGATGTTTCATTTGATGTATTCCCTGGAGAATTCGTGACAATAGTTGGTCAAAACGGTTCGGGGAAAACAACTACTGCTTATAATTTAATAGGAGTTCTTAAGCCTACAAAAGGTCACATTATTATTGCTGGGCACGATACTAAAAAAACTCCAATAGATGTTATTGCAAGAGATATAACTTATGTTTTCCAGTATCCAGAGCATCAATTCATAGATGATAAAGTGTACAAGGAAATAGCTTTTGAGCTTAACAAAAGAAAAGATATCTACGGAGAAGATGTAAGCAAAAAAGTTGATGAAATATTAAGTGAGATTGGTCTTTTAGAATATAAAGATAGGCATCCATACAACCTAAGCCTTGGAGAAAAAAGACTTTTAAGCGCAGCAGAAATGACTTTGATTAAACCAAAAATTATAATACTAGATGAGCCTACTTACGGTCAAGATATGAGGCATAATTATCAATTGATGAATTATATGGCTGAATTGAATAGAAAAGGCACTACAATAGTAATGATAACTCATGATATGCGTTTGGTTACAGAGTATGCATCAAGAGTAATAGCAATGAAGGATGGTAGGCTTGTATACGATGGAGAGCCAAGAAAATTCTTTGCGAACTTTGATCTTTTAAGCGATTTACAATTAGAACCGCCACCAGTTGTTAGATTATCAATGAAATTGTTAAATGAGCCTTTATTAACTATAAATGAGTTCTTAGGCAGTATTAGCAGTTAATGGAAATAAATAAGAAATTATTTTACGATTTTTTCACTACTCTTGTTTCAATTTATTTAGAGAACTCCAAATTATTTAAATCTTGCTTAGAATAAGTTTTCTTATTATAGAGAGAATTCTATACAACAGGCTTTGTATGCCCATTCGCTATGGCTCTTATAAAACGGCTTGGAAAGACTTAAGCGTATGGATAGAATATTCAAGGCTATAGTATCTATGAGAAGCCATGATAGAGTATGCGTTGATTAAGACTCTATGCCTTTAAGCATAGATGATTCTAAGCGATTTGATGAGCTTCTAGAAGGCTTGGATAAAGCTCCAAAAATACGATACTGAAGCTATAAGGAATAAGCTATCATCAATGCATATAGAGCCTAACATACCTATGAACCCTAAGAACAATATAAAGCCTATACCA
>JAVZFM010000121.1:0-4986 GCA_038872815.1 Bathyarchaeia archaeon
AATTCTTTAGCTTCTATAATGGAGATTTCACCATTTTTAAATACAAAAATTGGATGCTCTGGAGTAACTATGAACTCTCTACCATTAGAACATTTTACTCGTATAAACTCTTTAGGTGCTTTATGCTTGCTAATCCTACTGGCTTTAATAGGCTTTAGCTCGTAAAAATCAAAAGTTGAGAGCAAATTTATGTTTAAATCTTTAACCTCAAGTATTTGGCAATCTATGCCTAAAATTATTCTTTCTTTATATTTATCCATTAATGATTCAACAAACTCGCCTATTCTAACTTTTTTTCCATTGGCTAGCATTAATTCAAAACTAGGATGGAAAGATTGTTGTTCCATAGCTTCATGAATAGAGACTCTATCTTCAGGTCTCATCTTATCTAGCTCATCGATTGCACAAACTCCTTTATCAGCTAAAACTAAAGCTCCAGCCTCAAGAACCATTCCTCCAGCCTTTTCCTTCACTACAGCAGCAGTAAGCCCAGCTGCTGTAGAGCCTCTTCCACTAGTGTATAAACCTCTAGGAGCTATTCTAGCAACGTATTGAAGAAGTTGGGATTTAGCTGTTCCTGGATCTCCTACTAGAAGTACGTTTGTATCTCCTCTTATAGAAATTCCATCAGGAAGTTGCTTAGGTACTCCACCAAAAAGAAGATAAAGTATAGCTTCTTTTATATTTTCATATCCATATATGGAAGGTGCTAACGATTTCAAAAGTTTCTCATGGATTAAAGGATCTTTTGCTAACTTTTTTATCTCTTCCTCTTCCTCTGGTGTTATCTCAACTATTTCAGCTTCTTTTCCTACAACATCGATGAAATTTGCATCGATGTAAAGCTCAAAAGTTCTAGATTTTCCTAACTTCGTTAAAGATTCTTGACGAACTCTAATTATTCCAGTTATAGAAACTCTATCTCCGGGTCTAGCGATATCTACTAAATCTTCCAGTAATTTAACATCCATAGAACGTGGTAATTGTCCTGGTGGTAAATCTTCAGGTTTTTCTTGAACTCTAATTTCTTGTGAATTCAAAAAAGTTGATTCTTTGCTTAAAAATTCAAAGCTTTTTCCTTGGCAATGAGGACAAAAACTTGGCTCTTTCATTAAAATTCCAGTTTGCTCTAAGTAAGAATTTGCTCCACATTTTTTACACTTAAAAGTAGCAACTAATAATAAAGGTTTAACTACACTAGCTCTAACTATTATTCCCTCTACCATTATCAATTTTCCAATATGCGTTGATTCTATTTTTCTAAGCGATATTTTCTCTTGAAGCTTTCTAAACCTTACAGTTACTTTTTTAACATAATCCGCATATTCGGGATCCTCAATTTTAAGCTGGTTCCATGCTGCTTTATTTAAGTATTCCATAAGTTCATCTGGATCATTAGTTATTTTTTTAGCCAATCTATGATCGAATATTATTAAATCTTCGAAATCAACTATCAAAGATTTTGAGTTTAAAATTGCCATTTGAGCTAAGCGTTTTCTGTATTTATACTCTCCATCATCTGATCTAAAGGAGCTAAGAAATTCTTGAAATCTTTCTTGAGGATCTATTTCGTTTTTCATAAACCCTCCTCTAAATGCAAAAGTTTATCTTTCCATTCATTTACCATTGAGCTTAATTTTTGATAAAGTAATTCTTCTTCGATTGTTAAGTTTTGAATTATTTCTTCGCTCTTAACTGAAGCTATTGCTAAAGCTACTATTTTTCTTAAACGACAATTTATTATATCCTTTGAAAGATTTAGCGCCTTTTCAAACTCTATTAATTTAGCTTTATCACTCTCACTTAAATACTTTAACTCATGAAGAAACCTTTTTAAAATTTTATAAAAGTTTTTGTTTAATTTAGGAATTTGTCTAGAATTCGATAGAGTTTCTCTCCAATGAATTTTTGATAAGCCTATGAGCGTTAATGTATGCTCCTCTAAAAAGCTTACATATCCATGCTTAAATAGCTCTATGGCTATCCAATATGGAAGCTCAGCTTCATTGCCAGCTTTAAGTGATTTTAAATCTACGTTTGCTACTTTTATATCTGGTAAATCTTTTTTTATTATTGCTTTCACTAATTCATTTTCAAAGCTTAATTCGGAATCTTCTATTATTTCTTTTATTCCTTGCAACTTCTTTACCTTGTAAGAAATAGCTTTAAGAAGAATAAAAATCTCTCGCTAAAATTAAAAGCTAGTTAAAAATTGCTTAATAAACCCTAGCTTTTTTATATTAAGGCTTAGACAAGCCTTTTCTATCATAGGAATAATTTTAATCTAGCCATTTATCTCAAGACCATATAACACATTTAACATGCTTTATGATTTAATTCAAATCATTTAAAAGAAAATTGAAGCAAGAAATAAGCTAGGGCGTATATCGATTAGATATATGTCCCCTTATTTTATTGATTTATATTGAAAGATTGCAATTAAAGATAAAAGGTATTAGCACTTTTTAGCCCTATTTGAGCTATGTAAGATCATTCCATGCATAGTATCTATGAGCTTTAATATTTCTATGCTTAATAGTTTAGGTTTAATTGAAATAATCTAATTTTATAAATGCTTAGCTTTATGTGAAATCCAAGCTTATGTTAAGACTAAGCTAATTCCAGATAAAAAGAATTCATAAAAATCCGATGTGATATATGCTCTATTTAGGAATTCATAAACTTATTTTTCTTTTAAAACTTTGCTTAATTGGTTTTTTTAATTCTTAAGTAGCCTATAATCCAAGCTAGTTGTTTTAGTAAAGGTTAGGATTAATAAAAACTGGTCGTGTTTAGTTAAGGGCATTTGGTATCACCTCTTTGACTAGCTTCAAGAACTTAAGCCACTCCGTCCCGCCCTTAATGAGCAATCGAGGCTTTACTAAGCCTAGATTAAGCCTAACATGGTTATACCAAAGCCTATAAAGGCTTGGAATGCTTGAATATGGCATTTACCATGGCATCTTAATCGTTTCCATAGGCCTTTGCCACGGATTCGCTTCTTCTAGCTCAACGATTATATGCTTAAGCCTAGCCTGGTTTGAAGCCCGAGCATACCATGGGCCTCCATCCGTGTAGATTAGGCGGACCCCATTTTCAAGCCTAAGCTTCCTAAGCCTAATAGAAAAGCCATTAAGCCAGAGCGATTTAGCGTAATCCATAAGCGCAGAATGCTCCCGCTGTCAACATCGTAGGCATACCAGAGCCACTAAGGCTGGCCATGAACGCATATTTTGGCTTCATCAACGAAAGCCCTATAAGCCTTAGTTTTAAACAAGCCTTCAGAGAATTGAGCTAAGCCTTAAGCTCAAAGCCTAACAATGGCCTAGTATCGTTTAGCGAAAGGCTTAAGTGCTTATGATACACGCCATAGAGATAATCCATCGAGCTGTCCTCTTCCTAAAAAACATACTTGAATTCGCCTTTAAACATAAGGAATGGGATGGCTCTAAAAATCCTTAACTGAATACGACCTAAAAACTTAGCAAAAAAGCTTTTAGAGCAAAAGTATAAATATGCATTATAAAGTCAAAACTATCCATAGAAAAGCTCTAAATTAAGCCTTAAGCTAACATTAGCCTTTGTTAAAGCGGTGATAACAAAAACAATGGAAGCGAAGAAAAAAATAATTGGTAAAGGAACATGGATTGATAAAATAGCTTATGAGTTAATAATTCGTGAAAAAAAATTAGGAAGAAAACTTGAAGTCATAAGAACTGAAAGTGGTTTAGGGGCATCTGGAATACCTCATATAGGAAGCTTAAGCGATGGAGTTAGAGCTTATGGCGTAAAATTGGCTGTTGAACAATTTGGCTATAAATCTGAATACATAGCTTTTTCAGATGATATGGATGGATTAAGAAGGGTACCAGCTGGATTACCAAAATCTCTAGAAAAGTATATTGGACATCCTGTAACTTCTATTCCTGATCCTTTTAATTGTCATGAAAGCTATGGAAAGCATATGAGCTCACTTCTTTTAGATGCTTTGGATAAATGTGGAATAGAGTATAAGTATTATTCTGCTACAGAGGCTTATAAAAAAGGAATTTTCAATACCCAAATAGAAAAGCTATTGCTAAATGCTAAGAAAGTTGGAAAAATATTATTTGAAGAACTAGGTCATAAAAGGTATTTAGAAGTTCTTCCATACTTTCCTATATGCGAAAATTGTGGAAGGATCTATACTACAAAGGCTTTGAAATTTTTCCCTAAAGAAAAAAAAGTCCTTTACGTATGCGAAGGAATGGAAATAAAAGGAAAATGGCTTGAAGGTTGTGGCTATAAAGGCGAAATTGATTATACAAAAGGGAATGGAAAATTAAGCTGGACTGGAGGAGAATTTGCTGCTAGATGGGATGCTTTAAAAATAAACTTTGAAGCTTATGGAAAAGATATAGCAGATTCTGTTAAAGTTAACGATAGAATATGTGAAGAAATACTTGGGCGCACTCCACCATTTCATATTAGATATGAAATGTTTTTAGATAAAAGTGGGAAAAAAATCTCAAAATCTATTGGAAACGTTTTTACACCTCAAGTATGGCTAAGGTATGGATCACCTCAATCCCTTCTTCTCTTAATGTTTAAAAGGTTTATAGGAACTAGAACTCTCGATATAGTTGATATTCCTCAATACATGAATGAACTCGATGAACTAGAGGATATATACTTTGGAAAAAAAACTATAGAGGACAAGTGTGAATTGATTAAGCTTAAAGGGCTTTATGAGTACTGTTGGCTATTAAACCCTCCTAAAGAACCATCAATTCATGTACCTTACAACTTGCTTGTATATTTAGCTAAAGTTGCTCCAGAAGGAAACGAGTATGAATTCATAATAGAGAAGTTAAAGCATTATGGGTACATTAAAAATTTAATAAGCAATGGTTTAAAGAGAAGAATAGAGTATGCCTTAAACTGGAAAACAGATTTTACTGAAATAAAAGAAACCTACGTTGAATTAAGCGATAATGAAAAAAAAGA
>JAVZFM010000122.1:0-4965 GCA_038872815.1 Bathyarchaeia archaeon
GGTTTTAAGAAAAGGCAAACCAGGAGAAATATATAATATATCTTCTGGAAACGAGTTAGATAACCTTACATTAGTTAAAAAGATTTTAAAAATAATGAATAAAAATGAAGAATTAATAGAGTTTGTTGAAGATAGACCTGGCCATGACATTCGTTATAGCTTAGATTCCTCTAAGATAAGAAAAGAATTATCTTGGAGGCCAAAGCATTCTCTTGAAGATTCATTAAAGAAAACAGTAGAATGGTATTTAGCAAATAAATGGTGGTGGAAGCCAATTGCAAAAGAAAATGTTTTGCATTCAACTCCTTGGAAGCTAAGGTGGTAAAATTGAAGGGCATAATACTGCATGGAGGCGCTGGAACTAGGCTTAGACCTTTAACATTTAGCGGTCCAAAACAGTTAATACCAGTTGCAAATAAACCGATTTCTCAATATGTTTTAGAAGATTTAGTTTCAAGCGATATTAAGGAAGTAGCTATTGTTTTAGGAGAAACTTTCCCAGAACTAGTGAAGGAATACTATAAAGACGGTTCTTTCTTCAATGCGAAGATAACATATGTTTATCAAGGTAAGCCTTTAGGCATAGCTCATGCAGTAAGCTTATGTAAAGAATTTATTGGCGATGAAAATTTTATAGTATATTTAGGAGATAACCTATTGCAAAATGGAATAAAACAGTATTTAAAGAAATTTTTAAATAAAGATTATGACGCAATGATTTTATTAAAAGAAGTGGATGATCCAAGCAGGTTTGGTGTTGCTGAATTTGATGAAAAAGGAAATTTAATAAGATTAATAGAAAAGCCAAAGGTTCCACCAAGCAAATATGCGCTTATCGGCGTTTACTTTTTTAAACCAATAATCTTCGATATTATTAAAGGTTTAAAACCAAGTTGGAGAGGAGAGCTTGAAATTACAGATGCTATTCAAACAATGCTTGAACAAAACTATAATGTAGGCTATGAAATAATTGATGGCTGGTGGCTTGACACTGGAAAAAAAGATGATATACTTTACGCTAACATGTTGATTTTAGATGAAAAAGTCGAATATAAAGTTGAAGGAGAAGTTAACAATTCTCAATTAATAGGTAGAGTAGCAATAGGGGATGAAGCGAAAATCTTGAATAGCGAGCTTAGAGGCCCATGCATTATAGGTAAAAATTGTTTAATACAAAATTCATTCATAGGCCCATACACAAGTGTAGGCAATCACTCAAAAATTATAAACAGCTCTATAGAGTATAGCATAGTATTAGAGAACGCAACTATAGCAAATGTTGATAGAATAGAAAAAAGCTTGATAGGTAAAAACGCTAAAATATTAAAAAATAAAGAAAGAAGTATTTTAAAAATTAATGTTGGCGATTACTCAGAAATAGAACTATAAAACTTCCATTAAATTAATGAAATGCAAATTCAGCAGCAAGCTGCCTAAAATAATTGGAGTACGCATTTATAGCAATAGAGCGAGAAAAGTTTATGAAGATTCTTAAATCAGCCAAGCAGCATAGAATACACTTTAAAGAGGAGGAGCGAAGCTTAGATGATTAGAAAAGTTGTTGTTCCAGCTGCTAGCTTAAGGATTAGGCTTGGTTTAAGTTAAAGCATATACTTTGCTGCATTATTCTGTTAAGAAAAACTTCTAAATGATTAACTTGTTATCCATCAAATAGTTTTCCTTAAGCGTAAAAGGCTTAAATTGAATGTTTTTTAAAGCATATAAACTATACTGTAAAACCTACAAATATGAAGGCTTTTACAACACTATCTTGTCAGCATTCCATTTCAGAATATTGGCAAGACTTTATGAAAATTTTATCGTTAAGAAAAAATTTACAAATATAAATGTTAAACGGTTAATTGCTTCGTGCAAGTTTTCACTAAATCATTCACTTTATTTTTCTTCTTATTTCTTGAGGAATAGGATTTTCATATATTAAGCCATACTTTTTAGCTGTTTTTTCTATATGCTTATCGTTAGATACAATTATTGGAATATTATTGTTTAAGGCTGTAGCTAAAACTATAGCATCTCCTAAAGGAATATTTTCATCAACAGAAATTTTAAAGCCCATTTTTGAAGGTGTAATAACATTTAACCCTTCTGCTATCAACCAGACTTTTCGAGCCACATTTATTCTTGGTCGAACTTTATAATACCAGAAAAGTGTATTATATGCTTCTAATAAAGTTGTTATTATCACATATATTTCTAAGGATCCTTCAATTCCTTTTTCAATTATTGGCCGCGTATATGGAGTTGCTATATGATTCTCTAAAAGTCCATAAGAAAGAATATCAGCATCAATTATTCTCACTCTTTATACCCTCCATACTTATGCTTACCTCTTTCAGCATCAAAAGTTTTTAATTCTTCATTAACAAAAAGCTTCACTTCATTAAACTCTTTTAAAAAATCTTTTTTAGACACTTTTCTTAAAACAATTTCATAACCTCTTTCTTCAATCATCAACTCATCCTTCGGCTTTAGCCTTTTTCTAAATTTAGATGGAATAACTATTCTCCATCTTTCATCAATTTTTACTTTTTCTCCCACTCCCACTCCCCAACCCATATAAAATTAGAACCTATATTTAAATCTTCATATATCGAGTAAACAATTGTTTATATTAAACTTTCAAACTGTAGTGAAGACATCAAATAAAGTTATTTGGAATATGCAACTTTGCATTTAAGTTTATGATTAACTCATAAACAAGATAAAATAGTTTCAACTTAACAATAATCAAAATATTTTTAAGCATTAAGGTTACTAATTTCTTATAGGCGTTTTAATTGGCTAAGAAAATTGCTGAAAAAGTTCCAACATGGATTACAAGAATTTTATTGCCTGAAATTAGAGCAATAGTTAAGGAAGAAGTATCGAATCAAATAAAAGTTATAGACGCGAAGATTAGCTCATTAGACGCGAAAATATCAGCTCTCGATTCTAAAATAGATGAAAAAACAAAAGCTCTTGATGCTAAAATTGATGAAAGAACAAAGGCTTTAGATGCGAAAATTGATGAAAAAACTAAAGCTCTTGATGCTAAAATGTCAGTTCTCGATTCTAAAATAGAAGAAAGAACAAAGGCTTTAGATGCGAAAATTGATGAGAAATTTAAGGCTCTTGATGCTAAAATTGATGAAAGAATTAAAGCTCTTGATGCGAAAATAGAGGAGAGAACAAAGGCTTTAGAAAAAGAAATATTATCTTTAAGAAATGAAATGGATTCTAGGTTTTCATCTTTAAGAAATGAAATAAACGCTAGATTTGATTCAATAGAGAAAAGATTACCGTTAATAGAAAAAATAGCTTTAATAGAAGCTAGAATAGAAAGATTAGAAAAGCAAATGGGAATTCAAATTAAATAAAAGACATTCAAAAGCGTTTATTCCTCTTTTAAATGCTTCTACTCTAAGGAATAAAAAAGCTATATAGCTGAAAAGCGCTAAATCTCCTTGAGAGGAAAGCAATTAAATTGAGTGAAGAAGAAATTTTAACAATTATTAAGCGTCATCCTGAAGTTATAATTGAGGCTTTAGAAAAAAACCTAATGCTTTAACTAATTTAATGCTTAAATTAGCTCCATGGGATAGATTCGCTACAAAAGAAGATATTAAAATGCTTTTAGGCTTTATGGAGAAAAGATTTGAAGCTATTGATAAGCGCTTTAAAGATTTAAGGAATTATTCAGATAAAAGGTTTGAAGATTTAACGCGTTATGTTGATAAGCAAGTTGACTTAATTGAAAAACTTTTAATAGGCTTTAATATACCAATATTAATAGGTATAATAGTAACGCTGGTAAGCGTAATTCTCCATTAACAAGCTTTTATGTTAAGGGTTTCTTTAAAACTATTGTTTTAATGGCTCTTTTAAGCCTTAAAAGGCTTATAATCATGGATTTATAACACATTAAAAATCTTATTTTATGCAAAAAATCTCTATTTATAGTAGCAAATTAATTTTAAAGATGTAGCAAATGGGCTTGGTTTTAGTAAGCGAAGTAATAAATGCGATACTTTAGCTTGGTATAACGCTGAAAATCAATAAAACCAGCTTCATTTTAACTCATAATTTAAGGAGGGGAAGGGGGATTATGACGTCATGACGTCAAATGTAAGGAGCCTTAAAAATATAAGCATAAAGGGAAAAAACGCTTAAAAGAGCTTTAGAAAAAGGCTAATGATTAAATTGCATATCGCTTACAATAAAATTTTCAATTTCTCAATAAATCTTCTCACGTTTTCAATCCAATCTTTCACAGTCTCTTTTGGCAACCAGTTTTCATAAAAATTTTGATGCAACGATGTTGCAGAGCTCCATAAAGTGCTTAGCTCAAAGTCGTTAGTTTCTTTCCTTAAATTCGCTACAAATTCATGAAGCTCTCTATGGCTTCTTAACTCCTTTCCTCTTTTTGATGCTATTGCCTTCACCATTTGTGAAGCGGCTCCCCATGCTTTCTCAGATGCTTGAGCATAATCTCCTTTATTTAAAAATTCTTCCGCTTCCTTCATATATTTCTCCGATAAGAAGGAATGAATTTCAACCTTAGATTCAGGGTCTATAGGCTCTTTAAAAAGCATTGATAAAGCTTCCAATAATAATTCTTCATTCGAAACACCCAATTTTTTAGATTCTTCTTCCAACCTCTTTTTAATCTTTTCCGGAAGTGTTAACGAACTCATTTCCATTTCTCCGGTTAGGTTTCTTCTCTAAAGATTCAATTATAGCTTCTGAACGGTGTTTAATAATAGCTAGAAATCTTCTCCCCGCTCATTTATTTTAAACGCGCTCTTCAAACTATTTTAATGCCTTCAACTATATATAATTTTTACTATGCCTTATCGACTAATAGCTGAAAAGCTGCAATATTGAATTAAGCATTAGCTTGATATATACGATGCTCTTTAATAAGCTTCCTTTAAAGAGAGCCCCCATTCTTAAAGGTTGGTTAGA
>JAVZFM010000123.1:0-4910 GCA_038872815.1 Bathyarchaeia archaeon
TTCTCCGATTTTTGAGAAAAATAACCAACTAAACATTAAAGCTGTTCCTACTATCAATGCTGACTTAATGAATACACTTAAAACTCTTCTTGGAATTCTTATGTAAATAGCTATTACCATTAGAGTTATGAGCAGTATTAGTGCTACTATAGGATCTTGTATTTCAAGAGCCAAAAGGCTTGTGGAAAAAAGAAAAATTACTTTAGTTGGCGGACTTAAGTTATGGAAGAATGATTTACCAAATGTATAAAATTCTTCCATTTTTTCCCCTTACTTAACTCTACGCATAAAGAAGCCTTCATAAAGAAGACCTATTTTCTTAAGGTATGAAGATAAAGCTCTAAGCAATATTATTCCTAGAACTATAGCAGCAATTAAATCAGCAAGCCACCATGGCCATATAGCAATTGTGAAAGCGAATTCAGGCGTATACCAACCGATTCCTATGCTTATAAACATCCCGAACAATGCATCAAGGAATGTTCCAATTATGGCAACAGCTAAGATGAAAATTAACAAAGAACGTTTCTCCTTCAACTCGGGATCCAAGCGAGCCGTTCTCCAAAGAATTGCTGGAATAAGCACCTCCCATGGTGTTAGAATGCCAAACATTAAAGCAACTGGTATAGAATACCCCCAGTATGGTGCTGAAAATAGTGTCCCTAAAACTGCACCAAGCCATCCCCAAAAACCAAACCAAACTCCAATAGCGGCTCCAAAACCTGAGGGGGGATAGAAAACAGATAGCCCTGGAATTGGAGTGAAAAACGTACTTATTATTTGTAATATAGCATGAATTGCTCCACAAAGCGCTGCTATAACCATATCACGAGGCTTTATTGAAAATGAAAATATACCCATAAAAACCACTTTTGTAATTTTTATTAGAGGAGATGAATATTTAAACTTTTGTGTTTAGCTAGAAGCTCTTAAGTTAAGCTTATTTTGGAGCTCCCATGGTTTAAATTTGATAAGCCATAAATGGCTTAATTATCCTTATCCGTGAGAGAACTCCAATATGGATTATTCTATACGTAGTGTATTCATACTTTTGGATATATGGAATTAGATTCAAAAGCTTTCAAGCCTAATTGATAGGCTTTGAGACTCATAGCTTCGATGCAGAGAGTGATCTTGAAAGTCTTTTTGATAGTCCTATTAACTTTATTTAATTCATTTCATCAACAGCCTCAAATACATAAACTTAAAATCAATGAACAAAAAATTTAAATTAAGCTAAAGTTTTACAGCTTAAAATTAGCTTTATCTTGAAGGGGCTTATGAATGACGAAAATTCTTGTTGATAGAGGAACAATAATTTCCATGGGAAAAAATGGAACAATCCATGAAGGCGCAATTATAATCGAAAACGACAAGATAATTGATATAGGATCACGTGAGCTTATTAGAAAAAATTATTCATGGGATATTGTAATAGATGCTTATAAAAAAGTAGTTTTACCTGGATTTATAAATGCTCATACACATACTCCTTATACGATTCTTCGAGGCCTATCTGAAGATTTATCCTTAGAAAAATGGTTACAACATTTAAGCGGTTTAAAATCTATGTTAATAGAGGAAGATTTCCTACTATCGATCAAGCTAGCATGCTTAGAAATGATTAAATCTGGAATTACATGTTTTGTTGATTCCATGCTTTGGCCAAAGGGTCATTCTTATACAGATTCTATGTTAAAAGTTATAGATGAATCAGGGATTAGATGCATAATAGCTAATGAAGTATCTGATGAGATAGATGATTCAGAAGAGTGCATTAATAGATCTATTTCTATGATTAAGAGATGGCATAGGAAAGGAAACATTCTATGTATGCTTGCACCCCATTCCACATATAAGTGTTCTCCCCAATTTCTTAAGCAAATACGCAAGCTTGCAAATTTGTATAGAGTAATTATAACTATTCACCTTGCTGAAACCGCCCATGAAGTAAAGGATATTAAAGAGAAATTTGGTAAATCACCAATAGAGTTGGCATATGAATGTGAGTTGCTTGGACCAGATTTATTGGCAGCTCATTGTGTTTGGCTTTCAAAAGAAGATATTAAGCTTTTAAAAGAGTTTGATGTGAAAGTTGCTCATAATCCAGTAAGTAACATGAAATTAGGTTCAGGCATAGCTCCAATACTTAAATTGTTAAATGAAGGAATAGTAGTAGCTTTAGGTACTGATAGTGTAGTAAGTAACAATAGGATAGATATTATACAAGAAATGAAAGTTGCTGCTTTATTACAAAAAGTTGTTAATTTAGATGCTAGTGTACCTAAAGCTAAGGAATTGTTAAAGATGGCTACTATAAATGGAGCTAAGGCTTTAGGGTTAGAGAAAGAGATTGGCTCTTTAGAAGTTGGGAAAAAGGCTGATATAGTTGTAATTAATATGATGAAACCTTATACAATGCCCTCTTATGATCCTATTACTTGTTTAGTCTATTCATCAACAGTATGCGATATAGAAACTGTTATAGTGAATGGAAAACTTCTTATGGAAAATCGTAGAGTTAAAACGATGAATGAGTTTGAAATATTAGAAAATACCGTTAAAATCTCTACTACTCTTGCTAAAAAGTTAAACTTAAAGGTATAAAGTGAATTATGTTGATAAGTTTTATAGAAATCGTTGATAGAGCTTATAATATTGGAGAATATCAATCTCCTAAAGAGTTTGATATGATGGTTTTTAATAAAGCATCTACACTTGCAAAGGAGTACGATATTAAGTTTGATCCTAACTGCATTATACCTGCTGACGATACTCTAGCTGATGATCTCTATGAAGCTGGTTTTAATTTGTTTCTTGAACTAGGGGTGCTTTTTACTGGAACAAATAGGGTCATAAAATTTAATGAGCAAGAAATTAAAGAATTCCTTAAAGAGATTAAACCCTCAATCAAAATAGGAAGCGGTAATGAAGAAAGAGTAATAAAGAAAAGGAATCTAGAAGAATGTAAAAAACCAAGCATTCTCGGTGGCGTTATCGAGGGAAATCCTCAAGAATGTGAAATATTCTTTAAACTTTATCAAGGAATATCTCAAATTAAAAAAATGGATGGAATTTATTATGGCCCTCCTGAAACTATAATGAACAAATTAATGAGACATAACACTCCTTTAGAATTTTTAGCTGTATCTAAAGCAACAGAAATTGTTAGAGAAGCTAATAAAGAAGCTGGAAGACCAGGGTTACATTTAATATGCGCAGCCCATTCAGCTATAGGTGATGTAGGCGCTTATATGGCTGAGAATGGAATAGGAAAAAGTGATGCAATAGCTATACCTGTAATTGCTGAATTGAAAGCAGATGAACAGGCGCTTAACAAAACTGCTTTTGCTTTAAAATTTGGCATAATCACAAATCCATATAGGGTACCAATAATTGGAGGGTATGCTGGAGGGCCTGAGGGGGCCGCCATAGTTGGTGTGGCTGAATTTTTTCAATCCTTAACAATTTACCAAGGCTATAGAGGATATTTCAACTGGGATGTAATAAGAGCAATTCCACCTGGAGGGACTTCAAGAGAGGCCCTTTGGGCTCGTAGTATAGTAGGACAAGCAATTCAAAAGAATACTAATGCTATATCAGGATCAGGAATTGTTACTTTTGCTGGTCCTGGAACAGAAATGATGCTTTATGAAATAGCCGCAGCAACCATAACTCATACTGTTTCAGGCTTACATGTTATGCATGGTTGTAGAAAAGCTAGACTTACAAAGCCTAATCATTGTACTCCTTTAGAGCCGGCTTTTGAGGCTGAGGTGGCCTATGCGTCAACTAAGCTTAAACGTGAAGACGCGAATGAAATCATAAAGAGCATTCTTGAAAAGTATGAGAAATATATTCAAAACGCGCCTGAAGGGTATAGCTTTAATGAATTATTCGATATTGAGACGTTAAAACCAAAATCAAGTTATACATTAACACTTAATCTTGTAAAGGACTTTCTTCAAGATATTGGTTTGAATATAGAAGAAACAGCTCTAGAAAGATTAAAATGAAAAAACTACCCATAAATTTCTCAATAAAACTAAGCTTCATTTTAATGGATACCCCTTGTGTAGATTATATCTATCTCTAAGCCTTGTCGTTTAGTTGCAGAGCAAAGCTGAATCGATTTATTACCGTGATATAGCGTTACCAATTCTCGTGCTTATTTTTCAAAAGCTTAAGAGTATTTGCTTCGTGATCATTATATACCTCTTATATATAATAATCCATAGTAAATAGCTACAAAATGCCTTAAGCTTTAAATAGAAGATTATAGCTTTAGAAAGATGATTGCTAAAATGAGCGAAGAATTAGATCAAGAGGAATTAGAATTAATTAGAAAAAGAAAAATGGCTGAGCTACAAAAAGCTTTAATAGAAGAACAAAAAAGAATACAAATGGAACAACAATTAGAAGCTCAAAAACAAGCTATTTTAAGGAGAATATTTACTCCAGAAGCTAGACAAAGATTAACAAACATAAAAATGGTTAGACCTGAGTTCGCTGAACAATTGGAGCTTCAATTCATTCAATTAGCTCAAACTGGCAGGATAAGATTACCAATTACTGATGAACAATTAAAAGAAGCATTAATTAGGCTTCAATCACAAAAAAGAGATATAAAAATAAGGAGAATTTAAATTGGCAAGAAATAAAGCTTTAGCAAGAAAGTTAAGATTAATTAAGGCGAATAAACAAAGAAGTGCAGTTCCAACATGGGTTGT
Source organism: Bathyarchaeia archaeon (assembly GCA_038872815.1). Classification (GTDB taxonomy): domain Archaea; phylum Thermoproteota; class Bathyarchaeia; order 40CM-2-53-6; family JAVZFM01; genus JAVZFM01. Next base: position 4,731 of record JAVZFM010000123.1, read on the forward strand.
TGGAAGAACTTTAGGTCGTGTAAGAACACATCCTAAAAAACGAAGTTGGAGAAGTTCAAAATTAAAAGTTTAAGTGTAAAGTTCAAAGTTTTCATCAAATAGTTGTTTGTTAAGTTGACCTTGACATTTTGTTTTTCTTCGGTTAAATAATTGACAATATTTTTTAAAATTGATAATCTT
>JAVZFM010000124.1:0-4840 GCA_038872815.1 Bathyarchaeia archaeon
TGATCAATCTTCTTCATTTGATGCCGCTATAACTACTATCTGGTCTTCGGGAGTTAGCTCACTTAACTCAGCTTTTATTTGAGCAAGTATTTTATTCCCAATAGAATCTACACCCCAAAATATTGCATCAGCCTCATCCAGAAATAGAATGCATGGACTTTTTTGACGAGCAAATTTAAACAATTCTTTAACTCTTTTTTTCAGGCTCTCCAATGAAGTTAGCTCCACTTATGAATTCGCTACCTCTTATCTTTAAAAAATTAACGTTATTTTCAGCAGCAGCTACTAATGCTATCAATGTTTTTCCTGTACCAGGAGGGCCAAGCAATAAAAAGCGACAATTAGATTTATAGCCTAATTCTTGTGCTTTTTTATTAAAAACCGAAAATATGCTGTTTAAAATTTCATGCTTAACATTATTCAATCCTCCTATATCATCTCTAGTATAGTTGGGCTTTAAACAGCACTCATTATTTCTCGAGACTCTTCTTCTTTTGAATATAGCTTTAACGATTTAGTTGCAACTTGAAAATCGTTTAAGGATACATCAAAGTTTTGTGATGAATTAAGTTTAATTCTTTTTACTTCCTTAAATACTGAATAAACATCGTTTGGAGTAATTGAGCTTTCTCTTTTTTTAGTAACTTCTTTTATAATTGCAAGAAGCACTTCATGAGTTATGCCAGAATTTAAGTCTATAATAGTTGACCTTCTACGTATATCTTCCCTTATAGCTTCATATACGTTAGTTGCTACAATCAGTAAAGTTCTAGTTTTGTTATTAAGAACTTCATCTAACCATCTATTCAATTCATCTTGAACTCTTGTATCCCCTATTTCAGCACCAGTTTCATCTTTTCTTCCAAAACTTTGAAACTCATCGATATAGACTATTGATGGGTATTTTACAGCTTTTTTAAGAATTTTAGAGAATTTTTTTGCACTTCTTCCATAAAACTCAGAATATACATCTGAAGCCTTTGTTATAATAGGGGATACCAATAAACCATTTTTACTCGCTTCAAAAAGCATTTCTCTTATTGCTGATAAAGCTAAAAAAGTTTTTCCTGTGCCACTTTCTCCAATTAAGCAAATAGCTTTAGGGATTTCTTGCAAATCATTAATAATTGGTTTTGTATGAAATAATACATGGATCCTAAAAGCATTTAGTAAAGTTTGAATTTCTCTCTCTACCAATAACATTTTTTAAAGAAAACTTACTTGGAGGGAATTCTTTATCAAATTTTTCAATTATTTTTCTAAATTGATTATAGGAAATTTTTGATTTAGTCCATTTAATGTACGATTGAGCAACCATCCTAAGCGCAAATTAATTCGCCTTAACCATTTATGTTTAAGCCACCAAGGAGAAACTCTTTCATACTCGTTCTTGAATTTTTCCTCGTACAATTTTATTCCTCCGGTTTAAGGTTTAAACGCTTATCGAAAAAAATCGTTAAAGAGTAAGTGAAGAAAGTAAGAATGCCAACTATTGTAAGCAAAATAGCATCTTTTAAAACATTATTAAAGCTTTTAGACCCTTGGAAAACCAAAAACAAAAACTCAATGCTTACTATAAGCGAGGTTATTATAAAATTTGCTAAAAGAAATTTAAAAATAACTTTAGTCCATAAATAAATTTTATCCCCTCTATCCAAGCCTAAAAGATTTTCTGTTTTTCTTTTTTTCTTCATACCTTATAAAGACATAACCAACATAAAAAAAATTGAATCCCTAATATTGAATAAACAATTTTTGCCCAAAAAGGAAAATCAAGAATAAGTTTATAAAGCCAATATACAAAATTTTCAAATATTTTATCGTTTAGACTGTTATTGGTTAAACTTTCCTCATAGTATTTTGCCTCTATAATTATTGAATAATTTCTTCCTGAGACAAAATATGAATTGATTAACTTTGTTTTTATTAATAAATAAATATTGTATTCTTCATTGTAGGAAAAGAATAAAATTATTAGATAAATTCCAGCAATTTTACTCGAGAAATAAAAAAGTTTGTTGGATAATCAATTCCTTTTGTATAATTAGCATTAGCGATGTTTCCAATAATGTATATACGTTGAATGGCTTTTTTGTTACAGTTTATTGTAATAGTATTGCCTAAGGAATAAAAAATGACTCAATTTGAGTTTGAGGATAAGCATAGATAAGTTTTGAATCGTAAATAAAATTGATAAAAATAAAGCTTAAATAAAAAAATAAAAAGACTTAAAAATTTTCTTAATTTTTTTCCTATAGTCTTTATTACCATAAGCACTCACAAAATTTAAAATAAGAAAGTAGTATATTAATATTTCGATTTTAAAACATTAATGTTCCAAATCTACTTACTTATATGCATATACGCGATTATTTGAATCCTCTATAAAGTTATGAACTCGTTTGCTATTTTACAAATCATTCTTTTACTAGAACTAATGTCCCTATATACCCACAATCTAAGCATACATACCTAGCTGGAAAAAACCAACCATCATATGGACTAAAATGCTTTATTATTTCACTTTGACAAATTGGGCAAAAAAGTTTAGATATCTTTCCATGCTTTAATTTCTTCACTAACTCAACAACGTTCTTCAGCAATTTTTTACCTTATTTTATTGATTTTATTAAAGCTATAGCTTTAATGGATTTCTATGCTGGATTCTGGAAACCCTAACTTTATTAAAAGCTCTTTTACTTTATTTCTATGGTCTCCTTGCAACATTATCATACTATTTTTTGCAGTTCCTCCACATGCACAAGAAGTTTTAAGCTTAGCAGCTAATTCATATAGGTCTACGCTTTTTGGATTTATTCCCTCTATTATAGTCATTGGTTTTCCCCACTTTCTAGTCTCTAGTCGAACTTTCACTATTTGTTGCTCCATGCTTATTGTTCCGCAAACACAAAGATCTTTTGGTAATCCACAAACACTACAAATAACGTCTACCATTTTTTTAACATTTTACCTCCAAAAACGATTTATTAGAAAAAATGTTTTCATCTTTATTGAAGGTTTAATACTTTTCTTATTAAAACTAATTCTAAGAGTTTTCATATCGCTTCATTAAGATTCTAATTTTGATCCAACATTCGTTATAATCTTATATTTAAGCCTAACTATTTAAAACTTTTTACTAGACTTTAAAAGCAATAACCCAGTTTCAAGATTTATTCTTGGTTCATAATTAAGCAAATCCTTAGCCTTTAATATGCTTCCACAACAATGCTTTACCTCTATAAATCCTACATCTTTGTATATAGGCTTTAAGTTTAATTTGCCAAACATTTTAATGATTTTTTTAGCCAATTCATTAATCGAAGTTGCTTTTCCACTAGCTATGTTGAAAGCCTCACCAATAGCTTTTGTATTTTTTGTAGCTAATAAAGTAGCCTCTATAGCATCGTATACATGAATGAAATCTCTTGTTTGCATTCCATCGCCATAAATTATAGGAGGTAAGCCTTTAGAAACTCTTTTAATGAAATTGGCTATTACGCTAAATTTTTGTCTAGGACCATAAACATTAAAGTACCTTAACAAAGTTACTTTTAAACCATACATTTTATGAAACATTTCACAATATTTTTCTGCTACTAGTTTTGAAATTCCATAAGGCGTGAGAGGATTTTTTGGGGCATCTTCATCTATTAAGCGCTTTCCAACATCTCCATACACGGCTGCTGAAGAAGCAAAAATAAACCTTTCAATATTAGCTTTAAGCGAAGCTTTAAGGATGTTAAGAGTCCCATTAATGTTTATATCGTTAGTTAGTATTGGATTTTGAATCGATTTATTAACTCTAACTTGAGAAGCTAAATGAAAAACATATTCTGCATCTTTAAATAATTTTTTAATAGATTCAAAATTGCGAATATCCTTTTTTACTAGTTTAATTTTTTTATTCTTTAAAAGATGATTGATATTGCTAAGTTTGCCAGTTGATAAATTATCGATTATAATTATACTTAATCCCATTTCGTACAATTTTTCTACTAAATGGCTTCCTATGAAGCCTGCTCCACCAGTTACGATTGCTCTTGAACATTTTAATGGCATATAGATTTAACCTTCAAATATAAAACTTTGTAACTTTTTCTTTTGAAATTCCCAATTGATTTCTTTTTCAACAATTTTTCTTGCATTAATTCTTAAATCTTTTAATAGTTTTTGATCGCTTAATGCCTTTATTATAGTATTGGAAAGGCTTTCATGATCCATTGGAGAAAACAATAAACCATTAAAACCATTTTTAATTATTGTTCTAACAGTTGGAGTATTTGATGCAACTACAACTAATCCTGAACTTAAATATTCAAAAAGTTTTATGGGTAAAGCGAATGGCGAGATTGGTCTAAATGGAGCTACACCTATTAAAGATTTTTTATAAATTTCAGGAATTCTTGAATAAGATAACCATCCCATAAACTTTATGTTTTTTTCTAAGCCTTTATTCTTAGTTAATTTAAGCAATTTTTCTTTTTCTTCTCCATCACCAATTATTATGCATTTAGCTTCTGGAAATTTTTTTAATACTTTCTCCATAGCTAAAATTAAAATATCTACACCTTCATCCCACCTAAGATTGGCTGATAAAACTATTATAGGCTTAATTTCATCTCCTGGAATAAATTTTTTATGATTAGCTGCATCAAGAATTGTTTTAACATTTTTTACTCCAATTTTTTTAATGAAGCTCTCAATTTTTTCATTAATTGCCAATCCTTTTTCTATTTTTTTATAAATTAAATTCTCATAAGCTTTAATAAAGCTTGAAAGGAAAGAATATTTCTTTCTAATCGAGAATTGCCAAAGGTTAACAAAATCGACTATAAGC
>JAVZFM010000125.1:0-4837 GCA_038872815.1 Bathyarchaeia archaeon
TACCAAACTTATACTTACCAAACTAAACCCCCGCCCCAAACTTACCAAACTACTATCTTTCAACCTCCTACCTCGGCGGGGACTACTATGGGGGAAACGGGGGAAGGTGGTGGAATTCCTACAATTGAAATTGTTGAAGGCTCTTTTGAATGGTGGCAAAAAGGACAGCGAATTACCGCTTATGAAGCTGGCATCCCTGTAGAATTACGTTTTAAGCTAAAAATTATAGGCACTTATAACGGTCCCATTACTGTAAGAATGAGATACGATATACCTCAAACAACAGATGAAGATGTTGAAGGAGCAACAAAAACTTACTTCATTTCAGCTAGTGGAACACCTCAAAACCCCGCCATAGTTACAATTTCCCATACTTTCACTCCTCAACGATCAACAGGCCTTTTAGGGCAAAGATTCGGGATATTCCCAATAATCGATAGTCAATATGGACCAGTTTTCAATATAGGTGGTGTAACAGGTGGAACAAACAAAAGAGTTAGTTTAGGTGCAGAAATATTTGCTCAAGGTGGATGGCGAGTTTGAAAACCTTTGAAAAAATCTTAATCATTTTTTTACCAGCAATCTTAATGATTATTCTCCTTTTAGGCGTATCACTCCTCCTCATTAATAAACCTAATATTAGCTCTCCTCATGCTGGAATAATTTATATCAACATTTATGGACATAGAGATAAAACACCCCTCCATAAAAACCTTCATGCCAATATAGTAATTGATGGTATAGAAGTAAGTAACTCGCCAATTATTCAAACAAAGTTTGGAAAATCAATAATGGATATGGGAAAATGGATAAAGGTTGATTTAACAATTTCTATGGCCAACTCAATTGTTTATCAAAAAACTTTTACTGAAACCGTCGATATAGGCGCTCAATGGCAGCATATAGAAGTCATCACTCTACCAAGTGGACAATACACAATATATGTAAGTGGTATAGATAAAGATGGCTATAAAAGTCAAGCCTTTATGAATTTAGTAATTTAAGGCGATTTTAATGTTAAAATTTAAAACTAAAGAAAGAAAAATAAGTTGGCACTTCCTTATAGCTTTTTTACTTGGCGCTATTTTTGCAGAATTAACAGCCGATCCAATAAGCGATTTTCTCTTCTTCTTTAGATCCTCCCAAGGTCCATTAAGCCCGCTTGAACAAGTTATTTATTGGTATTTCCTTCCCGCTTCAATTTATTTTATTTTATTCCTTTCCGCCTTACTTTTAAGTAAAAAAATGAAGGCAGCCGACTTTAGGGTAATACTATTATTTTTTGCAGGAGTAAGCCTAGTTCTTTCTTGGAAATACTTGAAATTTGATCCAATAGTTTTAATTTTACTATTCATTCCTTTCTTCCTTTTATTTTTTGTTTTATTTTTTAAAGGAATATTTATTTATAAGCGAAAAAAAATAATAGTATAAAGGTGATAAAATGTTTAGAAGGACTTTGGGAAGAGGATTCAAAATTTGGGTTATTGCTATTTTGGCAACATTAGTAACTTTGCCAATCTACTTCCTATCAACCTACTTCCTATCAAAAGGGTTATTATTCTTCTCCAATCCAATCTTAGCTCTTCTTCTTTTTATTACTTTTGGAATTACCATGTTTATACTTTATCTCTTTCTTCTCGGCTTTATTGCTGGTAAACTTGGGATGGGGAGAAAATGATAAGAGCTAAAAGAAGAAAAGGAAGTTGGAAACTGTGGCTTCCCATCTTTATAATTTACTTTGCTATAGCCTTAATTGCTGTTAAATTCCTGCCCATAACACCCAAGTCAGGTTTAGGAGCTCAACAAATTTTTACTGGCATCTCCTACGCAAGTATAATTTTATCTTTTATCCTCACAATAATTTTAATAATTGTTTTTGGTTTTCAATTAAAATATATATTCAGAAAAGAACCTCCTATGTAAAGTGAAGTGAAAAATATTGGCTAAAAAAATAATTTTGGAAAAATTGAAGTCAGGACGACCAAAAGGTGGAAAAGCATTATTTGAGGGATTGCCAAGAACACATGTTAGGGGGAATCCACCTTACTATATTAAAGCAGGAAAAATAGTTTATAGAGATTATAAAAGAGATAAAATGATAAAGGCAATTAAAAAATTAAAATCTAAAGAAGAAAAAACCAGAGTTGGATGGAGAGGCGATTTAAGCAAAAAGGAAAAAGTATAGAGGAAAAGAAAATGGGAAGAAAAAAAATAGTTTTAGAAAGAATGCCTTTATCAATTCAAAAAAGAATTAGAGAAACACTTAAAAAAGGAGAATTAACCAAACATGGTTACAGTCTTTCTTTACCAGAAGATGCACGACGGGCAGCACTTAGTAAAGCAGTAGCAGAAGATGGAGCATTAACAATTTTTAAACGTTTGAATCTGCTTTATATTTGGAATAAAAATAGAAACCCTTCTTTAGCTGAAAAAGCTAAAGAAGATAGAGATTGGGTTGGAAAAACTTATGGCGTAGAAGTAAACGGCTTTAAATTTACTGCTTAAACCATATAAAATTTACTTACCCCCCTCCATAAAATTTAAATTTTAGCACTCAATTGATACTTAATAGTGAAAGTATTTTGTGGATAAAAAGAACAAAAATTGAAGACGTTCCATGCAGAATCCAAGTAAGAAGACGAATCGTTATTCCCACAAAAGTTTGTCTTGAACTTGATTTAAAACAAGGGGACTGGGTAATAGTTTCTTTTAGAAAAGCTACAACAGAAGAAATCAATAAAATAAAAGCATTTGAAGAATATGCAGAAAAACATCATAAACGAAAAAGAACATTTATAAATCAAATGCTGCTATAGGTGAAAAAATGGCTGAATTAGAAGAAATTAAGGAAATTGAAGAAGCACAAGAAATCCCAGAAAAAATCGGTTTAGATGTTACAGAAAGCTCCCAAAGATTTTTCGCCATTATAACTTCCTTCGCCTTTATTTTAGAATTCCTCCTCCTCCTCTTTATGGTGAAAATACTCTTCATGAAAACTTTTGACCCCTCCCTCTTCTTCATATTCATCTTCATCTTAATTGGTTTTATGGCAATAATATTTGTTATGAGGGATTTAGCAAGAAATGAAGTTACAAAAGGCTTAAATGTAGCTTTTATTTATCATCACGGTTTTGCTGGAGAAAAACAATCTGAAGGATTTATAAAATTTGGAAAAGTGATCGACATCCCTGTAAGGGATGTAATTGCTCAACTTAAAGCAAGAAGAGAAGCTTATGAATTAGCTAAAAAAATAAGGGAGGAGGGATATGAATATGAATATGAATAAAAAAATAGCCCTTTATATACTTTTCTTCTCAATAGCCCTTAACATTAGCCTTGCTAATGCTCAGCCAACAGCCTTTATAGAACCTTTCAATACACCATTAGACCCATCTAAATGGAATACCTTCGGTAACGGAGCTATTACAATTGCTGGGGGCATCGCTAGAATCCAAAATGGAACAGATGGAAGTGGTAATGCAGTTCCAACAGGAATTTTAAGCGTGAAAGATTTTGCTACAGGCAACTTCATTTTTAGTGCTAACTGCCTTTCAGGGTTAAATATCTGGGGAATAATAAATACAGCTGATAATAAAAAACAAATAATGTTTTACAATTTACCCGACTCCAGTATATACGTGGCTATAGGTGATGGCTCAACTTGGCAAAACCAAACAATACTTTTATCTCCACCTGCTGGTTACAGCATATATCGAATCGTCTGGACATTAGATTATGTAAAAATATACGTAAATGACTTTTTACTCGCTCAATCTACAACTGTAGTGCCGAAAGTGAATATGCATTTAATAGCTGGTGCAATTTCAGGCTCTCCTACAGCTACCCTTTTACTTGACTACATTACTGTTGGAAGCTATTTAGCTGAGGGAACAATTACCGTTACAAACACATTAACACATACCGCCACCACCATAATGACAACTACAATCACAAATACATTAACTACACATGCTACTACAACTGAAGTAACCACAATCACAAATACGGGGACAAGCACAACCTATGGCTATACTACAACCTTGACGCAAACACTTTCTGAAACATTTAGAACTACTGTAGACACAATCTTCACGACAATAACCAATACTTACACAACTCGAATCACCTCCACAATTCTAAACTACACAACAATAAGAACGGTGGGGTCCACAACTGTAAATGTAACTCGGTATGAAATCAACACCATATTTTCAACATTAACCACAACCGTTGAATCTTTAATTTATTCAACCACATGGCTTACCGCAACGACAACCCCTATGGCTCTTGGTGGAACACTAGTTACAGCGATGATTGGGCTTATAATCGCCTTAGCCGCAATCTTTCTTGGCTTAAGAGTGTTAAGGTATTTGAAAAAGCCACCACCACCAAAACCACCAGAGGGAAAACCACCTACAGGAATGCCGCCTACACCGCCACCCCCAATCTTTGAAATACCGCAAATTGTTAGACCCATTCCTAAACCCCCAACTCCAGAAAAAGTTTCCGAAGCAGAAGTAGGAAGAAAGCTTGAAGAAGCAAAAAAATTAATAAGTGCTATTGAGAAAGCTAGAAAAGTAAGGGAGAAGGAGAAGGCGAAGAAACCTTCTCCCCCCTCAGAAGGAGGGGAAGGGGGAACAAATGCCTAAAGCATCTATTGAAGATATTATAGAAGAATTACAAAGAATAATGGTTCAAGAAGAAAACTGGGAAGCATTACTAGAAGCTGGTATTGAATACATAATAGATATAACTATTGAAAATGATATCCCCGCTTTCAAAGATAAATATGGCAATTGTCACATCATACTTTTATCTCCAGTTCCAAGTGGGAAAC
>JAVZFM010000126.1:0-4735 GCA_038872815.1 Bathyarchaeia archaeon
TATCCATTAATCGCTCTCGCTTTCTTTGATGCCCCTTCAAGAATTTTTCAACATACTCTGAGACTTCACGCTTACAATCTCCACAAAGCCTTTTTCCACTTATGCATTCTTCGTATATTTTTTTAAGTTTTTCATCATCTTCTATGGAATGTTACTTTGCAGTTTCATAATTAACGCATTTTTCTGGCTCTCCACCCAAAGCTTTTTGCTTTTCTATAGATTCTCTTCCTCCAGTTAAGCAATTTAATACTTTTTTCTTTGCATATTCTGGATCATCTGTTAATAGAATATAGCTCATAGGATCTCTTTTACTCATTTTAGATTTACCAGTAAGCGATCTAATAAGCTTATGATAGGTTGCTCCAGGAAGTTCAAAATTGAATTGTTTTTTATATTTACTTGCTATATCTCTAGCAACTCTTATATGTGGGTCTTGATCAGCCCCTACTGGGACTATAACTGGTTTTGGACCCCCAAACTCTTTCAATTGAGGAAGAAGGATATCAGCTACTTGAACTAAAGCTGAAAAATATAAACCAAAAGGTTTTTCACCATAAACAGCTTCCATCATGTTGTATGTTACTCCTCTTGAAAATATCATTGCCATGCTTAATACCTTAATTTCAGAAGATTGTCTGTATATGTAAGCTTTTTTTGGATCTAATCCTAAAGCTAAAAGGTCTGCAACATTTCCTATCGCGATTTTATATGATTCATTTAAAGGAATGCCGTTATCAGCATAAGCCTCTACATCGGCTATGCAATAAAATGCTTTAGCTTTTTTTGAAATATTTTGAAAATATATTATCTCTTCAGCTGTCATTTTAGTTCCAAGATGGAATTCTCCAGTAGGCTTAATGCCTGACATAACAGCGAATTCTTGATCGTTTTGAATAGCGTTTAAAATTTTATCAAGATCTCTATGACCAAAGATTATTTTTCTTCTAAAATATCTATTTGGAAGTGGAATTCTTTCTATTAATGGATCTATTGGTTTTATTCCAAATAAGCTAAATAGTTTTGAGTAATCCTCGATTTCGTTTACACTCCATGGATCCATAACTTCTCTTTTTTCTTTCATTTTTCCTCCCTTTATGAATATGAATTCGTCTCTAATGATTCTTAAATTTTAGCATTAGATAATTCTAATTAGTAACTTTTCTATGAAAGTTAAATTTAAAAGGGCTTAAAATGTTTATGGAGGTTTAGTGAAAATGGATAACTATTAAATTCTTTTATGACGGACTAGTAAGGCTAACGATTAGCGAGCTTGAGCTTTACTTAGTAGGCTATGGAGAAGTGAGGACTATTGAGTTAGAAAATTTTGAACCTGCGCGGATTAAACACAATGTACAATTAGAAATTAGGCATTGAGGCGAAATGATATAAAACTTATTTCATTACTATCCTATAACACTCAAATATATTTTTTACTTCTATCACTTGTGTGCTATAGCCTAATTCATTCAAATAATCTTGAACATCAACAGTACGTTCCTCATAAGTGATTATCACAAATCCTGGAAAAGGTTCTCTTCTTTTAGGAACTAAAATCTGTACTTTTGATTGACCCTCTGGAACTAAAAACTTTTTAGCTCCACGGTTAGCAGCTGCTATAGCTTTCTCGACTATACCACCAACTTTTCCTATAGAACCATCATAATTTATAGTTCCAGTTAAGAAGACTGATTTATCGATTGTACGGTTTTGTATAGCAGCAATCATTGCTAAAGTTATAGCAGCACCAGCACTAGGGCCATCAACTACCTCTATTTCTTCTTTAGCAATAATCGTAAGGATTATGTCTGTTTTTCTTAGAGATATTCCAGTAAAGTTTTCAGAAACGTATGCCGCTATTCTTGCGCTCGTTTGTAAATCTATTCCTATTCTTGGTTCTGTATTTATTAAAACCCTTCCATCACCAGGTATAAGCTCAACATTAGCGCTCAATACAGCCCCTTCATATTTGATCTCAAATAAATCGCCTTTCATAGCCCTTACAGCTACTATGCCTATTGATGCACTGCCTAGAATTCCTTTTGATATTTCTTTAGACTTCATTAATGAAGAATAAAATTCAGCTTGAGCTTTATAATAATCTAATTGACTTAGCATTAAGTTATATTCTTGCTTTAAGGTTTGGATTTGATTAACTAGCTCTTCATTGTTATTTTTTAATGTATAAGTTTGCTCATAAAGAATTAAAATACTGCTTGCTAGAAATGCATTTATTAAAATGCTTATAACCAATAAAATTCCTAAGGTTTTTCTTGATATGAAAGGCATAAACTCACTTCCTAAAATTGATTTCGTTATAAAACTCCGAAATTTTTAAAGTTTTCGATTCTATTATTTAGCTCTGTCAACTTAAGGCTTAATTTGGAGCTCTCCCACGGTTAGTTATGATAAGCCATAAAACTCTATATTTAATCTTATATTCTATAAGCCTTAAAGGATATGAGCATAGAATGCTTGATGATTATTACAATTATGGAATAATAATAGCTTATGTATACTTTAAAAACCATTAAGCTTAGAAGCATAAGGCTTATAGGTATTATGCATGGGAATAATCTTAACAAAGCTCAAATAGGGTTACAAAAGTACCATCTCTAATTCATATGTTTAAAGTACATATATCTTAAGCTATATATAGGCCTTATCGATATAATAAATTGTATTACGATGTTATGCGCCTCCAGCCTACTTTTTAATTTCAATCTTCTTTTTAAGCATAAAGAATAGTTTTCAAGAAAATCTAGGCTTAGAAAATTGTTTTATTAAAGCTCATCTTTAAATTTTATAACTTATTAATGTATATTATATTGCGCATAAAATGGTCTTAAGTTGATAGAGCTCTCGATAAGTTTTAAGGTTCAATTAAGCTAAATCGAGCTTTGGCCATAAAATTCTTATTAAAATGTAAGTTTTTTATCCGTTAACTTTATTGAAAATCGCTTAATAGAATAGTAATCATTTAAAGTTTTATGAAAATGTATAGAGGTAGCAAATATGAATGACAATAGTTTAAAGCTATTGTTAATTTTAGAGGGTCTTTTTTCTGGAGCATATATGGCTCTAACAAGGGGGTTATTGTTCGTTTATCTAGTCTCAATTGGATTAAGTATTGAGGGCATTTCTATTGTTATAGGAATATCTGGGCTTTCAACAGCAATAATCAATTTTTTGCTTTATAAACACCCAAAATTTCTCACAAATAAAGTATGGCTAAAATTCATTATTTTCCATGGATTAGAGCGAATTTTATTCCTTTTTATTCCTCTTACTAAAAATTACCTTTTAATTTCTATAATATTTGCAGCTATCAATTCTTTTCCTATAGGAACTTTTATAAACCTTATCATTTATGGATCCTTTTCTGAAGTTGAAATTAAAGAAATTACTGCAAAGCGTACAGCATCATTTAACGTATCCAGCATGATTGGGTTTACTATAGCTATGATCTTTGTTGCTTTTATGCCTTTAAATGTAAAATTCATTTATTCTTACTTCATAGGATCGATGATAGGACTTTTATCCACATTTATTGTAGCATTCATGAGAATTTCCCATCTTGAAGGGAAAATTTCTTTTCCAAAAATAGTTGAACAACCGAAGCTTTTTTCAACATCTCTTTATTTCATTATTATGCTTACCTCAGGAAACCTTCTTGCAATGGTGTGGGTACCTTATGTAATGAACTATTTAGGAGGACAAGATTATTTGGTTGTTGCAATGAATTTAGCAGGTATGCTTGCAAGTGTTATTGCATCGCTTTTTTGGAAAAATTTATCTTTAGAAACTTTAAGAAATGGTATTAGCTTAGACATAACAGCCTCAATATTGGCTTTAGCAATTCCTTATCCAACAATTCATCCAATAATTTCTGCAATCTCTTCTTTCACATATACTGGTTCAAACTTTTTAGGAAATTTTTTATTTGCTAGATATAATCGATGGCTTGGTGCAATCAAATCAAGTGTTTTATTGTCAATCGTTTTAGGTTTAGCTCAAGCAATAATAGCTCCAATAACAATACTTTTAAAAGGAGACTATTTTTTCATAATCTTAACAGTAATTGCGTTAAAATTGATAGCATTTTTATCAAAATCGACTCCCCATACTTCACAATTTTTATTTTTTAATAGCGAAATGAAATATCCCGGACCGCAACCAAGATCTAAGACTAAATTATTTTTTAATGACCCGTTAATTTTTTCTAACTCTTTAATAACTTTTAAAAAGAAGGGTTTAGGTTTTTGTAGTTGTTTTTTTAGATTTGCAATTTCATAATAAGCGTTCCCTTCTGTCTCATACCATTTTTCTCCCGGATTTTTAAACGGTAACCAGAATTGAACTTGGCATTTTGAGCATTCATAAAGAGACCATTCTCCCCATTTGTTTTTGTAATCTTGAATGAATTTAAAATCAGCTTTTTCTTTGCAAACCGGGCAAATTTCTGGAGGATTTTGATAGGGCATATCAAAATTTTATCACAAAAATAAAACAGGGACAAACTTTTCCCTGTTTTTTTATGGATTGGCGATTTTTTAGGCCTCTTTAACTTCGATTTTTTCACCGTTTAGTTTTACATTTAAAAGATATTTTGGATTAAAGCCCATTTGGATTAGTTTCCTCACTCCGCCGTAATCTTCTTTGTTGAAAATTACTCCGATATCAACAACTTCTGCTCCTAACCTTTTTATACCTTCGATTAAAGAAAATAATGTTCCGC
>JAVZFM010000127.1:0-4733 GCA_038872815.1 Bathyarchaeia archaeon
AAACCTCGTATTAAAATGGCAACCCTGCCTCTTGGAGCTAAACCAATTTTAAACCCTGTTGGTACAGCTCCTGGAGTTTTAATAAAGCATAGCTTAATCTATATACTATGCTTACCAGGAGTTCCTGAAGAGCTTAAAGCAATTTTCAATCAATTCATTCAAGATTTCATTAAAAAATTACCTAAATCTCATTTTTTTGAAGAAGAGATATTTTTGTATGGAATTATGGAGTCTGAGCTTTCAAAATTTATAGATGAAACTATGAAAAGAAATCCAAGTGTTTATATAAAATCTCATCCAAAATTAGCTGAAGGGAGCTCATTGATTGAGCTTCATTTTTCATCTTTTGGCAAGGATGCTTATATAATTAAAAAGAAAGTTATAGATGCTATAACTGATATTTTGACTCAACTTTTAAATAGAAAATAATGCTGCTCAGAACTCAAATAATCCATCATTAAGTTCTGCATCTAGCCTTTTCTTCATAGCAGCTAAATTTAATAAACTTTAAGTGTTTCAAAAACATTTTGATTCATAAAATAATAAAATGAGGATTACCTCTATGTATTTTGTATTCATCTTGGGTATGGCTGGATCAGGTAAATCCTTGTTAACTGCAAGTCTTAAAGAATGGCTAATGCTTAATGAACAAAATGTAATAGCTTTAAACTTAGATCCAGGAGCCATTCGCTTACCTTATACTCCAGACGTGGATGTACGGGAATACATAAATATAGAAAGATTAATGGAGAATTATGAGCTTGGACCAAATGGCGCGTTAATAATGGCTGCTGATTTAATAGGAGATCATTTAGAAGAAATAAAAGAGGATATTGAAGATACAAAAGCTGAGATAGTTCTCGTAGACACTCCTGGACAAATAGAGTTGTTTGCTTTTAGAGAAAGTGGGCCTTTCATTTCAAGAATGATTTCAGAAGATCCTAAAGTATTACTTTTCCTTCTAGATGCTCCATTTTGTAGAAACCCGCTTAACTATGTATCAAATATGTATTTGGCCGTTGCTGTTTATACAAGGATTATTATACCTCAAGTTTATGCCTTTACTAAAATAGATTTAATAAGCAAAGAAGAGCTTGATTCTATGCTTCTATGGTCTGAAAACGTTGAAGAGCTTGAGTATGCTATTGAAGCAAAATTAGGAAAAACTTCATCAATAGTAAGCAAAGAATTAGCAAGAGTTATGGATAATTTAGGATTAACTTTTGAACCTATTCCAACTTCTGCAAAAGAAAACATTGGGTTAGTCGATTTATGGGCTGAAATAACTAGAACACTTACACAAGGTGAAGAGCTTAAACCATAGCTTTAAGCTTTTTAGAAATCCCATTTAAATGCGCTAAACCAACTACAGCTACTACTTCTTTATTACTTGAGGATAAAATCGATTTAAGTTTTCTAGCCATATATTCATCTCTTTTATCTATTAAGCACTCATAAAAGAATGGATACTTATTTTTAAAAAACTTTAAAAAATCATCTAATTCAATAAACTCAAATTCAACTTTCTTACTTGTAGAAATTATGGCAATAGTTGATAAAGAATCCATTATTAATTTAAGCTTTTCTTTGAGCGGTAAACTTTTTAACATTTGAACAATTCTTGATATTGGCATATCTATGAATTCTATTCTAGCTCCAACTTGCTTTGCTTGGAAAATAGCTTGAAGCATATCTGTTCCTAAAACAGATTTGTTCTTTAAAGAAAAGATATGTTCTATAAGCCAAATTAATAAGCATAAAAATCCTGCTTTAGTTACAAATTTTAAATTTAAGCCTTTAAAGTTTTTTAGCATAAGATATCTTTCTTCGCAAAGCTCAACAGCAACTACTCCTGGTTTTACTCTATTTATTAAGGAATTTACGATGTTTTCACTATGCCTTGATGCATGTATCGTTCCTATAATTGTAAGCTTTCCGATTTTATTTACAAACATTTTGCTCATTATTAAAATGCTTTAAGGAACTAATTAACTTTAAATTTATTAAACTACTTTCATAAACATAATATATGTCAAATAAGGTGAAATGTTTTGAAAGCTAAAGAAATAATTGGTAAAGCATTAAATGAAGGACGAAAAAGCTTACTTGAGCCTGAAGCAAAAATGTTATGTAAAGAATATGGAATTCCTACTCCTGAATTTACTTTGGCAAAAAACGTTGATGAAGCTATTGATTTTGCTGATAAAGTAGGCTATCCTGTAGTGCTTAAAATAGTTTCTCCAGATATAATCCACAAGACTGAAGCTGGAGGGGTGTTGATAGATCTAAGGAATAAAAATGATGTTAAAAAAGGGTTTGAAAAAATCATAGAAAATGTAAAGAATTATAAACCAAATGCAAGAATAATTGGAATGCTAGTTCAAAAAATGGCTCCTCAATCAACTGAAATAATTGTAGGAGGAATAAAGGATCCTCAATTTGGACCAACTTTGATGTTTGGGCTTGGAGGAGTTTTTGTAGAAGTTTTAAAGGATGTTACATTTAGGGTAGCTCCAATTACAGAAGAAGATGCAAAAGAGATGTTAAAGGAGATAAAAGCTTATCCAATTTTAAAAGGCTATAGAGGAGAAAAACCTAGGGATGAGGGCGCTATCGTAAAAATTCTTTTAGCTGCCTCAAGACTAATGCTAGAAAATGAAGAAATAGATCAAATGGACTTAAACCCTATAATGGTTTATGAAAAAGGTGCAAGTGTAGTCGATGCTAGAATTATTCTTGCTTAAATTATATTAAAAGCTTTTATAGGATGAAAATTCTTGGAAGAATATAAGCTAACAGGAATAAGCATAGAAAAACTAACCCAAAAACTGGATTCCTTAAGAAAAGAGCTTGAATCATTAAAGAATTTAAAAGAGCTTCATATAAAAGAAGCAAAAAAATGGTTTGGAGAAAGAAACAAGCTTAATGAAGAATTCAAGAAGGCTAAAATTAAAGCAAAAGAGTTAAAAGGTAAACGTGATGAATTATACCTTAAAATAAAAGATCTTAAAACTAAAAGAGATGAAATAAAAGGAATAACTCTAGATAAAAAGAAAGAAGTTGATAAATTAAAAGAAAAAATCGATGAGTTAAGCAAGTATTTGCCAAAAAATCCATGTATAATAAAGGAGTCTTTAAAGAATTTAGAGTGGAAAATCCAAACTACACCTTTAAGCCTTGAGGAAGAAAAAAAATTAATAGAGGACATTAAAAGACTTGAGCAAAAATCGATTTTTTTAGATGAGTTTAATAAGTTAAAAGCTAAACATACTGAGCTTATTGCTGAAATAAAAGCTTTAAACATTAAAGCTAAATTGATTCATGAAGAATTATCAAGGCTTATAGAAGAGATGAGGCCTTATCACCAAAAAATGATTGAAGCTTTTGAAGAAGCAAAGAGAATAAAAATTGAATCTGATAAATGTCATAAAATGTACATTCTTGAAAAAGAAAAAGCTTATGAACTTTCTTCAAAATGCTTAGAGAAATTAAAAGAAATTAAAGAGATAAATCAAAAAATTCATGATTATTATTTTCAAGAAAAATTGATGAAAGAGAAGGAATGCCTTGAAAAAATCAAAGAAAAAGCTTATGAAAAATTAAAAGAAGGTAGAAAACTCTCTTTTGAAGAATTTAAAGCAATAATGGGTGAAGAAATTGAGGAAAGCTGAGATAGCTATAATAGGAGGAACTGGTCTTGAAGAATTAATTAAAGAAGGAGAAAAATTAAGAGTAGGAACTCCATATGGTCCATCGCCTCAAATCACAATAGGCAAAATAGGGAATTGGAATGTTGCTTTTTTACCTAGACATGGAACTATGCATGAAATCCCTCCACATAAAATTAATTTTAGAGCTAATATATGGAGTTTAAAAAGCTTAGGGATAAATCGAATAATTGCTACTAATGCTGTTGGAGCTATAAATGAGAATTTTAAGCCTGGGGATTTCGTGATTCCAGTTGATGTCATAGATTTCACTAAATTTAGAAGTTTTACTTTTTACGATGAGGCTCCTGTTACGCATATAGACTTAACTGAGCCATATTGTCCTATTCTTTCAAAACTTTTAATGAGTTTTGCTAAAAAACATAGTGAAAGAGTTTTTACTAATGCTGTATTGGTATGCACAGAAGGCCCAAGGTATGAAACTCCTGCTGAAATTAAGATGTTTAGAATACTTGGTTGTGATATAGTTGGAATGACTGGAACTCCAGAATTGTTCTTAGCAAGAGAGTTAGAAATTTGTTATGCAACTATTTGCTTTGTTTCGAATATGGCAGCAGGGCTTCAAAAAAGGTTAACGATAGAAGAAGTTAAGGCTATTGCAGATAAAGTTGCTCCAAAGTTAAAGAAAATATTATTCGATGCTATTCTTAATATGCCAAAGGAAAGGAATTGTTCTTGCGGTTTTGCTTTAGAAAAGGCTAAAATTACATAAAAGGTGGAAGAATTGTTAAGAGGAATCTTAAAAAGCCTTGGTATTTATAAGCTTTATGAAAAATGGCTTTTTACTCAAGTAAAGAAAATGAGTATGCCTGAGCATATAGCTGTTATTCTTGATGGAAATAGAAGATGGGCACTAGAGCATTCACTTTCATTGTTTAATGGCCATACCTATGGTGCAAAAGTTGGTAAAAGCTTTTTAGAGTGGTGCCTTGATTTGGGTATAAAAACTGTTACTTTATACGTATTTTCAACTGAAAACTTTCAAAGACCTAAAGATGAAGTGGA
>JAVZFM010000128.1:0-4684 GCA_038872815.1 Bathyarchaeia archaeon
TGGGAACAGGAGGACATATATTTTCTATTTGGAAAGCTATCAAAGAACTTAAAAGGATCGGCTTTATAAATTATAGCACTAAGCTAATAGGAGTTCAATCAAAAAGCTGTGCGCCTATAGTTGATGCTTTTAAAAGTAAAAAAGCTAGAATAAAACCTTTTAGCGATAAAGATTCATTAGCTATAGATATAAGTATAAAAAATCCTCCATATAAAGAGTATGCCTTAAAAGCTATTAAAGAATCTAAAGGAGATGCTTTAGCTATTCCTGATTCTGAAATTATAAACGCTTCAAAAATTTTAGCAGAAAAAGAAGGGATATTCGCTGAACCTGCAGCTGCTTCAACAATTGCTGCTTTAAAGGAGTTAAAAGATTATGAAGGGATTGATAAAAATGAAAGAATAGTATGTATAATCACTGGAGCTGGGTTAAAAGACCCAACAACATTTAAAAGGTTTACTAAGAAAGCAAAAACGATAAATAGGCTAATAGGAAGCTTAGAAGGTGGGATTATAACGAAGCTTGGTAAAACAAAGATAACGATTCTAGAAATTTTATCTAAAGGAATATGCTATGGTTATGGAATATGGAAAGCTTTAAAGGACTATAATTTAGAAATGAAAATTCCAAGTGTTTATCAACATTTAAACGAATTAAATGCTCTTGGATTAATTGAAGAATTTAAACTTGAAACAACAAAGATTGGGAAAGAAAGAGTTTATTATTCATTAACAGAAAAAGGAAAGAATGTTTTAAGCTCTATTAAAGCAAGCAAGCTATAATAACGTTTAATGATTACGCTAGCTTTTCTTGATAAATAATTTGAGCAAAAACTTACCGCCTTTAAGGAATTTCATAACATAGTGAAGTTTAGAATTAAACTTTATTTGGTTAAGATTAAGCAGAATGGTTATATGTTTTACAACGTATAAAAACTTTAGACTAGGTTTTTATTTTTATCTTATATATTGCTCATGAGATAAATTATCTTAACAAAACCATGGATTCTTTAATAAATGCTTTAAAAATATTGAACAATCTAAACATAACAAGCTAAATAAAAGTAATCAACAATGACTAAAAAGCTAACTAAGCTTATGATTTAAGTATAGCGAGTTAATTTAAAGGCTTAAAAGTTTTTAATAAAAGAAAGCAATCTACTTCCAATATTTTGGAGGTTCACTAAACCTAATTTTAGCTAAAGGATCATTTTTAAGCTTCCATAATCCTTTTCCAGAATCTTCTAACACTATTTGAAGTTCACTAATAAGTTTATCATTAATTAATACTTCATCAGCTATTGGTGAAATAACTAAATCTGAAATAGCTTCAACAAGTTTAACGTCTTCCTCTTTAATAATGATTTTACATTTTCTAGGGTTTATCCATATTCTTAAAGGACCTCCTGCAGTTTCATAAATGGATTCAATAGCATCAATTGGAGGCCATAAACTTAAAAGTTTAGCAGCTTCTATAGGAATTAAAGCTTGAGGAGTTTCAGCTTCATACCCAGTATTAAGCAAAGCTATTGTTTCTAAGCTTTTCTCTTCAACTATTATTTCAACTTTTATTCTTACAGCCATTTAACATCGCTTTTCAATAGCCTTTATTCTACCAATTTTAGTTTTTTTAGCTCTAATAAATCCAATAAATGCTTTTTTCAATAAAAATTCACCTATTAATATAATCGCTTTGCTTTTAAATAAGTATTTTGAGTAAGATTTTTATTTTTAATAAACCTTAGTTTTATCAGTATAAGGGATTCAGGCTTAAAAGCGAATTTTAAAATAGAATCTTTATGATTGACTGTTATTCAACAGAGAGAGCAGGGGAAGATTGCTAAAAGTGAGATAAATTACACTCTATACATGATTTGCCAATGAACTTGCTTTTATGAAACGTCCATTTGATGAACTCAGCTTTAAGTAGGGTTTAAGGGCTGAGGCCGAATGGTCGGAAGCATTTGGTCAGGAAGATGTTGAAGGATTTGGCGGTTATGAGGTAGTTGATGACACTGGTATGGAGACATTTTCAAGCGACGAAGGACTGGATGAACTGGTTGAGGAACTTTTTGAAGAACTGCCTTTCAGATGGGAGGAACTGCTAGAAGAATCTGAGTCTGGAGATTGTCTGTTTGATAACTCGAAAAATATTCAAGTTTCATTTTGAACTCACCTTCCGGGTCATCTACAGCTAACAATTTTTATTAAAAATAAAATATTTAGCATAGACAATCAGACAGTTTATTCCAATGTACACCGCATATATAGCATGGTAGAGCAATTTGTCGGGTCAAGGAAAACTTCCTTCCACTTAAGACATTTTTTCCATTTTGGCATAAAAAGTTTGGATGGAAAACGAGTAGTATAAGGAAAAATTTAGTTTAGTTCGCATTAAAGCTCCCTGCACTGCTGGGTGCAACACAATGGCGATGAATTGGTTTACAATTCTCCTTTCCATTCTTTTAAAAATCTCTGGAGATATTGCTCAACAAATTTATGCCTTTCCTCAGCTATTTTCTTCCCTGTTCTTGTATTGATTGTATCCTTGATTTTTAGGATCTTTTCGTATATGTGGTTGACTGAGGTGAGGGATTTTCCATCATACTTTTCCTTTGGTGGAATTGATGGGTCGTGTATTGGTATGTTTCCCCATCCTCCACGGTTGAAAACTCTTGCAATCCCTATTGCGCCAAGCATATCCAGCCTGTCTGCATCCTGTAATATTTGCGCTTCCATGCTCTTCGGTTTCATATTAGTCCTAAACCTGTGCGCTTTAATGCAGTATACGACCTTTTCTATTTTCTCTTTTGGAAAGCCAACCTCTTGAAGTATTTTCTTTGCGATTTTTGCGCTTTCAGCGGCATGATTTTTAACCTTTCCTTCATCTTCCATGACCCTTGCAACATCGTGCAGCAAGACAGCAGCTTTAAGGACGTCAGCATCGACGTTTTCAACTTCTCCCTTAGCAATTTGAAGAGCCAAGTTATACACTCTTTCCACGTGAAATTTATCATGATGCGAAAGCCTATAGAACTCCATGCTCTCCTTTTTTATTCTTTTAAAAAGTGTGTTATCAATCATAAATTTCACCAGACATTATATTATACTTATTTTCTAAAATTTAATTTAGAGTCGAAAGTTTTAAAAATCAAAGATCCTCATAACTTATTTTATGACTCCCCATATTTCCCTGGGGAAAAATCAGTAACGCTTTATCTGGATGAAAATTTAGTCAAAAAATCCAGAAAATTAGGATTAAATCTTTCAAAAACTCTAGAATTGGCTTTAAAGAAAAGAATTGAGCTTATTTTAAAGGAATATTGTAAGAAATCAATGGTTTCTTATAATTGGTGCTCCGGGCGGGATTTGAACCCGCGATCAGCGGCTCGAAAGGCCGCTATGCTTAACCGGGCTACATTCGGCAGTTTCCCTTCCACCGGAGCCCGATCTCCTCGGAGCACTAGTATATGCAATAATCAAAACATAAATTAATTCTTTACTATTTAGTTGATACTTTTCATGACTATAGGATTCTTAATTCTTTAAGGCTAAACTTCATTCTATTTCTATTTTGAAGCCAGTTATTTTCTTAGGAAACCTTACTTCTAGGATGCCATCCCTAAATCTAGCTCTTGATTTTTCATGATCAACTTTAGAAGGAAGCCTTATTGTTTTTCGAAATAAAGAAAATTCTACTTCTTCTCTAATAGGACCCCAAGGGCTAATCCTTACACATTTTCTTAAGGGAGCCTCTATCCTTAAATAGTCTTCAGTTGCTTTTAGCTTTATATCCTCTTTCTCAACGCAAGGAAGATCAAACGTCACTATAACTTCATCTTCTGTTTCAGTTATTTGATAAAGGGGGCTTAATTCTTTCTTTTCAATATCGTACATTGGAGTTTCAAAAAAGTATTCAAAAGATTCTTCAAAAATCTTTTCAATTCTTTTCCTAAATTCTTCCATTAATTCAAAAATTGAATACTTCTTTCTTTCCAAATTATTCTACCTCCTAAATTGTATTGTTATAGCTATACGTATATACCAGGCAACTCTTTTTCTTGAGCTTTTTGCATACTTTCCATGCTTTCTCGAGTTCTTCTCATAAGCTCTCGAGCTTTTATCCTAATTTCTTCTGCTTGTTCTAACAATGGTTTAACATCTACGTCTATTTTAATAAGTTTTTTTAAGGCTTCAATTAAATAAGCTGAGGCTGCTGGATCTGGAAATTGATAATGAGATTCAGCAAGCAATGTTATATTAGATACTTTTTGGTTTATCGATTCTTTAAGGATTAATGCATATGCACCTATCATTATTCCTTCATTATAAGATGGAATTTCTGCATTTTTAAGCAACTCTTTAGCCTCTTCAGTTGTGCCAACTCCATAAACTTTTGGAACATCTATTTCAAGCCTATTTGGCACTGCTAAACCACTTAGGTTTATTAAAAGTTTTGCTTCACTTTGTTTAGCAAATCCAACTATAGATTTAGCTAAAGGATAAATTAATTGAGATGAAAGTGGAATCTCTGAAATTATTAAAATTATATCATTTTTATTATAAAGCCTTATTGGAGCTTTAGGATCTCCATTATGAAGTATTATAACTGGTGGTAAAGCTTCTGATTCAAAATATCCTACTTCTTTCATCCCTAAAGATTGGATTAAATGTCCTGAGGCTAT
>JAVZFM010000129.1:0-4594 GCA_038872815.1 Bathyarchaeia archaeon
CTAAAAAGCCAAACATTGGAAAAGCTTATGTCCAAACAATATGCGCATGTAAAGAGCTTAAAGTAAAAGATAATCCAGTAAATTCATTATGCGTGGATGGATGGCGATTTATACCGATAGAGTTAATCGATTTACCAGGTTTAATAAAGGATGCTTGGAGAGGAAAAGGATTAGGAATACAATTTTTAAGCGTAGCTGCACAAGCCGATGCTTTATTGCATATAGTTGACGCCTCTGGAAGCATAGATAAAGAAGGCAGATTGGGTAGACCAGGAATTGGAAATCCAGTTTTAGATGTTTACGATATTGAAGAAGAAATGACAATGTGGTTTATGAGTAACTTAGAAAGAAATATGGAAAAAATATTAAAGCGTATAGAAAAAGCTAAAATTCCATTGGAAAAAGCTTTTTTTGAAGTATTAGCTGGCTTAAAAGTAAAAATAGAGCATGTAAAAGAAGCTTTAAATACTTTAAACCTAAACGATAAAGAAATAAAAGAATGGTCAAAAGAAGATATAAGGAATTTTTCTAGAAAGATTAGGGAATTATCGAAACCTACTATAATAGTTGCTAATAAAATGGATCTAGCTTATGCTGATGCTAATTTTGAACGTTTAAGGGACGAGTTTAAAGATACGTTTGTTGTTCCATGTTCAAGCGAAGCAGAGTTAGCTCTTAAAAGAGCTGAGCAAAAAGGTTTTATTAAATATGTTCCTGGTGAAGAAGCATTTGAAGTAATAGATGAAAGCAAGCTTACTAAAGAGCAAAAATGGGCTTTAAATTATGTTCAACAAAGAGTTTTCTCAAAAATAATGAGAACTGGAGTTCAATTTGCAATTAACCTTTGTATATTTAAGCTTTTAAAAATGAATACTGTATATCCAGTAGAAGACCCTAACAATCTTTCAGATAAAAAAGGAAATGTTTTACCAGATGTATTTTTAGTACCACCTAATGCAACTGTTAAAGATTTAGCAGCTCAAATTCATACAGATCTGGCTAAAACGATGATCTATGCTATAGATGCTAGAACTGGTCTTAGATTGCCAACAGATTATGTAATTAGGGATAGGGACATAATTTCAATAGTTGCTTCTACAAGAAAAAAAGCTTAATTCTTTAGCTATTCTTTTATAACTTTTTTCAATTATTGAAAATTTCAATACTCTATTAAAGCAAATCGATAATGCATAAATTGAATTCCTTTTCAAGCTTAATGGCTTTAATCTATCTAACGTACTAAATTCCTATTTCTTTAAAAAACATAAAGCTTTTACTTATGAACCATAAACCATTTTAATAAGCATGAAATATTCTCGTTAATATAGGAAGGATAAAGTTTGGTTAACGTTGCTATAGATGAATTAAAGCAAATTCCATTATCGAAGCAAAAAATAGAAATTTGTGAAAGGAAAGGACTAGGCCATCCAGACTTCATATGCGACTCTATAATGGATGAAGTTTCTATAGCTCTTTCTAAAGAATACTTAAAAAGATTTGGATCAATTATGCACCATAATATAGACAAGGGATTACTTGTTGCTGGAGAAGTTGAAAGAAAGTTTGGAGGGGGAAAAGTAATAAAGCCTATGCTACTTGTATTTGGTGATAGGGCTACATTTAAAGTCGATGATAAAGAAATTCCAGTAAAGGAAATAACAATAAAAACTGCAAAAGAATGGTTTAAGAAGTACTTAAGGTTTGTTGATCCAGAAGTCCATGTAAAATATCAAGTTGAATTAAAAAGAGGAGCTGAAGCGCTAGTAGATATTTTTAAAAGAAAGGGTGAATTCCTTGGAGCTAACGATACTTCAGCAGCTGTTGGTTATGCGCCTATGACTGAAACTGAAAAATTGGTTTTAGAAGTTGAAAAATTTCTTAATGGAAAAGAATTTAAAAAAGAGCATCCTGAAACTGGAGAAGACGTTAAAGTAATGGCTTTAAGAAAAAATAAAGAGCTTAACTTAACTATAGCTATGGCTTTTGTAGATAGATTCATAGAATCTGAAAATGCATATTTTAAAAGAAAAGAAGAAATTTTGGAAGAATTAAATCAATTCGCTAAGTCAAAAACTACTATGAAAAGCGTAAAAATAGATTTGAATACTTTAGACATGAAAGGAAGAGGAATGGCTGGAATGTATTTAACTGTGCTAGGGACATCAGCCGATGATGGAGATTGTGGCCAAGTGGGAAGAGGTAATAGAGTAAATGGAGTAATTCCATTAAATAGACCAGTAGGGTCTGAAGCTGCAGCTGGAAAAAATCCGGTTAGCCATGTAGGAAAGATTTATACTATGCTTACCTATCATATTGCAGATGAAATCTATAAAAAAGTTCCAGGAATACAAGAAGTTTATGTATGGCTATTAAGCCAAATAGGAATGCCTATAAATGCTCCAAAAATAGCATCAGTTCAACTAATACTTGATCCATTTACAAGTATAAAAAACGTTTCAAGCGATGTAGAAAATATAGTCAAGGATAATTTTGATGGACTTAAAAAGTTTTGTATGGATTTAGCTCATGGAAAATATCCAGTATGTTAAAAAAGCAAAAGCGAATACTCAAGCTTCTTGTATTAAATTAAATGGGACTAATTGAAGGTTAGCTAAAATAACCTTAAAGGCTATAAAGTAATATAAAAGCTAAGTACCAATCAAGCAAAAATAACATAGTTTTATGGCTAGTAGCTTGATAGATTTAAAGCTTAGGAGTTAACAATTAATGAAAAAGTTTGCAAAATTAGTTTATTCAATATTATTATCCTCATTGATATCTTTTATCGTATTTACATACTTTTTTTCTTTAATCCTTGGTTTTAATTACTTGTTTTTTAACAAAGAAGGCTTAGCTATTGTTAGTCAAAGAATGAATGAACTTGTTTTAGATTTTTTTATTCTATTCTCATTTACAATCCCGATTAATTTAAGCAAAGGGACTCTTTTTTTCATAATCCAAGCGATTTTCATAGTTTGTTTCATAGTAGCTTGGAAAGAAAAAGAAGATTTTACAAAAACTTTAAAGAATGGGTTTTTTGGATCGATGAATACACTTTTTAAAAATTACTTATATGCTATGCCATTAATAGCATGTATGTTATTGACTTTAATAACTCTATTGCATAGCATTCAAGAGACTCATGGTATACCAACAGGCTCTATAGTAATCCAAAATCAATTTGAAGCGTTGTTAGATTTAGCCTATTCTTCGATTAGAGAAGAGATTAGCTTTAGGATTACTCCTATAGGGACTTTACTAGCTTTATACTTTATTTTTGAAAAAAGTGATAGATTTCCAAAAAAAAGTTTTCAAAAATTAAAGCTATTAACATTAACATTTTTAAACCCCTTAAAAGCAAAATCTAAACTAGGAATTTTTGAGAGAATTACTTCAATAGAGTGGTTTTCTATCATTTTTACATCGATCATTTTTGGAATAGCGCATTTTATTTCAGGAGTAGGTTGGGAAATTGGAAAAGTATCATCTGCAACAATAGCAGGAATAGCTTTAGGAATAGTTTATGTTGTATATGGAGCTTACGCATCTATACTTATTCATTGGTTTTTTAATTATTATTTAACTGTTTATGAGATAGCAATCGATTTATATCCTGGATCCTTTAAATTTTTAATAGATTTGATAAACTCAATTAGCATGATTCTTGGAGTTATTGGATGGGCTAATTTAGCTTTTTGCAAACTCTATAGATTTTTAAAGAGGTTTTTATGAAATGAACGGAATCGAGCTAATCTTTTTAGGGACTGGTGGAGGGCGCTTCGTAACGTTTACCCAAAAAAGGCGTACAGGTGGAATTAGGATTTTAAGTCCAATGAATATCCAGATAGACCCTGGTCCTGGCGCTATAGTATATTCAAATATGCTAAAGCTAAATCCAATGCATGTAGAAGTTTTATTCGTATCACATTGCCATCCAGACCATTACTGTGACTCTGAAATATTCATAGAGGCTATGACTTTTGGAATGACAAAGAAATGTGGAATGCTTTTAGCTCCAAAAAGTGTATTAAGAGGTAATGAAGTATGTGGGCCTTGTATATCAAACTATCATAAAACTATGCTTAAGAAAGTTTATGAATTGAATCCTGGAGATGAGTTTCAATTTAAGGATCTAGAAATAAAAATAACAAAAGCAATACATACAGATCCAGATAGCGTTGGGATTCGTATTAAATCTTCATGGGGTGATATAGGGTATACTTCAGATACCGAATTTTTTGAAGGGATAGAAGAATGGTATAAAGGAGTAAGGTGTCTTATCCTTTGTGTATTGAGGCCTAGAAACTCTCCTTGGAAAGGGCATCTATGCTCTGATGATGCTATAAAAATATTGAATAAAGTAAACCCTGAATTGGCTATAATAACTGATTTTGGGACTAAAATGCTTAAAATGAACCCAAACTTTGAGGCGAATTATATCAAAGATGAAACTGGAATTCCAACCATAGCAGCTTTTGATAACATGCGCTTTTTAATGGAAAAAGAAATAAAAGTATCAAGTTTATCCAATAAAACTTCATTAAGCCTAACTCAATTTATTTAAAGAAAAGTTTATGAATTAAAAATTTAAATT
>JAVZFM010000130.1:0-4484 GCA_038872815.1 Bathyarchaeia archaeon
TTGTGTAATAAGAATATGAGGGCATTTCCGTATGCTCCTGCAAAAGATTGAGGGTACAAACACGCCCATGGGATGATCGTTAGAAAGGCGGTTATAATTGACAATAAAGTAATCAATAATATACGTAACTTGTCGGAAATTGATGAGAACAGAACGCCTAGGATTAAGATTAAAAATATCCATATGTATCCGATTGTTGATTTGCATAAAAGGCTTAATCCTGTTAGTATGCCTGAAATGAAAGCGTTCGATCCGCTTCTTTTTTTAACAGCACTGATGAAAAAGAGCAATCCCGTTAAGCCAAAAAATAATAAATATCCATCCGTGTAGCCGACTATAGTAAACATAACTACTAATGGGTCAAAACTGTAGAATAGGGCTGTGAGGTATGCGATTTTCTCTGAAAACTCTCTTGCGATCAAATAAACAACGAGGACGCTTAGAGCTGAAAAAATGAATGGAAAGAGTCTTAGTCCAACGAGGCTTGGAGCGATCAAGTAACCAAGATTCGCGAAAATGAATGAAACCGGTGGATGAACATGCATTGCGCCCAGTATTTTTTGATAATTTTGGATGAACCATGGAAGCTTCAACACTGGGTTTAACGGCATAACTTTCACTAAAATCGTGAATTCTTCTGGAACAACAGGGTTTTCATTAAGCAAGAAGTAAGTTCGAGGAACTATCGATGCGAAAGCCAACACAGCAAACTTATAGTTTATTAAAGGCTTAAACAAATCAAATTTAAGTGAAATAACGGATAAACCGAACGTTAAAGCTGTGAATAAAGCCACCCATAGATGGTTGAAGCTAAAACCTAAAAAACTTCCATAAGCAACAGTCAACCACACAGCTAAAATATTTATAAGTAAAAGGAAGACATATTGACCTTCACACAAATTTCTCCACTTAGATGCTTTGCCTAATTGCACAATTTTGAATATTTCTCTTTATATAAGGCGTATCTTATATGCATTTCTTAATTATTTCCACGAATTCTTTAGCTTTTTCTATCTCAAGATTAAGCAATTCTATATCGTATACGCCTTCATAGAAAACCTCTCCATGAAGCACCCTGCTTCTAGCGCTGTATCTATCGTAAATCCCTAGTTCCTTAAGGCGCTCATTTCTTTTTTTCATAGCTCTCTTAACGCAAGCCTTCTTTCATAATGGCTTTTAGGAATATAGCCTTTCTCTCTTCAGCGTTAATGCATTAATAGCTTGAACGACAGCGTTCCAAACTTTCTCAGCAGAATTCCTTTAGCTTAATACTCGATTTTTCAGCTATGCCTTCCTCAAGTTCCTTAATTACCAAATCAATGAATTCATCAGCAGACTTCAAGAGCTCATTTACGCTGCTCATTTAGCTCACTACAAGCTTTCTAATGGCAACTTCATTTAATGTATTTATAATTTAGCTTTAATGCCTTAAATCTTCTCTTAAAATCGAAATCACTGTAAACAATATTATGGCTGTGAACAAAAGAATGAGGCCTGAAATTGCGAATATAGCTGCTAAAAGAGTGAAAGGTACTGAAAAGTAATCTTTATCTAAGTAAAGCTTAATAGCCATAAAGCCACAGAAAATGCTTACTGCAAGAAATATCAAGCCAGGCGTACCGTAAAACAAAAGTGGATGCCTAATCGAAGCGAATTTTAAGGCTCCTAAAAATACTTGAAGCGCATGGTATAAAGGCGTATGCTTCGATGGTTTAGGCGTTAAATAAGAAACCTTTACTGGAACCTCGATAATCCTTAATCCTTTCTCTACTGCTCTCATTAAAATCTCAGAATCAACAGACATGTCCATTTCTACAGGCATTATCGCCTTTAAAGCCTTAAGGCTATAAGCTCTAAATCCGCTTTGCGTATCTTTGACTTGTAGCTTGCCAAGCTTTTTAACAAAGCCATCTATAGCTTTAATCCCAATTTTTCTTTGCTTAGGCATTCCTTCACTAACAGGTTCCTCGCCGATATACCTTGATCCAACCACTACATCTGTTTCACTATTTAAAATAGGCCTTAAAAGCTCTGGTATATCATCAGGATTATGTTGACCATCTGCATCTAAAGTTACAATCGCATCAGCTTTTAGCTCTTCAGCCCTCTTAAATAAGCTTCTAAGCGCTGCACCTTTTCCAAGCCTACGTTCATGCTTAATAACTTCAGCCCCAAGCTTTTCAGCTATTAAACCTGTATAATCTTTTGAGCCATCGTCGCATACAATAACTTTATCAACATGCTTTTGAGCTTGAATTATTACCTT
This sequence comes from Bathyarchaeia archaeon, assembly GCA_038872815.1. Lineage (GTDB taxonomy): Archaea > Thermoproteota > Bathyarchaeia > 40CM-2-53-6 > JAVZFM01 > JAVZFM01. Next base: position 2,267 of record JAVZFM010000130.1, read on the forward strand.
AGCTATAGTGGCTTCTTCATTATAAGCTGGAATACAAGCAATTATAAAAGGCTTATCTTTTTTAGTTGAAGCCATTTCCTTCAACATCTTAAATCACTTATATTCTCTTTGTATGCTTAAGAGCTCTCTTAAAGTATATAGCGTAAAAATCCATATTCCTAAGCAGCTTAAGGTATTCTTTTCTCTCCCAGCTTTTCCTAAATGCTTCATCATATTGATATATAATTTTTCCCTCCCTTAATACTCTAGCTTTTAATGGGAGCTCAGCCTTGTTTAACGATACTATATCAACCTTTTCTACAGAAATTCCTAGTGTATCGGCTATCTCGACTGTTAGCTCAGCTTCGTCTAGAATGCTTACATTTTCGCTTTTAAATAAAACTGCTATATCGTAGTCGCTATCCTCTCTAAAAACTCCTCTAGCTCTGCTACCGAATAAATAAGCTATTAAAACTTCTCGCCTTTTAAGTGCTTTCTTTAAGCTACTCAATTGAGCATTAGTTAAACCATATATACATGGCTTAGGGTCTATACTTTTATCCTCAACAATCCTAGTTAAGGAGTCAACAACCTTCTCAACATCGAGCAACAATTTATTCGCAATATCCATAAGATCATTAATTAAAATCTTTCGATAAGCATGAGCCAATATATTTCTTACTGCAGCTATTTCCCTAACTGTTTTAGCTATGCTTTCGTTTATGAAATCGTTTTCATAAAGAATAAACCCTAACTCAGAATATGAGCTAGGCTTCTTTAAACCTAACTCAGCTACGATCATGGATATAGCATCTAAAACATTTTGAAGCGTAGCGTAAATCTCCCATCTAAGCGCTGAAGCCTCTAATTCAGATTTAGGCTCAATACTTCTAGCCCTTTTAATGCATTCTAATGCTTCAGATAAAATAACCTTTATTTCCATAAAGCAAACCTAAAATTCTAATATACCTTGAAAGCTCAATTTCTTTGCTTAAATTTCAAGCCTTTAGATTTGCATCATTTATGCAAAAGAGGATTCAGAAGTTACTCAATATTTCATTATCAGTTTTTTAAGTGCTGGCATAAATGGTCTCCCATAATTCAGTTGCGCCTGCAATAAGGGCTTTAAAGCTCTTTCAATAACTTATTTGTTAAAGCTATTCTGCTTTTGATTCTTCCTTAGATCGCTCGCTTAAAGGCTCTGAGCCCTTTTCTATATCCTCTATTGGCGTTGGTGGAGGCGTAGTAGCCATAGTATAGCCTATCCAAGCCAATATGCCCAATATTGCAGCTACAGCTATAAAGGCTGTTGCTTGAAGAATAATTAAGGCATAAGCATATAAAAGCCAAGCATAAATCCCTATTCCAACAACGCTGGCAACTAGGATTAAACAACCAATCAATTGATCTTTGCTCATATTCTTTTACCCAAAAACCTCTTTTAAGCCTAAATAAATAATATAGCTTGGCTCTTTAAGCCATTCTTTAAGGCTTGGACAGAATTTGAATACATTATTCAAGCCATAAAGCTTTAATAAAGCTTGAGCTTTAGCCTTTCCAGCTTTAATAATCATAGCATTCATGCTCGATAAAAGTTTTAATGTTATTTTTGCTATTTGTAATATTATTTTTAAGCTTTTTATTCTTCCATTGCTTTTAGTAAAGACTAAACATGCTTTTAAAAAAGATTTTTCAAGCTTATCAAGCCTAGCCCAAGCTTTACGCCTAAGCCCAATTATGAGCAAGCCTTTTAGCATAGAATAATCTATAAATTCTTTATTGAAAAAGAAAAATTTCATGCAACTCATTTTTAATCGATAAATAGCTATTATATGGTTTTTACTTATATAAATTTTACTAAAGAGAATCATTATTTTGAAAATATGTATTTAAGTAGTTTTAATCACTTTACCAAGTTAATTCCAGCCATAATTGTTTCAGTCTTATGCCTAAAGTAAGTATAAGTAAAACTCATTTATTGTATTAAAGCGAGTATATCTCAGCTTTTATATATTCGTTAGCTTTATAGTCTGATTATTGATATTAAGCTTTAAAAATGATAAAAATGAAAAATTTCTTGAAAAATCATCATATACAAGTTTTTGCTATCATAATAGCAATTCTAATGAAGATTTTATTATCAATTCATGCTGTTTGGAGTCATGATTTTATCTATATTTTAAGAATATCTTTATTTGATAAAAATTCCTATATACCTTTTATATTTTTAAACAACATC
>JAVZFM010000131.1:0-4383 GCA_038872815.1 Bathyarchaeia archaeon
CTAAAGAGTATGCAAGAAATAAAATGAAATTAATAGATTTGGACAAAGCAAGCATCAATTCATTATATAAAGCTTATAAAGATGATACTGTTTACTTGGCTGTTGTTGATAAAGAAGGAAATGCTGTTTCTTTAATTCAAAGCTTAGCCTATGCATTTGGTTGTGGCCTTATAGTAGAAAACACTGGAATACTCTTGAATAATCGCGCTGTATACTTTTCTTTAGATAAAAATCATGTTAATAGGATAGAACCTGGAAAAAGAACAATGCATACATTAATCCCAGCCATGGTTTTTAAAGAAGATGAGCCCTTCATGGTATTTGGAACAATGGGGGGAGATGCTCAGCCTCAACTTCATGTTCAATTGATTTCAAACATAATAGATTTTGGAAAAGGGATTAAAGAGTCTTTAGAAGCACCAAGATGGAGAATTATTCCACAAAATAATACTATACTGATAGAGAAACACATGCCTAATAAAACAATTAAAAAATTGAAAGAAAAAAGCCATAAAGTACAACCAATAGAAAGTTGGAATGAAGTAATGGGGCACGCTCATAAAATTATCATTAATAATGAAAGAAAATTATTGTATGCTGCAAGCGATCCAAGAAGTGATGGTTTAGCTATTGCTTATTAATATTACTAAAACGTTTAAGATTTCAAATTTTGCTTAAATATTTTATCGAACTTTGCCCCTTGCAAGCGATGCGAATATGCCTATAAAACAAAGTATAGAAAAAATAATGAATGAAGTTTTAATACCTACTAAGAAAAGCGAATAGAATTCATGATTGATTTGAGTTTTTCCTATATGAAAAGAAAATATTAACATAACAATTCCCATACTTAACATTTGTCCAACCACTCGCATTGTTCCAAGAGTTCCAGAAGCAACTCCATAAAATTTCTTTTTAACAGAACTCATAATGGCATTTGTGTTTGGAGAAGAAAAAAGAGCAAGCCCAAAGCCAATAATGATTAATCCGGCTAAGATTGATTTTAGATGCGTTTTTTCATTTAGAAAAACAAAAGTAAAAAGTCCTAAAGTTGTTAATGCCATTCCAAATGATGCAACAACCCTTGGCTCAATCTTATCCGAAAGCTTACCTGCAAGAGGCGAAGAAATAGTCATTACAATAGGTTGAGCTATCAAAGTCAAACCTGCGCTTTGAGGATCTAGCCCTTTAATATACTGTAAGTAAAGGCTTAAAAGGAATGTTATCGCGAATGTTGCGCTATAATTAATTAATGTTGCTAAATTTGAGAAAGCAAAAACCATATTGCTCCTAAAGAGATTAACATCTAAAATAGGATTTTTTGTTTTTGTTTCCCAAAAAAAGAATGAAAAAATTCCAAAAATACCGATTATAACTAACCATGCACCTAGCATTTCAGGCAATATGGATAGACTGTACATAATTATTAAAAGTGAAAATCCGTAAATTATAGATCCAACATAATCGAATTTTTCTCCTTCTGCCTCCACCCATTCTTCTTTTAATTTCAATGTAACAAGTAGAATTATTATCAACCCAAGAATTACATTTGTAAAAAAGATACTTCTCCATCCATAATGCTGAGTTAGAAACCCTCCAAGAAATGGACCCAAGGACAAACCTAAATAGACTGAAGCAACATTAATTCCTAAGATTGTGCCCCTTTCATTTATTGAAAAAACTGAAGTTAGAATTGCTACACTTGTTCCATAAATCATTGCAGCTCCTATTCCTTGAAGAAATCGAAAAATAATAAGTAAAGCAGCTGATTTTGAGATTATAGATAATAAAGATGAAAATGTAAAAAAAGATATGCCAAATGTAAAAATCTTTTTTCTTCCATATATGTCTGCTATTCTTCCAATTGGAACAAGGAACATTGCTGTAGCTAGAAGAAATGAAGTAGCAATCCAACTTAGCGATATAGTATCGATTAAAAATTCCTCTCCAATAGAAGGAAGCGCAATGTTTATAGAAGAGCTCATAAAGGTTGTAAGAAAAGAACCAAGAGTAGTGGCTAGCAAGATAATTTTTCTATGCCAATTCATTTTACGAATCAGCAACATATGAAAATATTTATTTTAGAGTTTAATATTAATCATATTGGCGGCGGAATCTTAGGCGGGGGGCTCGGTCTCCCCTGAGGAGTAAAACTCCGACCACAAACGACCGATATGGTGGGCCGAAAGCTATGGTGAGGTACTTACGCCCTGTTTGCTCTTCATCCATTAGAGCTTTGAAAGTCTGTCCTTTGGGGTTGGTGTAAGGCAAAGTCCTCTCTTGAAGGAGAGAGGCTATTGCCTCCACTGATCGAACCGGGGGAGGCTCGGAAGAGAGCACTCCTAAGATCAGGCACTAACGCTCAAAGGTACGCAGGCTGGAGCTTAAGGGTGAAGAGCAAACAGGAAACGGAGTATCGAGCCATAGTGATTCCGCCGCCAACTTTATTTAGAAATTTCTTTAATCATTGTGCATACTTTGCATACTTCATTTGTTGTAACTTCTCCACAAATCATGCAAGTTTTTAATTCAAACTTTTTTAAAGTAGTTTTAAGCGAATCTTTTATTTTTTGTGCTGAGCGATAAACTATGTATTTAATCCCTGGATGCTTTTCATCAAGTCTATTGAGCATATTCCTGATATCATTCCTTAATGAAGTTGTTACATAAGGACATGGAATGCTTTGAAACTTTATACCTTTTAAATAAGCATAAAGTGCAATCTCTTTTTCCATTATTTCACATAAAGGCTTAACTCTAACTAAAAATTTTCCATTAGGATCCTTTAAAACAGGATCAATCCTAGCCATTTTTGCTATATCTCCATTAAACAAATTCAATAAAATGGTTTGGACTTCATCATCAAGGTTATGGGCAGTAGCTATCTTAGTAGATTTAACAATTTTTGCCGCTTTATCTATTGCTCTTCTTCTTAATACTCCACAGTATGCGCATGGAGATAAATCGCCTCCAATTTTAACGATTTCATCAAGCTCAAAACCAAAGAGTTCTTTAAAAGAGATTATAAAATGATCAATATTCATTGAGGAACAATATTCTTTAGCCAATTCTATGGCTTCATCTCTATATCCTTTTATTCCTTCATCTATTGTTATTGCTGTTAATTTTGAGTGTGGAAATCTTTTTTCAAGTTTATTTAGAATCATTAATAAAGTTAAGCTATCTTTTCCTCCTGAAAGAGCTAGAGCTATATGATCGTTTGGCTCAAACATTTTATACTTTGAAATTGTGCTTTTAACTTTTTTTTCTATATTGTTTTTAAAACATATACTGCATAAAGCTATTCCTTCATGAATTCTACGATAAAAAGCCTCTCTTTTTTTGCATAAATCACAGTTCACAAGTTTTCTCCCTTTAAATCTTTATAAATCCAAAATTCAAGAATGATAAAGCCAAATTTAAACCTAAAATCATCGCTGCTACAGAGCTAATCATTATTCTTATTCTTTTAGTCTTTTTTATCGATAACATCTTTAAAACAGCATCCAAAAATCTATCACCATCTAGCGGATATAAAGGAAGCATATTTATTAAAGCTACGCTAATAAAGATCGTTTGCATCCAATTCTCAAGCATATAAAGATGATAAGGTATTTGGGCTGGAAGTAACTCAAATCTAGGCTCATAGTAGTTAAATGAGTAAATCCCAATAATTGCTCTACTAGAGTTTTCTAATGAATGATTAAGGCTTAACAAGAAGCTTCCTTTTTTTGTTGTAACAACAAGTACTGAGTTTGGCAAGACTCTTTTCATAAAATCGCTAAGTGTTTTAACATCTTTAACTTTAGTACCATTTAAAGAATATATTATATCCCATTTTTGTATTCCTGCTTTTTGGGCAGGGCCCCCTTCAACAGTATTGATGATAAGGACTCCATTAGAGCTAGAAGAATAAAATGGGCTTATCGTTAAAGTGAAATTGGATAGAAGCAATATCATAAAAATTCCTATAAGCATGTTTGTGAATGATCCAGATGCAAAAACCCTTAACTTAGTAGGGCTTTTAGACTTTTCTAACTTTTCTTCATCTACTTCAACAAAACCGCCAGGTACCACTAATGCAAAGAATACTCCAGTAGTTTTTATTGGGACTTCATCCATTAAGCTAGCTATAGCATGAGCCAATTCATGAGTTAATAATAAAAATGAGATTGAAATTATAACATAAGGAAAATTTTCCCAGCTTATAGTTAATCCAGGTAAAGGTAACAGTAAAAAAGTTGGAGAAGCTTGACTTACTTCATTTATTAGAAAATAAGCGTTTTTAGCAAGAACGTATACTATAAAGATCATTTCCCCAAATCCTATAGCAACCCCTATATTAAAAATAATTTTCCAAATTTTTTTGTACTTTCTAGAAAA
>JAVZFM010000132.1:0-4207 GCA_038872815.1 Bathyarchaeia archaeon
GAATTTCTATTTAAATAGGCTTAAATCCATATGGCTAAGATTAATCCATGGCTATAAGGCTTGTAGAAACAAAAGTATGAATATACGCTATGAATCATAAGCCATTTAAGGATAAGCCATTTAAGGCTCATTAAAACTAACTGTGAAAAACTCCAAAATAAGCTTAACTTTAGAGCTCTTTTTAAATTTGAAAAGCTTAAAATATAAAACCTTTAAATAACTATAACTATTAGTCTGAAAAGCCTTTAAGAAGGGAAAAATTTAATGGTTGATATTATAATTAAAAATGGATTTATCATAACCCTTGATCAAAAAAGGAGTATATTTAAAGATGGTGCAATAGCAATAGAAGGAAACAAAATAATAGAAGTTGATAAAACAGAAAAAATCTTAAAAAACTATAAAGGAGAAAAGTTTATTGATGCAAAAGGTAAAGCTGTTTTACCTGGGTTAATAAATACTCATAACCATTTATTTCAAACTTTAATGAAAAGCCTTGGAGATGATATGAAGCTATTCGATTGGTGGCCAAAAGTTATAGGTCCATTGTCAGTTAATTTGAGAAAGGAATCTTGCTATTATGCTGCACTTATAGGTTCTATAGAGCTTATAAAATCAGGCTGTACTTGCACTTTGGATAATCATTATCCATTTCCAGTTCCAGGGCTAGCTGATGAATGTATTAAGGCTTTTATGGATATTGGGATAAGAGCCGTAGAGGCTATGGGTAGCCAAGATAGAGATAAGCCTTATTTTCCTATACCTAAAGAATTGATAATGGATACTGAAGAAGCCTTAAAAGAAAATGCAAGATTAATTGAAAGATGGAATGGAAAAGCTAATGGACGCTTACATGTATGGCTTGGTCCTGGTGCACCCTTTACATGCTCTGATGATCTTTTAGAAAAAGCTTATGAACTTTCTATAAAGTATAATGTAGGAATAACTACGCATTTACATGAATCAAAAGATGAAGTGACTAGATGGAAAGAAGAAACAGGCTATACACCTATTCAATACTATGATAAAAAAATAAAATTCTTAGATTCTAATCTATTAGCAGTTCATTGTGTATGGCTTGATGATGAAGATATTAGAATATTAGCTAAGCATAACGTAAAAGTATCTCATAATCCTGTTAGCAATATGTACTTGGCAAGTGGAATAGCTCCTATATTAAAGCTAATAAAGGCTAAAGTAATTGTAAGCTTAGGAGTAGATGGAGCTGCAAGCAATAACAATCAAGATATGTTTGAATTAATTAAAACTACAGCTTTATTGCATAAAGTTTCTTCTTTAGATCCTTTAGCAATTACAGCTGAAAAAGTATTAGAAATGGCTACAATAGATGGAGCAAAAGCATTAATGCTTGAAAGCGAGATTGGCTCTATTGAGCCTGGAAAAAAAGCTGATATAATTCTAATAGATTTAAAACAAGCGAATATGGTTCCTTTAAATAGGCTTGTTTCTCAAATAGTTTATTGTGGAAAAAGCTATAATGTAAATACTGTAATCATAGATGGAAAAATTGTAATGGAAAATAAAGTTATAAAAACTATAAATGAAAATGAAGTAATTGAAAAAGCTCAAAAAGTTGCTGATGAATTGATTGAAAGAAGTGAATTAAAGCATATGAAAGAAAGAGAATGGATAAGCTTACCAAAAGAATCAATCGATAAGCTTTAAAATCTTTTTAACTATTTTTAAATCGTTTAAAGTATTAACGTTTATAAGCTGTTTAACTTCGTTTAAAACCAAAATCTCTTCATCTATGAATTCTTTACCTACTTCATTCCCATCTATCATGTTTATTCCTACTGGAGTTAATAGTTTATTATTTTTTAAAATTTTATAGCTTACTTTCACTCCTAATTTTTCGTAATCTTTAAGTTGAACCATTACTGTTAAAGCTGGTTTTTTAGATTTTTTATGGCATTCTAAAACTTTATAGATTATTTTTTTATTGATCAATGGAAGATCTGCTGAAATCGTTAAAAAGTATCTAGAATTATTTTTAAGCTTTTCTATTGCAAACTTTATATCTTCAATGTAGCCATTCCCTGGAGTTTCTATCGTTTTTACTTTAAGATTACCTAAAAACTTTTTAGTTTTTGGTGTATGCTTGCTTACAGCTACAACTATTTCATTAAATTCTTTTATTCCATATAAAACATCTAATATGTGCTCAATCATTGTTTTATCGTTAATTTTTATTAAAGGCTTTTCTTCATATATGCCCATTCTAGAGCCTTTTCCACCAGCCATTACTAGTGCAATGATATTCATTTTTTAATAATCACCAAAATTACTAAAATAATCATTCTTAGTAATTCATTAACTGCTCCAATTACGTCTCCTGTAACTCCTCCAAAATTCATATTTGAAATCTTAACGATAAAGCTACAAAAAATTATTCCAAAAAGTAACATAATTAAGCTAAATACTTTTAACAAAGGCAAAATCAGAATTAAAGTAAATATAAAAGTTAATGAAAGTCTTAAATTTCTGTTTTTGCTATGCATTAACTTTATAAAATGAGAAGCTGATCCTTTAGAAGCTTCTTTTCCTAAAAACATTGTAAAAATCATTCCAAACTTGGCAATTACTTCTGAAACCATTAAGCCTTTTATGGTTATAAGATCCATATTTAGGTTTGATATGCATAACGCTGTAATTGAAAAAACAATAAAACCAATAAAAAATCCTCCAGTGCCAATACGTGGATCACGCATTACTTCAATTTTTTCAATTTTAGATCTATGAGCTAAAAGCCCATCTCCAAAATCTAAAAGCCCATCTAAATGATGAAGCCCAGTTATTATTGAAATCATCCCAAGCGTAAGCACTCCAACTATCAAGCTTGGTAAAACCTTAAACAAAGCCCATGAAAATATTCCAGATAAAAAACCTATCAATGCTCCGACTATTGGGAAAAAATATGAATACTCAGCAATTTTTTCTAAAGACTCATATTCTTTTTTTACTTTAATTGGAAATATTGTAAGAAACTTTAAAACTCCTTTTAATCCATTTAAAAAATCCATTTTACTTAACCTTTAGAAAGTATTCTTGAGTACATGCTAGAAGAAGCTCCAGCAATTAACCCGCCTATAACATCATCCATAAATGGGCCTAATTTTTTCAATAAACCAGGTTTTAATCTATCAAACCTTGCATATTCAAAAATTCCTTTTGCTCCAGCTATATAATTGCTAATAGCCATTCCTAAGATTTCATCAGCTACTAAGAAAACAGGATCTTTAATAAAAGTTTTAGCATCTAGCCCTGGGATTGATCCATTTATTCCATCTTCCTCAAGCCTTAATCCAGCAATAATCAATGAGGCTACATTCACATCAGATAAAGCTTTTTCAAGCTCTTTTTTTAATATTTCTTTTGCATTTTTTCTAGAGCCCATTGAAGGATGATGCAAGTATAGCTCCATGGCAGTATCGATTAAATCTTTAAGCTTGACTCCTCTTTCTTCAAGCCTATAAATCAATTCCCTATTTGGAAACATCATTTCTTGTTTAATAATGGCATTTTTAACAGCTTCCCTAACAGATTTTCCTATCAATTCTCCAAGCTTTGTAGCTGTTCCAGCATATTTAATTAATTTTCCATTATTTATAGTTGCTAAAGCTACCGCATCTGTAGTAGTTCCGCTAGCAACTTCTTTTGAAAAATGACTTCTTATATCTAAATCCTTTAAAGCCATACATTTTGCCTCAGTTATTGTTTGAATAGCATTTACTAAACAGCTTTCATTAAGACTTGCATTAACCAAAACTATTATATTTATTGTGCTTATACTTGAAGAATTTTTTAAAGAATCTCCAGCTGTTGCTACATTTGAAATTCCTGCTGTAACTATTGAGCTTACTGTTAACCCTTTATAAAATTTTGAAACTATTGCTACTTTTTTTACATCTGCCCCAGTCATTAATCCTACAACAGATTCAGGACTTAAGTTTAAATCTAAAGCAACTTTTTCTAAAATTTTTTGTACCTCATTTAAATTGAACTTCTTTAAAACTCTATGATTTATTATTGCTTTTGCATCTTTTAAGCCTCCATTTAAAACAGCAGAGCTTAAGACTTTAAAAGGGCTTTTAAATTTTATTAACAAAGTATTCTTAACAACTTCTCCTTTTACTTCTTTTATTGGAATCTTCAATTTCATAAAACTCGCCAAATACTTGATTAA
>JAVZFM010000133.1:0-4196 GCA_038872815.1 Bathyarchaeia archaeon
CATAGGTCCACGTTCGACTGCTCACAGGAACGGAGAACGTTACCTTTCTGCCATAAATCATAGGTTATAGCCTTAATCCTAAGCTTTTGTATTCATTAAACTAATGATATAAAAAACCCATTTCTAACCTGGCAATTATCTTCTCATAAAAGATAACTTTAAGTTAATTAATGTCATAAGTAACCTTATATATGTTTATGTTCCTAAATTAAAAAGGAATTAAATACTATAAAAGAGTGAAGAGTGCATGGATGAAGAAATCGAACTCCCACCCCAACTAAAAGAGCAACTTATGAGGCTACAGCAAATGCAACAAACACTACAAGCAGTAGTAACACAAAGGCAACAATTAGAAATAGAATTAAATGAAACCGAAAGAGCTGTATCAGAACTTGAAAAAGTATCTGATGAAACTCCTGTGTATAAAAGTATAGGAAGTATACTAGTAAAAACTGATAGACAAGCTTTATTAAATGAATTGAAAGAGAGAAAAGAATTACTAAGCACAAGAGTTACTGTTCTTGGAAAGCAAGAAGAAAGGACAAGAGAAAGAATAAAGGAATTGCAAATAAAACTTCAAGAAAAGCTTAGACAAGAGCAACTTAAATGAATTTAAATTTTCATCATGCCTTAGTTCGATTATGAAAATCTAAAATTTTAATAAAAATCGCTAAAGCAAAATTTTAATAAATAGTTTATCGAGTTGAGCTTCTAAATGGATAGATGGTTTTCTAAACTTATAAAAAACTCTAGAAAAGTAATAATCGCTTGTCATCAAAATGCTGATCCGGATGCTATTTGTTCTATGTTTCTTTTATTAAAACTTTTAAAAAAGTTAAAAAGAAAATTGTATGTAGAGGTCATAACTCCTACTGTAAGCAGAGTTTCTAGAGGAGTATTAGAACGTATAAAAATTAAGTTAACGCAAAGCCCAAGCATAGAAAAAAGCGATGCTATATTCATAGTCGACACAAATACTACTCAACAACTTGGTCCTTTAAAAGAAAGAATCGAAAATAGTAACAAGCCTATTGTATTCATAGATCATCATACACCTCATCCTTTTACTAAAAAAATAGCCTATATGATAATTTATGATGAAAAAGTTTCTTCTTCATGTGAGCTAATATTCCACCTTTTTAATTTGTTTAATTTAAAAATTTCTAAAAATGAAGCTTTAGCTACTTTGATAGGAATTGTTTATGAAACAAAACATTTTGCTTTAGCAAGCTCTAAAACTTTTATTACGATAGCCAAGTTAATATCTTGTGGAGCCATGGTAGAAGAAGCAGTTAAGATTCTAAAAATGCCTATGCCTCAACCAGAAAAGATAGCTAGGTTAAAAGCTGCTCAAAGAATGCAAATATGGCGTTTAAAAGATTGGATTGCAGTTACTTCTGAAGTGGGATCTTATCATGCTTCAGCAGCTAGAGGGTTAGTGATGCTTGGGGCCGATGTAGCTATAGTTGGTAGTGAAGAAAAGGGTAAGATAAAGATAAGTTTAAGAAGCAATAAAGAATTTTTTGAAAAATCAAAAGTACATTTAGGAAGAGATATAGCAATACCTGTTGGAGATTTCATGAATGGAATGGGAGGGGGACATGCATTAGCGGCTTCTATAAATGGATCAGGAAACGTTGAATTAGGAATTAAAAAATGTATGGAACTATTAACCATCAAGCTTAATTTTAATTATTAAAGCAGTTATGCTAAAAAAGTGACCTAAAATGCCAATAATCGAAATCGAAAACCTCACATTCAAGTATGCGACAGCAAAAAATCCATCATTGATCGATATAAATTTAAAAATAAACGAGGGAGAATTCGTCATTTTAAGCGGTCCAAGCGGGTGTGGGAAAACAACTCTTTGCCGTTGTTTAAACGGATTAATCCCGAATTTTTATCCTGGAGAATTAAAAGGTAGCATTAAGGTGGCGGGATTAAATGTATTAAAGACTCAAACAATTGAGCTCTCTAAATACGTTGGATTTGTTTTTCAAAATCCTGAAAATCAATTATTTTCGCTTTCTGTGGAAAGAGATGTGGCTTTTGGTCCAGAAAATCTAGGCTTAAGCAAAGATGAAATAAAAAAAAGAGTAGAGTGGGCTTTAGAAGTTACAGGGACATCATCTTTACGAGATTATGCTCCTTATGAGTTATCCGGTGGACAACAACAAAGAGTTGCTATAGCATGTGTATTAGCTATGAAGCCTAAAATAATCGTTCTTGATGAACCTACATCATTTTTAGATCCAAAATCAGCTTTAGAAATTTTAAAAATTATAGATAAGCTAAATAATGAATTAAAGATTACGATAATTTTAGTTGAGCATAGACTTGATATGGTATCTCAATTTGCAGATAGAGTAATAGTGATGAACCAAGGTAGAATAGAGCTTGATGGTAAACCTAGCGAAGTTTATAATAAACATGCATACTTACTTGGAATAGGAATTCCTAGAGTTAGCCTACTTTTTCTCTTGCTTAAAGAAGCCGGATTCGATTTTAAAAAGATTCCAATAACAGTAAATGAATGTGAAAAAGAAATAAGGAGTTATCTTCATAAATGATAGAGGTTCAAAACTTAAAATTTATTTATCCTAATGGAAAAGAGGTTTTAAAAGGAATAAACTTAACAATTAAAGATGGAGAATTTTTAGCAATAATGGGTGAAAATGGAGCTGGGAAAACCACTTTAATAAAACATTTTAACGGTTTGTTAAAACCAACAAGCGGAAAAGTGCTAGTAGATGGAATCGATACTAGAAATGCATCTATAGCTGCTCTTTCTAGAAAAGTTGGACTTGTTTTTCAAAATCCTGATCATCAATTATTCTCAGAAACTGTAAAGGATGAAATAGCTTTTTCATTAAGAAACTTTGGCTTTCCTAAAGAAATAATCGAAAAAAGAGTTGAAAGTATTTTAAGAACTTTAGATCTTATCGATTATACAAATTCTTCTCCATTTATGCTTAGTGGTGGGGAAAAGAAAAGAGTTGCTTTAGCCTCAGTATTGGCTTGGGATCCAAAACACATAATACTCGATGAACCTACTATAGGACAAGATTATAGACAAAAAGAAATATTAAGAAACTTCATACTTCAACTTAATTCTCAAGGAAAAACTGTGATAATTGTTTCACATGATATAGAATTCGTTGCAGAATGTAAGCCAAGAGTTGTGTTGCTTTCAAATGGAAAAATAATTGGTGATTCTTCAGCTGTTGAAATATTCTCAAACATTGAGCTTATTGAAAAAGCATCTTTATTACCTCCACAAATTTCATTATTGATGAGTTCATTATCTGATTTAGGAATTCCTAAGGATGTTATCGATGTTTATGCTGCTAAAAAGGTTTTAATTGAATTTTTTAAGAGGTTTAAAAAATGTCATTAAGTTTTTTTGAAGGTTTTAAGTTTTCAAAGCTTCCTACACCAATTCACCAAATGGATCCTAGAGCTAAATTTTTAATGATAATTTCTATATTCATTTCAGCATTAATATTCTCAGAGATATTGGCTTTATTAATTATTTTTCTATTAGAGCTCCCTTTAGTTATAATTGCTAAATGTACTAAAAGATGGTTATGGTCATTAAAAGGAAGCTCTTTTTTAGCAACTTTAATATTCCTTATTAATCTCTTAACAACAAAAGCAATAATTGCTTCTTTATCAATGAGTCTAAGATTTATAATACTGCTTTCATCTTTTTCCATATTCTTTATGACTACTTCACCTGATGATTTAGGGTTAGCAATGGAAAAGTTTCATATGCCCTATTCATTAACTTTTACTTTTATAACAGCTGTAAGGTTAGTTCCTACTATGGCTATAGATGCTCAAACAATTATAGATGCTCAAAAATCTAGAGGATTAGAGTTAGAAAAAGGAAGTATCTTTAAAAGAATAAAGAATTATATTCCAATACTTATACCGCTTATAGTTTGTGCAATAAGAAGAAGTATAGAGTTAGCTGAAGCTTTAGAATCTAGAGCTTTTAACCTTGAAAGAAAAAGAGAATCTTTAATAACCTTAAAAATGAAAAATAATGACTACATGGTATCATTTTTGTCGATTGTAATTATTATGGTTTCAATTTATGTACGTACTTATATTCAATTGCCAAATTTTGAAATCTATTTGTAATTCTTTTATGAATTGACTGAAAAAGAGTTTTTTTCTTTTCAAAGAGTTTT
>JAVZFM010000134.1:0-2008 GCA_038872815.1 Bathyarchaeia archaeon
AAGCGTGGAAAATCAACTTTATGCATAGCCCCTCCATTAACAATTAAAAAAGAATTTATTGAGGAGGGATTTCACATAATAGAAGCAGCTATAAAGGAAACTTTAGAAGAGATAAAGCGTTAAATTTAAGATTAATTTTTATACTTTTTTTCAAAAATACTCCAAAGCTCTTCTTCAAGAGTTGAATAATTTTTAGGTTTTTCAACAAACCTTCCAAGTTCATTCCATCGCTTATCATATACTATTATTGTAGGGACTTGTGTAACACCGAATTCTTCAGCAATATCTCTATTTTCATCTAACTCTATTACTTTAACCACTAGATTATTATTTTTGGTAACTATTAATAATTTTGCTAAAATAGGAATTTGGGCTTGACATTCTGGGTTCCATTCAGCTGAAAAGGCTATTAAAGAATGCTTTTCATCAATTTTTTCAAATTTATCTATTAAATCAGTTTTCAATGAATACTCTTGTACACGTTTTTTCATAGTTTGTTTAATCTTAGAATTTTTTATCTCATTTATATAATCGAAAATATTTTTTCCAACTTTAGCAGCAATCATTGTTTTTCACAAAGATCAGCTTATATCAATTCATCGCTTTTATGATTTCAACTTTATAATGAATACTTTAATGAACTTTTATGGCCATTACTATATAAATATTTTCCTTAAAAGATTCTGGATAGCCTATAGCCTTTAGTACAAGTTTTATGTAATTCCTTAAACCAATTGTTTTCATTATGGGCTTAAGCTTGAGCAAGCCAAATTTTATCCATAAATGTAATAAATGTATATAGCTATAGAAGATACCTTCCAAGAATTTTGACCTCAGTCATAGGCTCAGAAGAAAGTTCTATCTCTCCAAAAAACCCAGTTTTAACAAGTCCAATTATTTTTATTTTAGTTCCTAATTCTAATGTACTTGTCATATCTGCCAAATTCCTCCAAAAGTTAACTTTAACAATTCCTGTTCCATCATCTACTATTAATGTGGTTATTTTAACTGTTTCATTGCTTATGAAAACTTCCCTAGTAGATGGCGGCTCGATAACTATTCCTTCTATTACAAATAATCCCTTTAAGTTTCCTAATTCGCTTATCTTATTTATAGGCACAGTATAAGGAATGTTTTTTACTTCTTCTAAATCTGGATTTATTAGTATAGAAGATGTTTTTCCTACGCTTATTGCAATTCTACCAAATCTTTCTTTTATTGTTACATCTTCTAAAAATAAAATATCGCCTTCTTTAACTTTTTCAATTAATTTAGCATTATCATCCCAAAAAGATGCTTTTATTAGCCCAGTTTCATCATAAACCAATAATCTTCTTAATAAGGTTTGCTCATTAGTTACTCGCTTTACTTCCTTTAGCTCGCCTATTTTAAAAACACGAACTAGAAGATCTGCCCATTTTAAATCAGGACTTAATTCAGATATCTTATTTATTTTAGGAGTTATTAATTGAAGCTCAATTGGCTTTTCTTTAAGCAAACTTACTACGCTTCTTTTGGTTATATGAATTTCAGGAAAGCCTGAAAGGCTTTTTTTCAATTGTCCACTCATTATTTGAATAGTATCTCCTTTTTTTAAATTGCTTAACTCATCTACTTTCTCATCCCATGCTACCAATGTTGCAACTCCTGTATGATCCATTATCCTTGCTCTAAGTACTTTCCCAGTAGTTCCAATTTTTTCAAATGTCATTATTTTTGGATTTGATTTTATAACAGCCTTTACATTAACTTCAGGCTTGTCTAAAGATAGATATTTTAAATTTATAAAAAATTCTTTCAATTCAGGATAATCACTTTCATTAACGTTTATCGGCGATATTATTATTTCGCTTTTTTCTCCACAATGTACTTCAACTTCGTTTAAAAGTCCCTTTCTAGTATAAGCATGAGATATCTTTAAAATTTTTCCAACCAATTCATCAATTTTTGAAAGTTTCTCTGCCCAATCATTCCAAACAACGCATTGTACTTTTCCGCTTTTATCAGC
>JAVZFM010000134.1:2018-4176 GCA_038872815.1 Bathyarchaeia archaeon
TCAGCTATAAGAATTCTCATTACTTTTCCTAAAAATCCATCTTGTCTTTGAAATTCTTGGATTGGCCATACTGTTATAACTCTTCCTATTAAAGTTACATCGTTTAATCCATCATAAAGATCGGTTATAGATACCCCCTCAAGCTTTTTTTCATCAGTTTTTACTAAAAGCTCTTGGGCTATTAGCCTTATAGCTCCTTCATCAGAAAGTAAACCTTCAGCATCCTTTTTTTTCTTTTCCATTAACTCCAATATTTTTTCTCTACTTAAATCTTTTCTTTGGGTTAAGATCTTTTCTATGATTTCCTCAACTTTTTGCAATATATACCACTTATGTTAATCAATTGCCTAAAATGGATTGTATTGATTAATTTATACACTTTAACTTGTTTTTATTGTTTTCTCAACCATGAATACTTTATTTAAAAGTTTAAATATGAAAAAAGCTTTAACTAATTAAATCATTGCAAGAATAGAGGCAAAATGAATAATTCCTTTAAAAAAAATGTAAGCATAATAGTTCCAGTTAAGAATTGTAAGCCTACTATAAAGAGTTTATTAGACTCATTAATGAAGCTAAAGTATCCAAAGGATACGCTTGAAATAATAATCGTTGATGGAAATTCAAAAGATGGAACTAGAGAAATATTGAAAAACTATTCAGTAAAGGTTCTTGAAGAACCTGGATTGGGATTAAACTATGCTAGAAACATTGGATTCAAGAACTCAACTGGAGAAATAATAGCCTTCACAGATGGAGATTGTATGGTTCCAGAGGATTGGGTTGAAAAAATAGTTGAGATTTTTAATGATAGTTCTATTGGGGATGTTGGTGTTGTAGGAGGTACGATATTAACAGGAAATCCTGAAAACATTTATGCAAGATATATTCATGGTTCTATAATACCAGTTATGCCTATTTTTGAAAAAAAACTAGTTTTTAAACAAATCAAGCTACCGCATTATCCAATAGGATGCAACATGGCTTTTAAAAGAGATGTTTTAGAGCAAATAAAAGGTTTTGATGAAAACTTTAAAACAGGTTTTGATGAGGTAGATACTTTAGAAAGGATTGGAAAATTGAATAATTTTAAAATAGTATGTGATCCAAAGGTTTATGTAATTCATTTCCATAGATCTAGCCTAAAAGATTTTCTAAAACAACAATTTCGTTATGGGCTAGGAGAATCGTTATTCAGGAAAAAGCATCCAAAAAGCCAAATCACAAAAGTATTATCGATTTTAATGGCTTTATACTTAATATTCTTAACAGCAATACTTGCTTCATTGATTTTATCGATTTTTTACAAAAGCCTATTAAAATTAACATTAATAGCTTATGGAACTTCGTACTTAAGTAGCTTGTTTTTGTACATTTCTAGATTAAAGAAAATTCGTTGGTTTGATGTTTTTGTTTTTCCAATACTTGATTTTTTAAGACTTGGAGCATTGTTTTTAGGAGATTTATATTTTTCTTTAAAGCTTAAAAGAAATTAATTCCAAAACAACCTCGTTCTTGCATATTCTCTTTCAGCTTTTAATATTTCTATGTAAAATTCTTCCTCGGACTTGTAAGGCTTCCTTAATATTTTTGCAGCTGTAGTTGGTCCAATCCCTCTTCCACTCATAGCTATTATTGCTTTTTTCCCATAATTTTGAACTAAACTTGCACTTTTCCAAGCTTTATTCCAAATAATTTCTTCATCTTTTAATAAAGGCTTTTTTGATTTCTTTTTTCTTATTATTTTTATCAATTCTTCATCGTTTGGATGAGTTATAGCTATTAGCGTTGATTTACATAAAGGGCATTCAATTTTATCCTCTAAACTATTAATTGTTCTAATGCTTTCCCAATCTCCATTGAAAAAACAAACAAGTTTTACATTTGATAGCAGTAGTCTTTCTTTCACAATTTCTGTTAAGAATTTGCTCGATAAAGCTGGTCTTAAAAGATCATAAGGAACTATTTTATCTATTATTGGTAAAGCAAAAGGTGAATATCCATCTTTTTCCTTTTTAACTTCAATAGATATTTCTTTTTTAGCAATTTTATCCACAATTTCTTTAGTTTTTTCTAAATCTAACTTTTCAACAAATATCTCTCTTTTTGTTTCATAAGCTATTGGAGAATCCTTAAAGATTTTAATTAACAATCTAGC
>JAVZFM010000135.1:0-4112 GCA_038872815.1 Bathyarchaeia archaeon
ATATTTTCGTGCAGCTTCATTAAGCCCTTTATTGATTTTCAATATGGTTTTAATAGAATAATCCTTTGGAATTCCCCATGAAAACAATAGAGTTAAAGGTTTAGCCCCTTTACTGGCTATATCGCTTATATTCATAACCACTGCTTTAATTCCTATAGATTTTAAAGGCATTCCAGGAAGGATATCAGTTGAACTAACTAATGTGTTTGTATGAGCAACTAAGACTTTTTCTTCATCTATTGGAATAGCTATGGCATCATCGTTATAGCCTAATAACTCTTTAGGATCTTTTTTTAGGCTTTTAATTATAAACTCAAGAATTTTTTCTTCTCCTAAATCTTTAGCAAATTTCAAAGTATTTTCCTCTTAACTATTTCTTAGAAAACAAGGTTAAATTTTTATTGATGCGTAAGCTTACAATTCTATGTAGTAATAGCCCCGGTGGCTCAGCTGGTAGAGCAGTAGATTTAAAAGCTGAACCTCGTAAGCTAATAAGCTTCAAGCTATGAAAGCTACGGGTCGCGGGTTCAAATCCCGCCCGGGGCTTCAAACTTCAGGTTCAAATCCCTTTTCTCTTCAGCTTTTTAAAGGCTCAGGATAAGCTATAGTTACAACTAAAGCGACAGTAACGAGCACAAACATAGCCGTAGATATGCACATGATTAATGGCAATGCTGTAAGCTCTCATATAACCATTAAAGCAATACTAGCGATTAAAAACAATAATGAGAATTTTAATACTTGAATCTTTATCGTGGGCCTCCTTTTAATCAACAGTGATAAAGCTATCATTAATGGAAGGAAATAAAATATTATAACTGATGTAAACTATTTGTGAAAAAGATTTTAAAGCGTACATGCTTATAAATAAAGGGAAGTATTATGAAGTATAGTGAAGGAAAACTTGGAAGAATATTTGTTATAAGGCTGCATGATGGAGAGCGTATTCCAGATGTTCTTGAATCTTTTGCTTTTCAAAAAAGTATTTTTAATGCTCTTTGCTTTTTCTTAGGAGGTGTTAAAGAAAAAGGAAAAGTTGTTGTTGGACCTAGAAATGGTAATGAAATTCCTCCAGAGCCCATGGTAAAGCTTCTTGAAGGAGTGCATGAGGTTTGTGGAATAGGAACAATTTTTATGAGTGAGTGTGGAAAACCAAAGCTTCATATGCATGCTTCTTTTGGAAGAGAAAATAAAGCTATAACAGGTTGTACTCGTATGGGAATAGAAGTTTGGGAAATAGGTGAAGTAATTATGCTAGAAATATTAGATGCTAATGCTTATAGGAAAAAAGATAAAAAAACAGGTTTTGAGCTTTTAGAAATTGATAAATGAAGCTAAAGGTATTTAAAACAATTTTTCTGCTCCTTCTTCAGAAACTAAGTATGTTTCTTCTATTTTTATAGCGCCTATGGGCTTTCCTGATAAAGGTGCATGTCCTAAGCTTATCACCATATTTTCTTTGATTTTCATAGTTCTATGAGGAATTACTATAGTTGTTATAGGAGCTTCTTCAAACCTAAGACCTACTCCATGTCCAAATCCATAAACATAATATTCTGTTAGCCCATATTTTTCATAGATTTTTCTAGCTTCATTTTCAATTTCTACCATAGTGATTCCTGGTTTTAATTTTTCAGCACAACTTTCAATAGCCTCAATAAACGCTTTATACGCTTTTTTCTTTTCTTCACTAACCGAACCTAGGAATGCTGTTGTTGCTTTATCAGAGTAATATCCTGCATAACAAGGCATAACATCGATCATAACAGTGTCTTCACTATTGATTTTTTTATTCCTTGGATGAGCATGGACTCTAGGTTTTCCAGAGTTGATGTAGATATGCATTGATTCAGCTCCCATTTTTCTAGCAGTATAAATAGCTTCTCCAGCCACTTCAGTTTCAGTAACTCCTGCTTTAATAGAGTTTAAAGCAGCTTTTAAGCTTTCATTTGCTATTTTTGAAGCTTTTTTTATCGATTCTATTTCTTCTTCATCTTTTATCATTCTTAATTCCATGATTAGGCTATGGACATCGACTAGCTTTTTATCTGCATGCATGTTAAGGAATATTCGATAAAGAAGAGCTGATGCATCTATATCTAAATCAAATCCTAAAGTTTTTGCTCCACTTTTATTAATAATTGTTACTACACTTTTCATCAATTCTTCAACTTTTCTATATCCTAGCACATTATCGATCCATGTATTCTCCTTAATTTCTTCAACTTCATCTTCAAAAGCAAAAATAGTTGGATTGCCATTAGTCGGAATATAAAGCGCAGGTTGCCACCAGTTTATTCCTGTAAAATATCTAAAGCTATAAATGTTTCTTATCATAGCTCCATCTATCTTACTTTCGGACATTAGCTTTTGGAATCTTTCAACTCTTTTTTTAAAATTATTCATAATCTCCCTCACTTAAAAAGTAAGGTTGGCGCATATAATAAATCATTCGTCTTTAATCAATATGAAAAGTAGTTTATCCAATTACTTTTAAAGCAAAGCTAAATATAGACTATAAATTTTATAAATAAAAATAATTTTAGAACTATTTTATTATTTTTTCTTTTCTATCAAACCCAATTGTCTCAAAGTTGTTTGTAAGCTTAATCGCATAAGTTGGACAAACTTCTTCGCATTGTTGACATCGAGTACATCTATCCAAGTAAAATATTGGTCTTCGCTTTTCTTCTTCATAGATAAGTTCGATTGTTTCTGAGGGGCATACTTTAAAGCAAATGCCACATCCTATACATTTATCCAAAAAAAATACAAGCTCGCCCCTAAGTCCTTCAGGAACATGTATTTTCTCCCTTTCTTTGAATGGATAAAGTATCGTAGCTCTTTTCCTTAATATATGTTTTAAAGCCTCAAACATCATAGCCATTCTGAATTCACCTTATCCTATTCTTTTCCCGCATCCTTTTGGAATAATCTTTTAAACGATCCCAAGTCCAAATCCATACCTTTTTCTTTCTTAAGTCTATAAATTTTATAGATCTATCCATGCAACACATGCAAGGATCTATGCCAGCTAGTATTACAGGTAAATCTGCTATATGAACCATATAATCGCCCTTCGATGTTAACATTTCGATTAATGAAAGTAAGTTGCCAAGCGTGGGAGACCTTACTTTATATCTTTCAGGCTTATCGCTACCGTTAGACCTTACATAATGGATGTCTTCGCCCCTTGGAGCCTCAACACGACTTATAGATTCACCTTTAGGAGGAGTGTTTGGAAGCCTTATCCTGATTGGTCCACTTGGAATATGTTCTAAACAATAGCGTACCATTTCTATGGATTCTAATGTTTCATCTATCCTAACAATCAAACGTCCAAAAACATCGCAGCTATCGTAAGTTATAACGTTAAATGGAACTTCATCATGAGCGGCATAAGGATCGTCTGCTCTTACATCCGATCTTATTCCTGAGGCTCTTAGCGTTGGACCTACTGCACTCCATTTTATAGCCTCTTTTGGAGTAAGTATCCCTACGCCTTTAAGGCGAATTAATAATGTGGGCTCTGCAACTGTTATCTGTTTATAGTATTTAGTACGCCTTTCAAGAATATCCATACCCTTCTTCATCCTATATGCTTTATTGTTATCAATGTTTCTTCTAACTCCGCCTATCGTGTTCAAAGCTGTGGATACACGATTTCCAGTGAGCAACTCTATTAAGTCCATTACAACCTCTCGATCTCTCCATGTGTACATGAAAAACGTATCAAAGCCGATTTCGTGAGCCACTATGCCTATCCATAGAAGATGGCTGTGGATCCTGTTCAATTCTTCTATTATTACACGTATGAATTCAGCTCTTCTTGGAATTTCCTTGTCATACAAATATTCGATGTTTTGACAATAGCATGTAGTATGGGCTACGTTGCATATTCCACATATTCGCTCTACTAATGGTATATTTTGTATATAGTTTTTTGACTCCATAAGTTTTTCTATACCTTTATGCATATAGCCTATTCTTGCCCTTACGCCTACTACATATTCACCGTCTACAGTAAACGTAAAGTTCTCTGGTTCTTTTAATGCTGGATGCTGCGGTCCTATTGGAATCTCAAAACTCACTTTCGACTCACCTTAAGACTT
>JAVZFM010000136.1:0-4055 GCA_038872815.1 Bathyarchaeia archaeon
ATGATTTTGCCATATTCAAGGCTATCCCATTAAATATAGAAGTAAATAACAAAACTTTTAAAGGAATATCCTTTTACCTTTATCTTGATAAATTTGCTGATGTAAAGCTTGTTCCAACTGAACTGGATTCTTTTAACTTTAAAGTTGGAAATAGTCTTAAAGTAAAAATAACTTCCTTAAGCTTTTAAAAGTTAAAAGTCATGAAATCTTTTAAATGTCATAGGCACATTCTTTATGATGGTGGGCCATAAACATGATAAAGGCAATATTATTAGATTTTGACAATACACTTCATGATACTGATAAAAAGTTCATTGAAAAGCTTGATGGTTTGTTCGGTATGGATGGAAAAACATTGTATGAAATTTATTTATTCAAAATCCATAGAGAGCTAGTCCATAAGCAATTCTTAGATAAACATTGGGATCTTAAATTCCATTGTAAATTACTTCTAAATTTTTTAAATAAAGATCTCGATGAAAGCTTAATTAATGAATTTTTAATTAGATTTAAACAAGCTGAAGAGGAATGTTGGAGCAATCCAATTTACTTTGAAGATACTATTCCATTTCTAGATAGTCTTAAATCAAAAGGTTATAAAATTTGCTTATCTACTGGAATTTATGCTAAAGAAAAAGCTCAAGGAATAGAAAAATTTGCTTCAAAAAAATATTTTGATTATGCTTTTGGGGAAGATCAAATATCATATAGCAAAACTGATCCAAATTTTTATAAAAAAATTTTAAGTATCATAAAATCTTCACCAAATGAAACTATTAGCATAGGGGATACTATAACTCATGATATAGCTCCTGCTAAGTTTATTGGAATTAAAGCTATTTGGGTTAACAGAAAAAATACTAGGTTTGAATTTAAAGATTATATTAAGCCTGATTTTGAGGTAAAAAATTTATATGAAGTGCTTGAAGTATTAGAAAGTTTTAATTTACTCAGATTCTGAGCTTTCTTCTTTTGGTCCAGGAGGCTTAGGTAAGCTCTCTTTACTCTTTCCAGCAGCTATAACATCGTCTATCCTTAATATCATACATGAAGCTTCAGTAGCAGACTTTATAGTTTGTTCTTTTACAAGTAACGGCTCAAGTATATCAAGCTTTTCCATGTTTTCAACTTTTCCACTGAAAACATTCACTCCAGCCCATTTTTCTCCTTTTTCATGTCTAGCTCTAAGCTCAACTGTTATATCTACCGGATCAAGCCCAGCATTTTCAGCTAAAGTTATAGGAATAGATTCTAAAGCATTTGCATAAGCTAAAACAGCCAATTGTTCTTTTCCAGAAAGACCTTCTGCCCATCTTTTTAGCCTTAATGCAATCTCTGCTTCACATGCTCCTCCTCCACCTACTATTTTAGGCTTTTGTAGAACATCTTTTATTACACAAAGCGCATCATGTAAAGACCTTTCTGCTTCATCAACAACTTTTTCACTTCCTCCTCTTATTAATATAGTTAAGGCTTTTGGATTTTTACATCCTTCAATAAAAGTCCATTTATCTTCTCCAAGCTTTCTTTCTTCAACAAGCTTAGCATAGCCTAAATCTTTTTCGCTTAAATCCTTTAAATCAGTTATTATTCTTCCTCCAGTTGCTTTTGAAAGTTTTTCTAAGTCTTTTTCTCTTACTCTTCTAACTGCAATTATTCCCTTTTTTGCAAAAAAGAATTGAGCAACATCATCTATTCCTTTTTGAGTTATAACAACGTTTGCTCCTGTAGATGCAATTTTTTCAACCATATCTTTTATCATTTTTTCTTCTTCATCCATGAAAGCCTTTAATTGTTCAGGCCTTTCTATGTTTATTTTTGCATCGAATTCAGTTTTTTCTATTTCTATTGGACAATTGAGCAAAGCAATTTTTGCATTCTCTATCCTTTTTGGCATGCTTGCATGAACAATTTCTTTATCAAGAGCAATTCCATTTATTAATCTAGTATCCATTATAGATTCTCCTGCTTTTTTATCGACTTTTATATCGTCTATATCAGCCTTGTATTCTCCATTAAGCTTTTCAGAAACGCTTAAAACTGCATCTACAGCCAAATCGGCTAAATAATCTTTATGTTCCGATATGGCCTTGCTAGCCATGGAAGTCATTGCAATTTTTTTCAATATTTTTTTATCTGTTGGGGAGCACTCAATAGCTATTTCGTTTAAAAGTTCTAAAGCTTTTTCAGATGCACGCTTATACCCATCAACGATTATAGTTGGATGAATATCTTTTTCAAGCAATTCTTCTGCATTCCTAAGAAGTTCTCCTGCAAGAACTACTGCAGAAGTTGTTCCATCTCCAACTTCACTATCCATTGTTTTTGCAACTTCTACAAGCATTTTTGCAGCTGGATGTTGAACA
The DNA here is from genome assembly GCA_038872815.1 of Bathyarchaeia archaeon. Classification (GTDB taxonomy): domain Archaea; phylum Thermoproteota; class Bathyarchaeia; order 40CM-2-53-6; family JAVZFM01; genus JAVZFM01. The sequence goes on from JAVZFM010000136.1 coordinate 2,367, forward strand.
TCTATTTCTTTAAGTATAGTTGCTCCATCGTTGGTTATAGTTATATCTCCAAAGCTTTCTACAAGCATTTTATCCATTCCTTTCGGTCCTAAAGATGTTTTAACCGCTTCCGCTATAACTTTTGCAGCCATTATGTTTGCATGTTGAGCTTCTTTTCCTCTTGCTCTTGTTGTCCCTTCTTTAAGGATTAATACTGGAATTCCTAATTGTTCTGTTTCTGCCATGCTACATCTTCCTCCTATCAAAGTAAATTATAATTAATTTAATTATTAATCAAGATCTAGATTTAAACTTAACGCATTCTATATATATTTGTTATGTTAAGGTTTTAATCAAGGTTTAAGGATCTAAAAAGGGAGTAATCTATGAGGCCAATTCCATGGTCTAAAGTAAGATCATGGAATTGCATTGGATGCGGAGTTTGTTGTAAAATATACGATGTTCTTTTAACATCTTATGAATCCATTGTTTTTCTTAAAAAATTTGGAACAGAAGTATTAAAACTAGACGTTAAAGGATTTTATTTAAGGAAAACTGTTGATGGAAAATGTGTTTTTCAATATGAATATTTTGGAAAATCTTTATGCACAATCCAAAAAATAAAGCCTTTAGCATGTAAACTTTGGCCATTTCGAATTTTAAAGTATCCAAAATATGGACAAGCAGAGTTAGCAAGATTTACCTGTAACAATGATGTTTTTTACATTTATGTTGACACTATTTGTAAAGGATTAAGTTTAGGCAACCCTTCTGAAGATTTGATAAAAAAAATAATACCTGAGTTTATTGGAATTTTTTTAGGGAATAAACAAACCCAATTTTATTCAACTTCTCGATTAATTCATCAAACTTTACCAATAGTTATGCATAAAGTGTAAAAGCTTTAATTAAAAATGTTAGAGATAAAAACAATAACTAATATAAAATACTTTATGCTTCATTTACTCTATCACTTAAACATTAAAACTTTTGGTGAAATAGAGTGGAGCTATACCCTATAAGAGTTCATTTAATAAAACCTGAAGACGATATTGTGAACATTCTTATAGAAGAGACAAACAAGCAAGGTATTTCAATCCATGATAAAGACATCATTGCTATTTCAAGCAAAATTGTAGCAACAACCCAAAAAAGGATCGTTAAACTAGCTTCCATTATACCTTCTTATAAAGCTAAGGTTTTAAGTAAAAAGTTCAATTTAGACCAAAGGCTAATGGAACTAATCCTAAGAGAATCAAATCACATATATGATGGGATTCCTAAGCTTTTATTAACATTAAAAAATTATTCAATAATTCCTAATGCTGGAATAGATGTAAAAAATGCGCCAAAAGGATTTGTTGTTTTATTGCCTTTAAATCCTTTCGAAACAGCAAAATCAATTAAAGAAGAAATTTTTAAAAGAGTTGGCAAGAATGTAGGTGTTATAATAGTGGATAGCAAGATAACTCCATTACGCATGGGAACAACTGGAATGGCTATAGGAGTAGCTGGTTTTGAACCTATTGTAGACTATAGAGGAAAAAAAGATATCTATGGCAAGATTATCAATTTTACAAGACATGCTTTAGCAGACGATTTAGCAAGCGCTGCTCATTCATTAATGGGTGAGGGTGACGAGGGAGTTCCAATAGTAATAGTTAGAGACGCGCCAATAGCAATTAAAGGAAATGATATAAAGGCTAAATC
>JAVZFM010000137.1:0-3938 GCA_038872815.1 Bathyarchaeia archaeon
GAGTCTGGGTTTATTAAGTATGCAGATAAAATAAAAACCCATCATAACGTTGGTGGGCTGCCTTTAAGAATTAAATTTAAAGGAATAGTGGAACCTCTTAAAGATCTTTATAAGGATGAAGTTAAAGCTTTAGCTAAAAAACTTGGGTTACCAAAAAAGATTATACAGAGACAACCATTCCCTGGACCTGGATTGGCTGTAAGAATAATAGGGGAATTAACTCAAGAAAAAATAAACATTCTTAAAAATGCTGATAGAATCGTAAGAGAGGAGCTTGAAAGAGCAAATATTAAAAATAAGCTATGGCAGTATTTTGCAATCCTTTTAAGCATTAAAACAACTGGAATAAAAGGCGACTCTAGAAGCTATGGCTATGTTATAGCAATTAGAGCTGTTGAAAGCGAAGAAGCAATGACTGCAAACTTTGCTAAGCTTCCATACAATGTTTTAGAAAAAATCTCGACTAGGATTACAAATGAAATTCCTTTTGTTACTAGAGTAGTTTACGATATCACGAATAAACCTCCTGCAACCATAGAATGGGAATAGGCTTTGAAAGAATTAAGGCTAAGGCTGTTAGAAATAGAATATAGCGATCCTTACATGAATCTAGCTCTCGAGGAAGCAATTTTTAGAAAATTGTTCAATGGAGAATCTCAAGCTACTTTAAGGTTTTGGAGAAATTTTTCAGCTGTAGTTATAGGACGTTTTCAATGCATTTCTTTAGAAGTAAACGAAGAAGCATGTAAACGTTATGGAATTCAAATAGTTAGAAGGATTACTGGTGGAGGAGCTGTTTACCATGATGAAGGTAACTTAAATTATTCAATTTTCTTGCACAAAGAAAATTCATTTCATTTTAACATGATTCAAGATATGTTTAAAAAGTCTTCTTTAGCTATAATTGATTGCTTGAAAAAGCTTGGATTAAATGCAAGCTATGTTTATCCAAACTCTATTGAATTATCAGGTAAAAAAGTTTCTGGAGCTGCTGGAGCAATCATGCGTAATTCTTTGCTTCAACATGGATCAATACTTTTAAATTCAAATTTAAAAATTTTAAATGAAGTACTATCTCCTAAAAAGTTTATAAACAATTCAAGGTTTGTTCCTAGCATTAGAAAGCCAGTTACTTCAATTAGTAAAGAATTGAATAGAAAAATCTCAATAAAAGATTTTAAAGAAATTTTAATTGAGTCTTTTAAAAAAGTTTATGGATTTAAGCTTGAATGCTTAAGCTTAACTAAAGAAGAAGAAAATTTAGCAAAAAAGCTTTATATTAAAAAGTATTCAACGCTTGATTGGAACATTAACATGAAAGAACCAAAATAAGTAAGCTTTTCGCTAGAAAACTTTTAATCATAGTTCTTATCCAATTAATTCAATAAAAGCTTTAAAAATGGGATTAGTATGAGCAAGCTTTATAGGATTGCTGTACTTCCTGGCGATGGAATAGGGCCTGAAGTAACAAATGCAGCTTTGCTTGTTTTGGATGCTTTACAAGATTCGATTAAAGGACTTAGGCTTAAGTGCATAAAAGGCGAAGCTGGTTACAATTGCATAGAAAAATATGGTACAAACCTTCCAGCTGAAACTATTGAAATCCTTAAAAATTCTGATGCTTGTCTTAAAGGTCCAATGACCACTCCAGAAGAGCCTGGTTCACCTGTTAGCGTTGCTGTAACTATAAGGAAAATGTTCGATCTTTATGCTAATGTTAGACCTTGTAAATCTCTTCCAGGAATTCCATCCCTTAAGCCAAATATAGACCTTATAATTTTAAGGGAAAACACTGAAGGACTTTACTCTGGTAAAGAGCTAGAAATATTTCCAGGAGTAGGAATTGCTTTTAGAGTCATAACAAGAAAAGCTTGTGAAAGAATAGCTAGGTTTGCTTTTAAGCTTGCGCTTGAAAGAAAAAAGCATGTAACATATGTACATAAAGCCAATATACTAAAGCTAACAGATGGAATTTTTAAGCAAGCAATTCTTGATATTTCTAAGGAATTTCCTGATATTTCAATAGAAGACGTGCATATCGATGCAATGGCTATGAGGTTAATTAAAATGCCTGAAGCTTTTGATACAATCGTAACCACTAACTTGTTTGGAGATATACTTTCTGATGAAGCTGCACAAGTAGTAGGAGGCTTAGGGCTAGTAGCTGGAGCTAACATTGGAGATAACTATGGTATGTTCGAACCAGTTCATGGATCAGCTCCTAAATATGCTGGAAAGGATAAAGTTAATCCAATAGCAATGATTTTTGCTGCTAAAATGATGATGGAATACTTTAAAGAAAAAGAAGCGGCTGAAAAAATTGAAAAAGCTGTTTTTAAAGTTCTTGAAGAAGGAAAAGTTAAAACTTATGACCTTGGTGGAAATGCTAAATGTAGCGAAATGGCTAAAGAAATAGCTAAAAAAATACTTGAACAATCATAAGAAAAATAAATAGCAAAAAGCTAATATAGAAGAAAACAGCATCGATTTAATCCATTATTCGGTGCTAAAATTGAGTAGGGGAGTCATTAAAATGCCTACTTGTAATTGGTGTGGAAAGGTAATATCTTCTAGCGAAAAAGCTGTTAAGTTTTTATGTCCAAATTGTGGAGAATTAATTATATGGCGTTGTGAAAAATGTAGAGTTTTTGGAAGGCCTTATAAATGCCTTAAATGCGGTTTTATGGGTCCATGAATAGCATAAAAAAGATTTTTAATAAATATATTGATAAGCACTTCTTTAACCATTTTTATACTTAAATTGGAATAGATTTTTTAGCGTAACAAAGAAAAATCATAGCTATATTTATTAAAGCTTAAGTTCTTGATAATCAATTTAAAAGAATATACTAGGCTTATTCCAGCAAAACAAGCTCTTAGTATAGGCTCTATAACTACTTTCATGATTAAATTTTTGTTGATCCATGAAAGCATCCTTGAAATGTTTTCCATAATTTCATTACAGTTTGGAATAAAGAATAATCCTTTATCAAAACCAAAATCAAAAACTATCAATTGAAATATAAAAGCTGTTAAAAGCCATAAAATCGAATAAATTCTCCTATTAGAGTATAAAGAAAAATCTAATGTTAATAAAGGTAAAACCCATAGTAAATATTGAGGTTGCCAATTAAAAAAGCTAAAGAAAACTAATAAAAACCCTAAAACACTATCAAAAAGGTTTTCAATATTTAATTGCCAATATTCATAAAGGATAAAGCAATAAATTGCTATAGAAGTTAAGCTTAAGCCTATTGTAGAAGCATATGGCTTAAGGGTTATTTCTGAAAAGTATTGGGTTAAAGGGTTATATTCAATTAAAGAGTATAAGAACTCTATCCCACTTAAGCTTACCCAATAAGAATAAATATTAAAGCCTAAAATCGATAGTAAAAGCAAAATCATTAAGCTATAAGGTTTTTTGTTTTTAATCAAAAAAATTGAATAGATTGGGAGCATTAAAATTGGAAAAAGTTTAAAAGCCATTCCAAAAGATAAAAACAATGAACTTAAAAAAATCCTTTTTTTCATGAATAATAATAGGCTAAAAAGCATAAATGCTACAGCAATTAAATCATTGCTTCCAAGCATTTCAGCTGTAATTGTTATATAAGGGTTCCAAAGCCATAAAGCTAAAGCTAAAAATGCTTCATTACTTGAAAAAATTTTTGTTAAAAAATAAACAAGTATTCCACATGCTATATCAGCTATAAGAATTGGAAGCTTAAGGAGAAAAATAAGTAAATTGATTTCTAATGAATTTTGAAAATTGTTTAAGTCTATAATTGAATTATTGCTATTGATTGCCAATTTCCAAAATTCATAGATCATATGGTTAAATCTAATCCAAGGAATTGCTTGATTGTTCCCAACAAAAAACCTTATTGTAGAGGATTCAAAAGTTTTCATGAATTCATAGCTTTGAAAAGCATAAATTG
>JAVZFM010000138.1:0-3847 GCA_038872815.1 Bathyarchaeia archaeon
AATTGCTATTATTTTTTTCATTTTTAATCTCTAATAAAAACTTATTCTTACTACAGTTAGGTTTTTTAAGCTAATACTATTTATTGATTTTTAAGATGAAAGCTTTCCCTTCGCCGAAAGAATATTTAAACTTAATTGATAAAGTTGAAAATTTACTTTTAAAAGAGAGAGAAACGGGATTTTTTAATGGGGGAAAAGTCGATAAAGGATTAGTTAAAATTGAAGCTAAAGGAAAACTTATTGTGGTAGGAGATCTTCATGGGGATCTTCAAAGTTTAAACTATATTATTAAAGAGAGTAAATTCTTGAAATCTAAATATTCGATGTTAATTTTTTTAGGTGATTACATTGATAGAGGAGTGTACTCACCTGAAGTATTATATAGAGTTTTAAGCTTAAAACTCAATTTTTCAAGTAGAGTCGTAGTTTTAAGAGGGAATCATGAAGGTCCAGAAGATCTTCAAGCTTCTCCTCATGATTTACCTTATCAACTCGTTAATAAATATAAAGAGGATGGAATGAAAATTTACTTTAGGATAAAAAAATTGTTTAATATTCTTCCTTACGTTGGTTTAGTTGAAGGAAAATATTTGTTTCTGCATGGAGGCCCCCCTCACACTGCCTCCTCAATAAAGGATTATATTAATGCTTGTGAAACTCATCCAAAAAAAAGTTTTCTTGAAGAGATTTTGTGGAATGATCCTATAGAGAATTTTGAAGGAGTTCTTCCATCTCCAAGAGGTGCTGGAAAGCTTTTTGGAGAAAATATTACAAATAATACTTTGAAAATTTTGAATGTAAAAATGATTATAAGAGGGCATGAACCTAAAAATGAAGGATTTAGCTTCAACCATAATGGTAAAGTGTTAACATTATTCTCTAGATTAGGAGCTCCATACTTTAATTCTTCAGCAAGTTATCTCGAAATAAACCAGAAAAATGAAAGCTTTATAATTAAAAAGTTTACTTATAGATAGTAAATTTTTTAACAACTAATTGTTAAACTATTTCGATTAATTTTTATTCTAAACCTGCGCTTTTTGGTAAAAGTACATCATGTGGACTCGCTTCTTGAGCGCCCAAACTTGTTAAAGCAGCTAATTTAGCTTTTTCCCATAACTCTGGAATATTTTTTGCTCCAGCATAACCCATCGCTGCTTGTAAGCTTACTTTTAACTCTTGGACTAAAGTTTCCACTTCACCTTTATACGGAACCCATCCTTCTACGCCTTCAGCTAACTCTTTAGCTCCGCTATAACGATCTATAGAGAAACGTTTTGCCATAGCTGATGGGCTTCCCATTCCTCTATATTGTTTATAATATCTTCCGCCTATAGCTACTAATGTTCCTGGCGACTCTTTACACCTAGCAAATAGATTTCCAATCATTACTGATGAAGCTCCCAAAGCTAAAGCTAAAGCAGCATCCCCTCCACTTCTTATTCCTCCATCAGCTATAATAGGTATTTTAGCATTATAATCCTTTACAGCTTCAGCTACTTGAGCTGTTGCATATAGTGTTGGAGCCCCAGCTTTTGTAACTTCAGTGGTTGTACATATTGAGCCTGAGCCTATACCAACTCTTAACCCTGCTACTTTATCAAGTTTCGTTATAACATCTTCAGCAGCCTTATATGTTCCTATATTTCCAACGACAACATCTGCAGATACATTTGATAGAATTTTTTTTGTTGCACTAAAAACTTTTGAATTATGGAAATGCGCCACATCAATAACAATTATATCAACAATTTTATCTAATTTTTCAGCCCTTTCATAATCAAATGGTGAAGTTGCTGCACCGCAAAGAAGCTTTCCCTCTTCATCTCTAGAAGCGTTGGGAAACCTCCCTCTAAGCAATATATCCTTTACAGTTATTAATCCCTTAAGTTCTCCATTCTCATCCACCAATGGTAATTTTTCAATTCTATGTTTATGAAGAATTTCTTTAGCTTCTTCAACACTTATTCCGTAAGGCGCTGTAATAACGTTCTTAGTCATTAAATCCTTTACTTTAAGAGATGGATCAGCAAATCTAACATCTCTTCCAGTTAATATTCCAACAACTTTACCATCCTTAACAACCGGTAAGCCTGAAATAGATTTTTCTTTCATTATTTTTAAAGCTGTTGATATACTCTCCTCTGGAGAAACAGTATAAACATCTTTTATTATTGTAGCTTCAGCTCTTTTTACTTTTTCAGCCATTTCAACCTGCTCTTGGATAGAACAATTTCTATGAAGAATTCCAAGCCCACCTTGCCTAGCTAAAGCTATAGCCATTTCACTTTCTGTAACAGTATCCATAGGTGAAGAAATAAAAGGAACATTTATAAAGTAATTTTTTGTAGCTTTAGTTTTAACATCAACTTCTTTCGGATCAACTTCAGCTAACCCTGGAAGCAAAATAACATCTCGAAAAGTTATTGCTAACTCAATACTTTTTAATTTATTTAAGAATTCAGGCAAACTTTTCAAACCTCATTTAATTTTAAAGTGTTTTAATTTTTGCTTTATTTAAAGATTTTTGCTACCATTATAATAAGTGCGGTAACGCAATGAGATAAAAAAGGAAAATTAAAATTCATTTAGAATTTTCTTAACTTCAACTAAGTTTTCAATTGGGTAATCCAGTTCAGTAGTCATCGTGAATAATCCTTTAGAAAATGGAATTGAAAAAAGATTCACTTTCTTAAATCTTATAAGCAAATATTCAACTTCTCCAAAGTATCCTTTAAACTTCTCAAAGATTCCTGCAGCTATAGGAATCGCTACTTCACCTAAATTCACATCAACTTCATTTGGTGTGTAAGACTTTACACCCTCCCTCATAGAATGAAAGATCAATTTATTTTTAATTGTAAAAGCTACAAACCTTATTTTACTATTTAAGTTAAAGATTTTCTCTGCCACTTCTTTAGTCTTACTTAAACTCAACTTTTTCACCAACAAGCTAATGGTTTCTTCATTAATGAAAATTTAATGGAATTATATATATAGATTTGCAGGATTAAAATTTTATGAGGAGAAAATTTTTGGTTTATAAACCTGAAGAATTAAGAGTTATAATTCCTGTTGGCGGTTTAGCCAAAAGACTTATGCCTTTAACTGCTGAAACTTCTAAAGCTCTTATAAGGCTTGTTAATATGCCTTTAATTGAGATCGCCATGCTTGGACTCGCTAAACAAGGTGTTAAACATTTTATATTTGGTGTCAAAGGATACAGGAATTTTAGGGATTTATTCGATTACTTTCAAGAAGGTTATGGTTTTTCAGCAAAATACAATATTTATCCCAGGGTGCATATAAAATATCAACCAAATATTGAAGATTATGGTAGTGCAGATTCAGTTAGAATAAATTTAGAATATTATGATATAAAAGACCCTATATTTGCAGTTCAAGGTGATAACATATTCGATATAGATTTAAAGCATTTTTTAGAGTTTCATGAAGAAAAAAAGGGTATAGCTACTATTTGCTTAAAGAAAGTTTCAGATGTGGAAGGTTATGGAATAGCCGATATAGATGAAAATATGAGAATTCGAAGGTTTGTTGAAAAACCTAAAAAAAGTGAAGCTCCAAGCAATCTTGCTAATACAGGATTATATTTTTTTAATCCTGAAGTTAGAAAAGTTTTGCAAAGCGAATGGGTTTATAAAACTATTTCTTCTCAAAAACGGTTAGATTTTGGATATGATTTCATCCCATATTTAATTCGATCAGGATATAAGGTTTATGGTTATATAATTGAGAAAGGTTGGTACGATGTAGGCACACCTGAACGATATTTAAATGCTATGCATGATATTTTAAATGGCCGCTTAGAATGCTTAAAAGAATTTGA
>JAVZFM010000139.1:0-3830 GCA_038872815.1 Bathyarchaeia archaeon
CCGATGGAGGGATGGAGCTATTGAAATAGGCGCTCCTGTAGGAGGACCTGGAAAATTCAATGAAGTTTTAAAGCCTAAACCTGAAGCATGCTCTTATTGCGTAATGGGTTGCCATAGAAGAGTGAAAATAGATTACCCAGAAAAATATGCTATGGATAGTTATGGACCGGAGTATGAAACTTTAGCAATGATTGGATCAAACTGCTTAATTGATAATTTATTAGCTATAAATAAGGCTAATGAACTTTGCAATAGATGGAGCATAGATACAATAGAGTTTGGTGGAGTATGCGCTTTCGCGATGGAAGCTTATGAAAAAGGGTATATAACAAAAGAGGATTTAGGTGGAATAGAGCTTAAATGGGGAGACGGAGATGCTATGATAGCTTTGCTTGAAAAAATTGTTAAAAGGGAAGGTAAAGTACCTCGATTATTAGGTGAAGGCTTAAAAACGGCTGGAGAAGCTTTAGGATGCCCGGATATAGCGCTGCATGTTAACGGCGCTGCTGTTCCAGCTCATGATCCTAGAGCATTTTTCTCTATGGCCGTGGAAACAGCAACATCCACAAGAGGCGCATGCCATCTTCATGGATTTCCAGAAGCTATAGAGCTTGGTGTTCCGTTTCCTGAAGCTGGACCGGAATTAAGTCAACCATTAGATAGATTCGCGAAAGAATATAAAGGTTTAGCTCAAGCTAAATATCAAGATAGACAAGCTGTAAATAACTCTCTTGTATGGTGCTTCTTCTATGAATTTTCAGGCGTAACCTTCACTTGGACAACTAAGCTTTTAAATGCAACAACCGGTTGGGATTTAACTCCTCAAGAGCTGCTTAAAATTGGTGAAAGAATAATAAACTTGCAGCGAATGTTTAATTTAAAGAATGGGCTTAAACCAGAAAGAGATGATTGGCTTCCTAAACGATTCTTTGAGCCGAGAACAGAGGGAGGCGCTGCTGGTAAAGTTCCGCCATTAAGAGAAATGCTAGATGAATACTATAGAGTTAAAAACTGGCCTAAAGGCGTACCTAGCGAAGAAAAACTTAAGGAATTAGGGTTAGAATTTGCGATAAAAGACTTACCTAAATAAAAACCTTTATTTTTTTATTTTTTTAAGATAATTAATTCTATTTTTTAGTTTTCTCTTCTACCTCCTTCTTTACCCACTCCGCTAGCTTTTCTCCATGAATTAATTGCGATAATTCTTCCTCAAGTTTTTCGGTTGGCTCTATTTTTATAAACCATGCGTTATAGGGTTCTTGATTTACAAGCTTTGGATTAACTCTAAGAGAAGCATTTACATCCTTTACAACACCGCTTATAGGAGTTTTTAATCTTTCAACCCATTTAACAGATTCAACTGTGCCAAACTCTTTACCAGCTTCTAAAACTGCTCCTTTTTTTGGAAGCCTTACAAACATAACTTTACCTATAAGCTTTTGAGCTAAATCGTCAAAACCTATGGTTATACTTCCATCGCTTTCCTTCTTTACCCAAAGATGTCTATCCGTATAATAAAGGTCATCTGGAAAATCATATTCTTTATACTTCATTCCTCTTTCAACCTCTCGTAATTATGAAGTTAGATGCCTATATCTTTATAAGGTTTATCCTTAAAAGAGAGGATAAATAGCTTTAAAACTGCATTTTTCAAACTTTAAATAGAAGGATTTTCTTAAAAATTATAAACTCTTACTATATTAAATAGCGTTAAGATTTGGTGGTAGTTGTAATGTCCTTTAAAAAAGAGAAGATACCTCTGCTGTTTGTTATTTCAATCTTAATTACTTCTACGGTACTTATCGCTACAATAGCTAAAGAGCTTACGGAGCTTTTCTTTTATGCAGAGCTAATTTCTATTGCTACTATATACATACTGATTTCCGCAATAATTCCAATTTTATATCCCAAAAAAATACGTCCTGAAGCTATTTTCTTTGGCGGAACAGCAAAGCCGCCTTATATTTATCCTAAAGAAGTTTACTCGCCACCTTTCACGTTGCTTGAAGGAAAGATGAAAGAGGAGGAGGCTTTTTGAACCAAATAGCTTTGATGCCATTAGTATTGCCTATTTTTGGAGCAATATTAACTCCTATTGGTTTCTTCTCAAAAAAGCTGCGCAATACTATGCTTATCGCTATTTTGTTGCTCTCTCTTGCTTTAAACTCTTACTTATTAGCTTCTTCTTTTAATATTGGTTCCTATATTGAAGTTGGTTTAATAACAGTAGATTCTGCAAGCTTCTTAATCTCTGAGATGATTTTATTTTTAGGTACTTTAGTAACAATATACTCTGTAAGCTATATAAAAGAAGAGGCTTTTAAAAATCTTTACTTCGCTTTATTAATGCTTTTCTTCGGAACTATGGTTGGATTAACAATGAGCTTCAATTTAGTTATATTGTTTGCCTTTTTAGAAGCATCCACAGTTTCTAGCGCTTTATTAATCCTTTTCAGCAGAACTAAAACAGCGCTTAAAGCTGCATGTATTTATATTGCATTAAGCGTGGTTGGAGCATTTTTGATTTTAATAGCTATATTTGAATTGCAATCTATCGCTGGCACTGTAAACCTTTTGGATCTTAAGCTTGCTAGCTTAAGCTCAGCAACAAAAGTGAATTTATGCGTTCTCCTTCTTTTAGGTTTTGGGATAAAATCAGGCTTAATTCCATTTGGTTTAGTTTGGCTTCCTCAAGCTCATTCTGAAGCTCCAACTCCTATAAGTGTTACCCTTTCCGGCATTTTAGTGCAAGTTGTTGTTTTTGCATTGATAAGATCTATAAGCATGCTAGGTTTTTATGAGCTAATAGTTGCATACCTTTTAATAGGATTTGGAGTCGCTTCAGCCATAGTAGGAGTAATTTTTGCTTTTCTAGAAATTCGCGGAATCAAAATCTCTATACTAGGTTTTAGAAGAGATTTAAAAAGAGTTTTAGCATTTTCGACTATAAGCGAAATAGGGATTATAGTTTTTATCGCTGGTTTAGCTCCTTTGCACCCAACAGCTCCAATTTTAAGCATATCTCTCAGTCATATAATTAATCATGGATTAGCTAAAAGCCTTCTTTTCTTCTCCGCTGGTAATATTATTTTCCTTCTTAAAACAAGAGATCTTTCTAACATGAGAGGATTAGCTCGCATGATGCCTACGACAACCTTCTCTTTTCTAGTAGGGGCATTAAGCTTAAGCATGATACCGCCGTTTTTAGGCTTTCATACAATTCTTAAGGCTTTTCGTATGCTTGATTTAGCTGTAGTTATAATTCTTCTTTTAATAGCTTTAGGAACAGTTATTTTTTATGGTATAACTTTTCATAAAGCTTTTTTAGGGAGGAGCTTAGAAAATCCTTTAAAGCCCCCGAGCTTAATGATTACATCAACTATGATTTGTTGTCTCGTTCTTTTAATTATTTCAGCATTTTCATTCATGGGGTTTATTGATCCTTTAATGGAAAAACTTTTTAAATAAAAGGGAGGTTTTAAGCTTTATGAGTTTAATTAATGAGGTTAAAGCTAATCTAGAAAAACTTTTAGGTTCAGATTTAGTAGTTAAATATGAAAGAGGCAAGCGTAGAGTTTATATAAGAACCTTTAAAAATAGAGTTAAAGATGTTGCTAATTACTTTAAATCGATTCAAGCTAGATTAGCGCATATTTCAGTTATAGATTTAGGTTTAGATGGCTTTGATGTAATTTATCATTATGCTTTAGATCATTTAGAACGGCAGCTTCATTTTAACATTAAAGTTAATGTTTCGAGAGAAGAACCTGAATTACCATCAGTAACATCTGAAACTATGGAAGCACTATGGCCAGAAAGGGAAATGATGG
>JAVZFM010000140.1:0-3824 GCA_038872815.1 Bathyarchaeia archaeon
TAGGTGGATATGGGCTGAGGGCTTTCATCCCATTCTTAAGGTCAACTAGAGACTGCGACTTTGCGCTAAGGAAAGGGAATGGCTGGTATTTGGATGAGATAAAGAAGTGGCTTGCTAATGACGTTTTGATTGAAAATTTTGAAAAGATGGTTCAGGCTACATGAGATGCATTAAGCTTATAAAAATTGGAAGAAGGCAAGCAAGAGTTTCGCTTGATTTCATGGAAGGAGAGGTAACTGGAAGAACTGAAAAAGATGTGGTGAGAGTCGATAAAAGATTTATTTCAGACTCTTGGAAAGCAAAGATTAGAATAGCTGATAGAGAAGTTGAAGTAAGAGTTCCAAGCTATGTGGATTACTTCATACTTAAAGTTGTGTCTGCTAGGGTGAGCGATGCCAGAGACATAGTAACCCTTGTATGGAAAAATGGATTGCCTGAAGGATTAAAGGAGAGGATCGAGGAAGTAATGCCATACCCAGAGGTATTTAGGGAGAAGTTTAGGGAATCGATATTGCCGATGATTAGGGATAAAAGATTCTTGCACTCATGGAGAGGGACGTTCATGACAACAGAATTCAACGAAGACGTTAAAACGCAGGTGATACAACAGCTAACCAAACTTTCTTTCACCTAATTCAGTTCTGTAATTTTCTATGCCTTATGAAAAAAGGCTCTGGTCAATCTCGTTATAAGCTTGCTTGAAGGATGCAAAGTAACATCCTTAAACCTTTGAATCTCAGTTTCGCTCATCACGCCTAACATGAAATAAGTTCCGAGATTTCTAGCTTCAGGAGGAATGCTCGTAGAGTACTGAGTTATCAAAATAAAGCATCCCCTTTTACCCAATTCATTCAAGCATCGAATCAAATTCTTAGCTTTTAACAACCTAGTTTCATCCAACACTACAAGCAACCTAAGCTCGTTTGTCTCCGTCCATGCAGATGCTTCCGCGTATATCTTCTCAAGTTCTTTCGTTATGTCTGTAGTTCCATGTGTGTAAACAACTTTCAGCAAATCATTTTGGCTTATTCTATTTGCTATTGTTCCGTGAGGATCAAATACAATAACTTTAACTCCGTTCGACTTTAACTCCGTTCGCTAGCGCTTCCCGAATCAATATCAAGGATAGAAAGCTCTTGCCTGTACGAGTTTTTCCGTATATAATCGCATGCCCAGTTAAAACATCCAAGGGAAAGTACACTCTCTTCTTCATAACCTTTATTTTAACAACAGACTCAACAACATATCCAATAAAAGCTGATCTAGGCTTAGGTATGTTTACCTCTTCGCTTGGAATGTGTATTTGTTCTTCTATGGGCTCCTCTTTTGGAAGTTCCAAAGCTGTGACGAACATCTTCCTCAAAATTGAGACAACATCCTTATCGCAATCAAAGCCAGCGCAGTCTTTAGCTAAAGCTATACCATAATACTTCTTTACTTCATCCCATAGAGGAAAAAACTCTTGATGGAAAGCTATTATTGGATCTTTTACTTCTGAGCATTTAATAAAATAGGTAGGGAAATGTGGTTGTGCCAAAACGCCTCGGGTGGGAGGACTAGCACAACCGTAAATCCCCAACTTACACGCAAGCTACTTTCAACTTTAATTTTTGTTTTCAGTTGGCTTATAGTTAACGCTTCCAGTAGTAAACGATGAAGCAAAATCCCTAAATAGACGAAGGGTTTTGAATTTATGTGGGTATTCTTTAATTTGGCGAAACTTAATTAAAGCTACAATTCGAGCACTCTCGAAGAGAGAGCAAAGAGAATTGTAGGCTGGGTCTCTGTAATCCTTGTGGGCTCATATGTCCCCTCACTAGTAGCATTAGCCATACTTTGGCCAGAACTGAGGTTGCTCAAAAGAAATCTAAGCGATTACTCACTTTAATTATCAATAAATCTATTGATTGCTGGTTTGATTTTATTCCCACTGCTAATACCACTGCTTATAGCCGCACTATCATACTTATAATTGCAATTAAGACGCCACATAAGCTCAAGTGTTTAAGAGAAAAACACTAACCTGACATATTTATGTGGCTTGCTAAAGATCATATTTAACCTATGGAGATTAGGCTGTTTTCTTACTTATTAGATGACTGTTAATTTTACCTCGTATCCTAATCTTCTAGCCACATGCGTACATCTAATCACTCTACGATATCGCATATTGTTAAACTCTTAGTTTCTTTATTGCTACAAAAAAAGGTTTATTAGGTTTGTTAAGCTTTCACGTGAAAGCTTTGCTATTATAAGAGCGATATAGAGAAAATAATGAAGTATTATGTATCTCTACTTGATTCAAAACTTTTCCAATCCACTCATTTAACTTTTTTAATCAAAAAGATAGTTTTAAATCCTGCTTTTTTAACTTCCAATAGCTCTTGACCTATGCTTTTAATTAGGGTTGGAATATCTTTCTCTGCTGCTGGATCATCAGCCAAGACTTCAAGGATTTCTCCAAAAGCTAGCTTGTCAATTTCATACTTAGTTTTAAGTACTGGAATCGGACAAGCAAAACCTATGCAATTAAGAGTTTTATTTGGAATTGAATTCTTTTCAGACAAAGACTTTCACTTACTTTAAAGCATTATAACATCGCTATATTTAAGTTTTAAAGTTGATAAGTTTAGATACGTTATGACTATTTCTACAAAACATAGTTAGCCCATAAATGGAATTTGAATGTAGATTAATAAATTTGCTAGGATTAAAGTAGGTATAGAAACAACAGCTCCTAATTTTAACCAATCCATGAATGAAATTTCTAATCCTTTTTGGCGTTCAAGCATACCTATAGCAACTATGTTCGCAGTGCTTCCTATAATTGTAAGGTTTCCAAAAAAAGTAGCAGCAAAAAGCATATTCCACCAAAAAGGAAAAGCTTGTACTCCAAGAGCACTTAATTCATGCACTATTGGTATTAATGTAGTCACAGCAAGCACATTATCCATAAATGCGCTCATAATAGCAGCAATCCATGTAAAAGCAATTAAAAGTAAATTTTCATTGTTTCCAAAATAATGAATAAAAGACTTCGCAATTAATTCAGTTATACCTACAGATTCAAGAGTTCCAACAGAGGCGAAAAACATCATGAAAAATGAAATAGTCCACCAATCAACACGAGTTTCAATCAATAATCTAGCGCCTTTCCAATCAATAAGAAGTGCAATTCCAGCAATTCCTATAGCTGACCCTAAAAGCATTGTATTCTTTTTTAAATGTAACAACTTTTCTATTTGATTATGAGCAATAAGAAGTGCAATCAATCCAAGGAATAAACCTAATGAAATCATAATATCCTTAGAATAAGCTTTAGGTTTATCTTCTTCTAGACTCATAAAATGCATTTTCATAGATTCATCCAATTTTTTAATATCTTTAGAGAACAATTTCCTACAAATCAGTATTATAACTATAAGCGCAATTAAAGCTATTGGAGTAGCCCATCTAATGAATTCCATGAAAGAAAGCCCAGCCTTTAATGCAATCATTACACCTACTGGATTTCCAACAACAGTAGCGCTACTCCCTATGTTAGTCGCAAAAACAGCCATTATAACAAAAGGTACAGGATTAACCTTATACTTGCTTGTTAAATGGAATATAGTTGAAGTTATGAATAAAATCGATGTAACTTCATCTACAAGAGCTGCAAAAAAAGCGCTTAAAGCCAATATGATTATTATTAATCTATCAGATTTTAACCCAATAGCTTTAACAATTTTACCAATAAGATATTCAAAAAAAGCGTTTTCTTCTAAGAACCCTATTATTATCATCATGGAAATTAAGAATAAAATAACATCTAAACTTGCAAA
>JAVZFM010000141.1:0-3788 GCA_038872815.1 Bathyarchaeia archaeon
TCTATTACGGTTTATTTTAAAGCTAGTAGTTGCAAGAGCACATGCTCCCATAGGACATTGATTTACACGAAAGTACAATTGATGAAGCCTTTCAAGATCTCTTGTTAAAGAATCTATAATTGAAATCATGTAATGAGCAAAAGTTGTTGGTTGAGCTGGCTGTAAATGAGTATACCCAATAATTAAAGTGTTTAAATGCTTTTTAGCCAATTCAAGCATAGATTTTTGAATCTTTAAAATTGAAAGCATTAATTCTAAAATCTTTTCACGCAATTCCATTCTTATTGCTGTTGAAACTTGATCGTTCCTACTTTTGGCTATATGCATGTTACCAGCTACTTCATAGCCTATTTTCTTGATAACTTCTTCTTCTATAAGCGTATGCACATCTTCTACATTTTCTATAAAAGGCTTTTCTAATTTAAGCTCTTTTTTTATTTTTTCCAATGCGTTGATAATCTTTAAGGCTTCTTCATGCTCGATTATTTTTTCTTCATCAAGCATTATTACATGGGCTTGATTGATAAGTATAACAGAGTCTTTTATTTTTTTATCGTACTCAATGGATGAAATGAATTTTACTACATCGTTTCTTGTTGAAGCTATTCTTCCACCAGTTAATATTTTAGACATGGTTAAACCTTTTGTTTTTTAATTTTAGACTTTAAGATGTTTGCAGTAACTGTAGGTAACCCCCATATTTCTATAAATCCTTTAGACCAAGATTGATCGAATGTAGTTTTTATGTCATAAGTAGCAAGGTTTAAATCATAAAGCGAATATGGTGAAGATCTTCCAACTATTGAAAAGCCTCCTGCATAAAGTTTTAATCTAACTTTTCCATAAACTCTTTCTTGAGTTTTTTCTATGAAAGCATCTAAATCTTCTATTAAAGGATCTAGCCAAAGCCCATTATACACTAGATATGTCCATTGAGAGTCTACATATTGTTTAAACGTTAATTCATGCTTGCTTAAAACTATTTTTTCTAAATCTTTATGAGCTTCTATCAATAAAATTGCTGCAGGACATTCATAAACTTCTCTTGATTTTATTCCTACGAGCCTATTTTCTATATGATCTATTCTACCAATTCCATAGTTTCCGCCTATAGCATTAAGCTTTTCTACTAGGCTTAATGGACTAAGCTTTTCTCCATTAAGCTTTATTGGAATTCCTTTTTCAAACTCGATTTCAATATAAAGCGGATTTTTTGGAGCTTTTTCTGGAGAATTGGTCCATTCAAAAACTTCTTCAGGAGGTTCATGCTCTGGATAATCCAATTCTCCACATTCTATAGAGCGCCCCCAAAGATTTTGATCTATGCTGTATGGGCTTTCAGGCTTTATTGGAATCGATATTCCATGTGATTTTGCAAACTTTATTTCTTCATCCCTAGTTAATCCCCATTCTCTAATTGGAGCTATTATCTTTAAATCAGGAGCTAAAGATTTTATAGTAACTTCAAAACGTACTTGGTCATTTCCTTTTCCAGTACAACCATGAGCAACAGCACAAGCATCTTCTTTTATAGCTATTTCAACAAGTTTTGATGCTATCAATGGCCGAGATAATGCTGTACTAACTGGATACTTTCCTTCATAAAGAGCATTTGCTTTTATTGCTGGAAAAACATAATTAACGATAAATTCTTCTTTAGCGTCTATAGAATAGTGCTTTAAAACTCCTAAGCTTTTAGCTTTTTCCTCTATAGCTTTTAAATCTTCTTTTTGGCCTACATCCAAAGTCACAGTTATTACATCGAGTTTATATTTTTCTTGAATCCATTTAATAGCTACTGATGTATCTAACCCACCAGAATAGGCTAAAACAGCTATATTTTTCATTCTAACTACCTTAAGCTTAAATTAGACTTATTCTAATTTTAACTTTTTGTTAAAAAAAAGCTTTAAAACATTAAGAAAGAAATTTCCCTTTATTTTGTTAAAAATCTCTAATTAAATTGGTTTTTAAGGCTAAGCCTTTGGTTATATTAAGTTCTAGGCTATATGCCATAAACATAAAACGTATAGCCTAAGGACATTTTAGTTTTTCATAGGCTATTTGCTTAAACTTAAAAGTTTTAGGATTTTAATTTTTTGTAATGTACTTTTCTAATATAGTGTTTCTACAATAAAAACTTCCATCGCAAAATGAAGTGTTAAACTCAGGCTTATTTTCTCTACAAGAGGCGAAGTTTAATCTATGCTTTAATACTATAGGCCTAAATTTTTCTAATATTTCATTCCTAATTTTTTCATTTAAGTACTTGTAACCTGCTATCCATTTTCCATTTGAATAGATTTTCTTTAGCCTTATCGATAACTCTAAATCTTTTTTTCCTAAAAGCGAAAAAAATCCTTTTACTGGTTTAAGCGTACTTATAGTTATTTGCTTTACTCCAATGCTTGCTAACTCTTTAACAAGTTTTTCAAATTCTTTTTCATCATCGTTTAAAGTTGGAATTATTGGGTCTACTCTAGCTATAGTAGGAATATGGTTTTTTGCTAGTATTTCTAAGGCTTTAATTCTTCTTTCAGGACATGGAGCATAAGGTTCTATTAGTTCAGAAATTTTAGGATCCATTGTTGTTATAGTGATCGCTATTGAGGCTTTAGCTTGTTTAAAAAGCTCTAGATCTCTTAAAACTAAATCAGATTTTGTAGCTATTAGTATGGGGAAGTTATGTTTGATTAAAACTTCAATGCATTTTCTAGATATCTCATACTTTTCTTCTAGAGGTTGGTAAGGATCTGTACAATCTGAGAGCATTACAGGAAGTATTGGCTTAGTGTTTTTAACAATGGCCTCAATATTGTTTAAAAGCTTAATCCTAGGTTTTGGCTCTCCAGTAAAGCTTGGAAATTTTACAGCATAACAGTATAGGCATCTATGAAAACATCTTCCTAAATAAGTATTTAGATTATACTTTGGTAAACATGTACAAAATGCATTTTTAGGAGAGTTAAATAGGCTTAGTCTCAAATTAATTCTATTTTAAGGAATTAATATGAAAATATTTATGCTTTTTTTAAATTTTAAGTATAAAGTATAAAAACTTGGATATAATAAAAACATTTAAAGCTTAAAAGCTATAAAAAGCGGCCGTAGTCTAGCCTGGTCTAAGACATCAGCCCCCCATTAATTAGGCTTTAGGAGAAAGCTGGTGACCCGGGTTCGAATCCCGGCGGCCGCATCAATTTAAGATTTTTAAATAGATTTAAGAGTTAGCATATTTGCTAGACAAAAAAGCATAAAGTTATTTATCATAAGAATTTAGTGATCTAAAGAACTTTAAAAATGATGGTTTAAGCCTAGAAGATAAAAAGTTTGTCTTTTATATAAATTCTAGACTTTATCAATGGCTAAAAATTTGTTTTAAGATTTCCTCATGAGCTTTCTCATTAAGTTTCCCAAGAGCTCTTATTTTCATGGTAAAAGAAGTAAGTTGTTCAGGCAATATCCTAAAAGTTGGCAATAATGTTGGTAAAAAGATTAAACGAGATTCCTCAATGTCGTAGTTCTTTAATGACCCTTTAATTTTCTCGATTTTTTCTTTAATGATTTTTGCTATTAAAGGAGATTTTACGATTAAGGTTTTTAAAACTATTTTATGAAGCTTCATTACTTAAGCCTTTGCTACCCTTGTATAGAAGATTATGCAAAGATAATTCTAGCCTTTATAATAGCATTTACAATCGTAGCAATAAAGCTACATGAGAAAACTCTTGTAAAACAGTTAACCTAAAGTTCAATTAAATGCTTGATTAAACCTAAAGTAATCAAGC
>JAVZFM010000142.1:0-3777 GCA_038872815.1 Bathyarchaeia archaeon
CATAACATGTACCAATTGTGGTCCAAGGTATACAATAATTAACAAACTTCCTTATGATAGAGAAAATACTACGATGTATAAGTTTAATATGTGTAGCAAATGCAAAAGCGATTACACTAATCCATTAGATAGAAGGTTTCATGCTCAAACTATTGCATGTCCAGAATGTGGTCCTAAAGTTTTTTTAATAGATAAAACTGGAGCACAAATATACTCAAAAGATCCTATAAGAGAAGCTGGAAAGCTTTTAGGAGAAGGATTTATAGTTGCTATCAAAGGAAATGGAGGATTCCATATAGCTACAGCAACTACTAAATCTGAGCCTATAATAAAGCTTAGAAAAGCTAAACATAGAAGTCAAAAGCCTTTTGCGATAATGGCAAAAAATCTTGAAACTGTTAAATCATTTGCTATAGTAAGCGATGAAGAAGCAAAAATTTTAACATCTAGCATAAAGCCAATAGTTTTGCTAAAAAAAAGCAAGGATTACTATTTATCAAATTTGATTTCTCCAAAGCTTCATACTATAGGAGTTATGCTTCCTTATACAGGATTGCATGAAATGCTTTTTGATAATACAAAAGAGCCTGCATTTGTAATGACTAGTGCAAACCCCCCTAATGAGCCTATAATAATCGAAAACTCAATCGCGCATAAAAAATTAAAAGATTTAGTTGATTTCTTTCTTTTACATGATAGAGATATAGCTCAAAGATGTGATGATTCAGTTTTACGCGTAATCGATGGTAACCAGCTATTGATTAGAAGGTCTAGAGGGTATTCTCCAGCTCCTATTTCACTTAATTTTAAATCAAAAAATTTTATAGTTGGAGTTGGAGCTGAAGAAAACACAAACATTTGTATATTGATGGAAGATAGAGCATACATTTCACAATACATAGGCGATATAGAAACCTTGGAGAGTTATAGATTTTTAAAAGAAACTACCTTTCGCATGCTTAATCTTTTAAACTGTAAAATCGATGCAGTTGCATGCGATTTACATCCAAGATTTTTAACCACGCAATTTGCTAAAGAACTAGCTAATAAATACAATTGCAAAGTTTTTCAAGTTCAACATCATCATGCCCATTTAGCCTCTTTAATGGCTGAAAATGGGTTAGATGAAATTATAGGAATAGCTTGTGATGGACTAGGATATGGTCTTAATGGAGAAATTTGGGGAGGAGAAATTTTTTATTGTGGAGGAAGTGAGTTTAAACGTATTGGTCATTTAAAAAAACAACCAATGGTTGGTGGAGATTTAGCAACTCGTTATCCTCTTAGAATGGCTATAGGAATACTTCATGAAGTCATAGATATTTCAGAATGGGCTTTTAATAAAGCAAAATTGTTTCCTTATGGAAGCAAAGAAGTTGAGTTGATATTAAAACAACTTAAGAATAAATCCTATCCAGAGACTTCAAGTTGTGGAAGAGTACTTGATGCTATTTCAGCTTTGCTTGGTGTTTGTTATGAAAGAACTTATGAAGGCGAACCTGCAATGAAGTTAGAATCTATTGCTTATAATGGAAAAGATGTTCTTAAGCTTGAGCCTGTGATTAAAGGTAATGTTATCGATACAACATATTTACTTGAAAACATTTTTGAAAACATTCAAAAATTTAACATTCAAGATTTAGCTTATTCAGCTCAAGAATATATGGCAAAAAGCTTAGCTCAATTTGCAATAGAAGAAGCCAATAGATTAGGCGTAGATGTAATAGGATTTTCAGGTGGAGTAGCTTACAATGAGCATATAACTTCAACTATACATGGTTTAATAGAAGAAAATAAGCTTAAGTTTATTTCTCATAAAAAAGTGCCTCCAGGAGATGGAGGGATATCTTTTGGTCAATCTGTAATCATAAGTCGTTTATTATCTTAATTTTAAGAGTAATGTTTATTATTGCCTTAAACATTGTAAATCTTACAAAATTTACGTGAAACTTAATGTGTCTTGCAATTCCAGCTAAAATTCTAAGCATTAATGGAAGAATTGCTAAAGTAGATTTTGGAGGTAAAATTGTTAAAGAAGTAGATATTTCGCTTGTAAACGCTAATGTAGGTGATTATGTGCTCATTCATGCTGGATATGCTATTCAAGTTTTAGATGAAGAAATTGCTAAAGAAACCATTAAGCTTTGGAATGAAATTTTGAACGAAGAATATTCAAGCTAATTTTTAACTTGGTTGAAATACGTTGGAAGAAAGTTTTAGAAACTCTACTCTTGCAAAAAGTATTGTAAACCAAATAGAAAGGATTACTCCAAATTACAATATAAAATTTTGCCATGTATGTGGAACACATGAATGGACTGTTACGCATTATGGGATTAGATATCTCTTGCCTAAAAACTTAGACGTTATAGCTGGACCAGGATGCCCTGTTTGTGTTGTTCCAGCTAAAGAAATAGATGAAGCTATATGGTTAGCGATGAATGGAATTACAGTATTAACTTTTGGAGACATGATTAGAGTACCAGGTTCTAAGATTTCTCTTTTTCAAGCTAAAGCAATTGGTGGTCATGTTAAAGTTGTTTATAGCATAAAAGACGCTATTAATATGGCTAAGAAAAATCCAAATAAAGAATATGTTTTTTTTGCTGTTGGATTTGAAACAACAGCTCCATCAAATGCAGTTGAAATACTTAATAACCCGCCTAAAAACTTAAGCTTTCTTATTTCTCATAGGTTGATTCCACCTATCATGGAACTTTTGCTTGGAATAGGAGATTTACAAATAGATGGATTCATAGCTCCAGGGCATGTTTCAACTATTATAGGAATGAAGCCTTATGAAATATTTCCAAAAGCATATAGGATGCCTACTGTTATAGCTGGGTTTGAGCCTTTAGATGTTTTATTCGCAATATGCCTTTTATTAAAACAAATTAATAAAGGAGAAGCAAAGCTTGAAAACGAGTATACACGTGCAGTTAAATGGGAAGGGAATATTAAAGCTCAAAAGGTAATCGAAGAAGTATTTGAAGTAACTACTGGTGAATGGAGAGGCATAGGCAGAGTGCCTTTTTCAGCGTTAAAATTGAAAAACGAATTTTCATACTTAGACGCTAGATTAAAGTATGATATAAAAGTTGAACATTCAAGGGATTTATTACAAGGTTGTAGTTGTCATTTAGTAATAATTGGTAAGATAAAACCTAATGAATGCCCACTATTTATGAAAGCATGTACTCCTCAAAGCCCTAAAGGTCCATGTATGGTTTCAATCGAGGGTACTTGTACTATATGGGCTAAGCATGGAATTTACTAATAAGTTAAAATTTTGAAAGCCCTTATCCTTGTTGACAAATCAAAACATAAAAATATCATAAAAGCAAGCTTATTAATGCTTTTTCTAATCCATAAGCATCTAAAAATTTAATTTTTCCTCTAGAATTAGAAATTGATGTATTTCTCAAAAGAAATGCCCTATTAACCATTTTAAGGTGTAGTGACATATTCAGAGCCGCATATTGACAAAATTAGTTCATCTCACTTACCTAAAAAGCTTTACGCAATCTCCATCGCTAGATAAAAGCTCAATAAGCTTCATAGAATAGCTTATTAAGAAGCAATACAAAAATTCTATTTAAGAACGACAAAGAAAATTTTTATATACTAATACTATATTCTCTCTATACTACTTTGGAAGGTTGTGAAGAATTTGACTAAAGTAGTTGAAATGAAAAACATAGTTAAAAAGTTTCCAGGAGTATTGGCTAACGATCATATAAACCTTGAAATAGAAAAAGGAGAAATTCATGCTTTACT
>JAVZFM010000143.1:0-3773 GCA_038872815.1 Bathyarchaeia archaeon
TTCTTTCCATAAATCCAGAATCATTTGTATAAATCGGTTCTAAATTTGGTCTAGAAATGATTTTGAGGTTAAGGCTAAAGTACTTTAATTCTTTATCTAATGGGCCAGAAAAAATAGTCATGTTAAAACTTTCTATTCCAACTTTATGGTAATGCTTTAAAATCTTTGCATAGATTCATAAGCTCAAAATCATTTATTGCTAAAATATTCGATGCATCAAGGAAAATGCCTTGGATTTCAATATTTCCCTCACAAAAAAGCAATTCTTTTTTGAGCTTTCAATCAATTCTTTTATGCTTAATTTTCCTTTTTCTTGCTTAAGCCTTTTTATACGCTTAAGACTTATTCTACACCAATCTTTCAATAGATCTTTTCTAAACTCAATAAGTTGGATTTCTGGTTTAAATTCTAAAAATGGATTTAACAACTCTACTAAAATTTCTTTTTTAAAATCTATCAATTGCATATTATTATAGAATTTAAAGCAATCTATAAAAGTTTGTTTTAAGCTTTAGATATCGAGATGGTGAAGGTTTATGAGTAAAACCATAAAAACTACAATATCAGTTATAAAAGCTGATATTGGATCCCTTGTGGGCCATCATAAAGTCCATCCAAAACAAATTGAAATAGCGAAAAAATGTCTAGAAGCTGGAAAAAATGATGGAATTCTTGAGGATTTTTTCGTAACTCATTGTGGTGATGATTTGGAATTAATAATGACACATAAGCATGGAGAAAACAATCCAAAAGTTCATGAATTAGCATGGGATACATTTAAAGAAGTTAATGAAAAAGTTTCAAAGCCCTTAAAACTTTATGCTGCTGGACAGGACCTTTTAAGCGATGCTTTTTCTGGAAACATAAAAGGAATGGGTCCTGGAGTTGCTGAATTAGAATTTGAGGAAAGAGGAAGCGATCCAGTAATAGTTTTCATGGCTGATAAAACAGAACCTGGAGCTTGGAATTTACCTTTATTCAAGATATTTGCAGACCCATTCAATACAGCTGGTCTTATTATAGATCCATCAATGCATGAAGGCTTTATTTTTGAAGTTCTTGATGTAGTTGAAGGAAAATCAGTAAAGATAAAATGTCCAGAAGAAATGTATGACCTTTTAGCCCTTATAGGAACTCCTAGCCGATATGTTATATCCAAAGTCTTTAGACATGATGGACTACCCACTGCTGCAGCTAGCACTACAAGGCTTTCATTAATAGCTGGTAGATATGTAGGAAAAGACGATCCTGTATGCATAGTTCGTGCTCAACATGGACTTCCAGCTGTTGGAGAAATCCTTGAAGCTTTTGCTTTTCCTCACATCGTAGCTGGTTGGATGAGAGGATCCCATTATGGTCCATTAATGCCAGTAAGCATATCCGATGGATCTAACAAATGTACTAGGTTTGATGGTCCTCCTAGAGTAGTTGCTTTAGGATTTCAAATAAGCAACTCTAAGCTAATAGGACCTGTTGATCTATTTGATGATCCAGCATTCAACAGGTCAAGAGCTTTAGCGAATGAAATCGCAGACTATCTTAGATACCATGGACCTTTTATGCCCCATAGGCTAGGGCCAGAAGAAATGGAATATACAACTTTGCCAAAAGTATTGGAAAAACTAAAAAATAGGTTTAAATCTATGGATTAGCTAATAGCTTTATTAAAAATTTCTCCATTTTTTTAAATTTTTATCTAAAAATCTCTCTACTTGTTTTCTAAAAGGAAGTGCTTTAACAGCTCCTCTTCCTTTTAATTTTAAAGCTGCTGTAGCATTAGCAAAAACAGCTATCTTTTTAATACTCCATCCTTCCAATAAAGCTATGTTTATTGCTGCATCAAAAGCATCACCAGCTCCTGTAGTATCAACGACTTTTGTTTTAAAACCCTTAACCCAATGTTCTTCATTTTTAAACTTTATAAAACATCCTTTCTCACCAAGCTTTACAACTATCAATTTTGCTCCCAGCTCTATCAATTTTTTAACACCCCCCTCTATGGAATCTGTATTAGCCAATAAGCGTAAATCCTCTAGGCTTGGCATAACTATATCACACAGCTTTATTGCTTTTAAGATAGCATCTTGAGCTTTATCTAAAGACCAAAGCTTTAGCCTAATATTTGGATCGTAAGAAACTATAACGTTTGATTCTTTAGCTTTTTTCATAGCATATAAAACAGCTTCATTGCATGAAGAGCTTATTGCTTGGGAAATTCCGCTAGCATGGAAAATTTTTGCATCTTTAATGTAATCTATATCAAGGTCTTTTATTGAAAAATGGCTAGCTGCAGAATCTTTTCTATAATATGTGAAGTCATGTTCTCCCCCATTTTTTCTTGAAATGAAGTATATTCCAGTAAACCCTCCTTTTTCTATGATTACATGAGAAGTATCTACTCCTTCTTTTTTCCAAAGCTCTAAAAAGCAATGTCCAAACTCATCATCTCCAACTCTAGTTATATACCCAGCACACCCTCCAAGCCTACTAAAAGCTACTATAAAGTTAGAAGTATCTCCTCCCCAACCCTTATCAAAAGTTTTAATATTCCTTAAGCTCCCTATGCCTCTTGCATTAAACTCTAAAAGAGGCTCCCCCAATGAAACAGCATCAAGTTTTTTAGATCTATCAAAACTAAAAATCTTCATCGCTTTCACCAAATAGTCATATCTACGTTTCTATTCTTACGATAAGTCTTTGCTTATGATGCTTATAAAAGCATTAATAACTGATTAAAAAGGCTTTCGAAGAGCAGTAAAAACAGCTTTAATAATGGTCTACATCAAATTTCTTAAGAAGTGATGTTAATAAAGCTAAAAAGCTTATCGAAAAACTTGAAGCAAACTAAGAAAGGTTTTACGCTAGCAAGTGATGAATACAAGAACTGAAGGCGAGAGATGCAATAATTGTCTGTCTGTTGTTTGAGCGAATAATTCTTGCTAATTTTAACGCTATAATTAATCGTTAGAGCTATATACTGGGAAGCATATAGGAGTACGTAAAATAACATAATGAAGTTTTGTCTAATCCTAGAATTGAAAACCTTGAAATATAACTCAAGCTTTCTAAATAAAGAAAATTGCTTAGGAAAATAATAAGTGGAATAGATATAAACTAAGGTGTGAAATAATTATGGGAAAGTAATGGATTAATTTGTAAATAATATTTTGTAGTTGAAATGTATAAATTAGAGAAAGGGCAAATCGTTATATCGAAGGATATAAGGATTATCTTGGCTTAAAGCCTGGTTCAAAAGTAATTCTTGAGGCGAGAGGTAGAGAGTTAATAATTAAGCCTAAAGAAAATCCTGAAAATTCGTTGAGGAGTTTATAAACACTCCAAAAAAACTTAAAAATGGATATAAAAACCAAAGGAGTTTTAGAGGAAAAGTATTAAGTAGTATTGATTCGAATGTATTTATTTACCCGTTAATTACTGATGAAAAAACTGAGAAAAAAGCATTTTTAGCTAGCATTTTGCTAAAATGGGGATCTCATAGAAGCCGCTACCTCTTCATTAACCTGGGATTAACTTGTTTGGTCTATAAGAAGATTCTCAAATTTATGGATAGCGATTGATGGAAGGAGAAAATTCCTAAGGTTCCATAACTTAAAATTGTTAAGCATAGACAAGAAAGTGGTTAGAGAAGCGAAAAGGTTAATGAAGGAATATAATCTAAAACATCGAGACGCTATTCATGCAGCTTGTGCCATTAAAAATGACATCAAAGAAATTGTAAACGATAATTCAGATTTTAACGCTTTAAAAGCGAG
>JAVZFM010000144.1:0-3717 GCA_038872815.1 Bathyarchaeia archaeon
TAGGTTGGAGGGTAAATTTTCGCCTCCTGTGAGTTTTATTGAGGTTTTAAATCGAAGTTTAACTGGGCCTGCAGCTTCAGAAAGAGAATTTGATTATAAAGTTGGCATGAAATTAAGAGAGCTTGTAAAAAAATATGATATTAAATATGATCCTGAAAATCCCATACCATCTGATGATAGCTTAGCTGATGATGTTTTTAAAGCAGCTGTAGAGTTTTATGCTGATGTAGGCGCTTATTGCATGGATACCGAGCGAAGAATAACATTTACTGAGGATGAAATTAAAGAAGGCTTAAAAAATGCTCCACATAAAACTCTTTTTGGAGAAGGGAATGAAGCGAAATTCTTTTCCGCTAGAACGCCTGAAAGCTCTGAGCCTCCATGGTGTCATGTAGGTGCAGGAATAAGCGTCTCAAGCGAAGAACTATTAGTTAAGCTCGTTGAAGCTTTTGCAAGCATTCCTGAAACTGATTCTATAAGTGTTCCTACACTAATGGATGTTGATGGTGTTCCAATAAGAACACCACCATTGGAGGTTTATGGCTCAATAAGAATGATTGCTTTAGCTCATGAAGGCATGAAAAGAGCTGGTCGTCCAGGTTTACCAATATTAAACCTTGTTTCTACAGCAGCTTCTCAAATAGCTGGAATAGCTGCAACAGCTCCACAATTTGGTATAAAACCAACTGATGGATGGCTTGTAGATGCTTTTCCAGATTTAAAAATTTATAATGATGTTTTGACTAAAGCTGCTTATTTATTAAATTGGGGTGCAAATATAGGGGCCTGCTTCACACCATTAATAGGTGGATATTCAGGTGGACCTGAAGGAACAGCCATAATGAGTGTTGCATACTCGATAAATGGGATAATGGTGCTAAAATCAAGGTATCAACTCTATTATGTTTCAAACATAATTAATGGATCCTCAAGTAGTAGAGATGCGCTTTGGACCTTATCTGTTAGCGCTCAAGCAATAAGCAGAAACATTAAAGTACCTATAATTCATTTATCTTATCAAGCTGCTGGAGCTGCTACAGAAATGCTATTATATGAAATTACAGCAGCTATATTAGCGTCAGTGGCTTCCGGCGTTTCTGTAGAAAGCAACCACCCATCTAAAGCTGCTTTAACAGATCATATTATTCCTATGGAATCTGAATTTTATTGCAAAGTTGCTCATGCCGTTACTGGTATGAAAAGAAGCGAAGCAAATGATCTTGTAAAAACTTTACTTTCTAAATATGAAAAAGATTTAAGCAACCCACATAAGGGTAAAAAATACCAAGAATGTTATGATGTTAAAACAGGGAAACCAAAAGAAGAGTACTTGAAATTTTATAAAACTATGGTAAAGAAAATTATTGATTTAGGAATATTAATTGAATGAAACTAAAAAAAGATTTAAAAGTTAAATTAATTTTAAATAAAAAAAGGAGGGAAAATTAAGTGTCTCATAAAGAAGAGATCTTAATGAAGATTCGCTCAGATTTGTTTAATTATGATATTGATAGTATTAAAGTTGATATTGAAAAAGCTCTAGAAAATGGTTTATCTCCTATGGAGATTATTAATGTTTTATCTGATGGCATGCGTGAAATAGGCGATAAATTCGCTAAGCTTGAATTATTTTTAACAGATTTAATGATGGCTGGTGATACTATGAAAGCTGCTTTAGAAATACTACTGCCTAAAATACCTAAAGAAAAAGCTATAAGTAAAGGTAAAATAGTTATTGGAACTGTTAAAGGGGACATCCATGATATAGGAAAAAATATTGTATCAGCTATGCTTACAGCCTCAGGATTTGAAGTTTACGATATAGGTAAAGATTGTCATCCATCAAAATTCCTTGAAGAAGCGGAAAAAATAAACGCTAATATTATTGGAGCTTCAGCTTTAATGACAACAACAATGCCTGCTCTAAAAGACTTAATAGAGTATATTAAAGCTAAAGGCTTAAGAAACAAATATAAAATAATAGTTGGTGGAGGACCAGTAACTAAGGATTATGCTGAAGAAATAGGTGCAGATGCATACGCAGAAAACGCTGTAGAAGCTGTTAAAGTGGTAGAAAACCTAATTAAAAAGTAAAGTAATAAACTAAACTTTATAATTTCTGTTTTTTCTACATGTTTTAAGGAGGTGGAAAACCTGTTTAAATTCTCTGCAACCCAACATGTATATGATATTAAAGGTGTTAAAATAGGTGGTCAACCAGGTCAATATCCAACAGTTATGATTGGAAGCATATTTTATCATGGAGATAAAATCGTTGAGGATCAAAAAGAAGGAATCTTTAATAAAAGCGAAGCTGAAAAATTATTAAATAATGAAGCTGAATTAAGCGATAAACTTGGAAACCCAAGAATCATAGATGTTGTAGGATCTTTCCCAAATGCCTTCATTAAATACATTGATTTTATTGTTGAAGCTGTAGATTCTCCATTTCTTATTGATGGGACAACAGATTCCGTTAGAATAGCTGGTTTGAAACACGCAGCTGAAATAGGTGTTATTGATAGAGCAATATATAATTCAATAACTCCTGAAATTAAAAAGGAAGAGCTTGAAGCTATAAAAGAATCCAGAATAAAAACAGCTATTTTGTTAACTTTAAACTCTAAAAACCCTACACTTCAAGGAAGAATGGAAGCCCTTGAATGCTTACTAAAAATAGCTAAAGAAGCTGGTGTACAGCAATTCCTAGTTGATACAACAATAATTGATATACCAGATCCAGGAGTATGCGCTAAAGCTATTTATCTTGAAAAAGAAAAATACGGGTATCCAGCTGGATGTGGAGCGCATAACGCTGTAGATCGTTGGCGACAAATAAAAAAGCTTGAGCCTAACGTGAAATTAATTGCAACAACAGTAGCGAACATTTTCCCAATAGTTCTAGGAGCAAACTTCGCTTTATACGGACCAATAAAAAATGCTCCAGAAGCATATGAAATGATGGCTATTGCTGATGCTTATGTGTCTTACGCTATGAGTCAAGAATTTAAAATAAAACCTGAAAGCAAGATTCATCCCATAACAAGAGTATTTAGAAAATGATTGTTTTAATAACTTTCCACTCTGTTGAAATGTTAAAAAATACATAAATTTATGAAAAGACGTTTTTTCCTTAAAACACTTTAACATGTTTTAACATTCTTTTTTTTAGCTAAGATAAAATACTCTTAATTCTTACAAAATTTAAGCTTTACATGCTTTTTAACAGTTTAAAATATTATTTTAGTTTTTGAAGGAAATTAATATCTGAATTTTATGAGCTCTTCTCAAAAAGTCAGTATTATACAAAAGTTAGAAATAGTCGCTTTAAATAATAACAGAAAACATTAAATAATCGGCATAACTAAATATATTAATGAATCTAAAAGTGACTGAGTTTATATTTATGTTAACGCAACATGATGTTACTGTGCCTAATGCTTTAGAAATTCTTGAAGAAGTTAAGGACACTGGGCTACGTTATATTGGATGTAAAGATGTAGGTCTTAGCTTAAATCAATATATTGAACTATTTAATAAAATAAGAAAATACGGGATGACAAGTTTTCTAGAGATAGTCACATATAATGAAGAAGAACATTTTAATGGAGTAAATCTTGCGCTTAAAATAGGTGTAGATAACCTTATAGGGGGAATGCCTCAATACACTAAAAAAACTCTTGATTATCTAAAAGAGAAAAAAAGTATGGTAAAATA
>JAVZFM010000145.1:0-3633 GCA_038872815.1 Bathyarchaeia archaeon
TTTAAAAATAGAAATGACTTAAGGGATAAAAGTTTGATTTTAGATAAAGAATCCATTAGAAATTACGTTTGGAAGTTATTAGAAGAAAAAAGAATTTCTTTGTTTCCAAAGCCTTTTGGAAAAATTCCAAATTTCATAGGAGCAGAAGAGGCTGCAAAAAATCTATACAATTTAAAGGAATATATAGATGCTAAAGTTATTTTCTGTACTCCAGATTCTCCACAAAGACCAATTAAAGAATATTCCTTAAAAAATAAAAAGCTTTTATTGATGGCTACACCACGTTTAAAAAATGGATTCATTATTTTAAATCCAGAAGATATCGATCCTTTATCGTATTATAGAGCTTCTACTATAAAAGGAGCATTTAAGTATGGTAAACCAATAAACCTTTCAAAAATAAAAGTAGATTTCATGGTAATAGGCTCAGTAGCAGTTTCTATTGATAGAAAAAGAATTGGTAAAGGAAAGGGGTATAAAATACTAAAATCTTTTAAATCAATAACAGATAAAACTTTAATTGCAACAACAGTTCATGACTTACAAGTTTTTAACTCTTTACCATATAATGAATGGGACATTCCAGTTGATATTATTGTAACTCCAACTAGAGTAATAAGGGTTAAAAAATGAGAATAATTTGTGATTTACATATTCATGGAAAGTATAGTAGAGCTACAAGCTCTAATGCTAGCTTAAAAGAGTTTAATCATTATGCAATTATAAAAGGGCTAAACTTGCTTGGAACTGGGGATTTTACTCATCCAAAATGGTTTAATGAAATTAAAGAATCGTTAACTGAAGTTGATGGAACTGGATTGTATAGACTTAAAGATTTTAATGAATCTATACTTTTCATGATAACTGGAGAAGTTAATACTGTATTCGATTTCGAAGGAAAGTCCAAAAGGATTCATCATGTAATTTGTGCACCAAACATTGAGATTGCAGAGCAAGTTAGAGAGAGAATTTCAAAATTCGGAAACCTTTCAAGCGATGGAAGGCCTACATTAAATGTTTCAGCATATGAATTGATTCTTGAGATAATGGAGATTTCAAAGGATATAATGGTTTTTCCAGCTCATGCTTGGACTCCTTGGTTTAGTATTTTTGGAGCCAATAGTGGTTTTGACAATTTTAAGGATTGTTATAAAGAAGCTTCAAAATATATTTATGCTTTAGAAACGGGCTTATCATCAGATCCACCAATGAATTGGAGGCTTAGTCAATTAGATAATCTTACTTTAGTTTCTAACTCAGATTCTCACTCAGCTTGGGTTTGGAGAATTGGAAGAGAGGCCAATGTATTCGAGCTGGAAAAGATTACTTATAAAGAAATTTTTAATGCTATTAAATTTAAAGATCCTAAAAAGTTTAAGTTTACTATAGAAACTTACCCAGAGTATGGAAAATACCATTGGACAGGACATAGAGAATGTAATGTTTCACTTTCAGCTATTGAGGCAATAAAGCTAAACAACATATGTCCTAAATGTGGAAAAAAATTAACTAAAGGAGTTGAGCAAAGAGTAGAGGAGCTAGCAAACAGACCAGTTGGATATAGGCCTTCGGGTTCTATAGATTTTGTTTATCTTTTGCCACTTTCAGAGATTATAGCTACAATTTTAGAAGTCCCCCATATTTCTTCCCCAAAAGTTTGGAAGATCTACAATGATTTAATCAATAAGTTTGGTAATGAATACTCAGTATTGTTAGATGCTTCTGAAGAAGAAATAGCTTCAATAGCTGATAAATCCATTGCTAAAGCTATAGTAAAAGTAAGAAACAATGAAGTAAAAATAATTCCAGGTTATGATGGAGTATATGGAAGGATAGAATTTTTAGAAAAAGTTTCTACTCATTTAAAAAGCGATAAAGAATATAAAACTTTGGAAGACTTCATAAAATAAGTAAACTTTTTATACATTTTGATTAAAATAAAGCTAACGAAGTATCCCTATCCTTAATGATGTATGGAGATCATGTTAGCCCTATAGGTTGTAGAATTAAAGGGGAAGCAATTCAATGTTAACGGCTGAACGAATGTCTTTAATAAGAATATATGTTTATAAACCTTTTATAGAAGATGTAATCTTTTCACTTGGAGAAGCTAAAATTTTCCACCCTATAGATATAAAGCAACACTTACATGAATTCAATGGAAAAGTTCAACAAGTTGAGACTGGAGAAAGAGCATTCAAGATTTCATCTATTTTATCAAAAATTCAAAACTTACTTATGCGTATTGATATGAATATAGAAGATATAAAGATTTCTAAAAAAGTGAAAAAATTCTTAACTGATGAAGATATTTCTAAAATAGATGAAGAAATAGCCGCTATAGAGTCTGAATTTTCTAAGCTCTATGAAGCGGATTTTTCTTTAAAAGAAAAATTTGCTCAAGAACTTTTAGTAAAAAAAGAAGCTTTAGAAATAGCGAAGCTAATGAATGAATTAAAATCAAAAATAGGAATGACAAAAAAAACGTTTATTTTAGAAGGGTGGGTTCCAACTAAACGAGTAAATGAATTGAATGAAATTATCGATAAAGCTTCATTAGGATTTTATTCGATTCTAGAAATTAAGCCAAAAAAGTCTATCAAAGAAGAAGATGTTAACATAAATCCCCCAACTTTGTTAAAAACTCCAAGCTTTGCAAAAGTATTTGAAAAAATAACTACATCTTTTGGAATTCCAAGCTATTTTGAAATAAATCCTTCGATATTCATGGCCATATCTTTTCCAATAATTTTTGGCCTTATGTTTGGTGATGTAGGTCATGGTTTAATGCTGTTTTTCGCTTCATTACTTCTTTATTCATTAAAAAAGCATAAACTAAAGCTTGGGGAGTTTTTCAATTATGTAATAGAGGGTGTGCCCTTATTGGTTACATGTTCTTTATCTTCAATTTTTTTTGGATTTCTTTATGGAGAAATTTTTGGTTCAGAAGAATTCTTTGAAACATTAGACGATTGGATAAGCCATTCATTTGGAATAAGTATTTACCATTCAATAAAACATTCTTCTGAATCAATTGAGAAGTTCCTTTCAGGAATTTTTGGGTTTAGAGTTAGAGTTCCATTCCCATTTTCTCCATTCCATGAACCAATGCTTATGCTTCTTATATCGATTTATGTAGCAATAATCCATATATCATCTGGATTGTTTTTAGGGTTTTTAAACAAGCTAATTAACAAAGAGTTTAAAGAGGCTATAGGTGGACCAGGAGTGTGGTTGTTTTTCTACTTAAACTTTTCATACTTGCTTTTGAAATACAGATCTAAAGTGTTTACGATTATTGAAAGAATGGATTTAATGATTATTCATTTAGCGTTACCAATTGCAATAATGTTAGTAACTAAACTTCTAGTCCATAAAGCAGAAGGATTTACTGAAGGTTTAGAAGCATTGATATCTTCATTATCAAATACTATATCCTATGGACGAATCTTAGCTTTAGCCTTAGCCCATGGAGCTTTCAGTAAAGTGCTTTTAATGTTTCTAGAATTTGGAGAAGGAATAATGCGCATAGTAGGCGTGGCAATTTGGGTGTTCATTACGCTGTTGTTAATACTAACTTTTGAAGGGCTCCTTTCATTTATACATACACTAAGGCTTCATTGGGTTGAGTGG
>JAVZFM010000146.1:0-3632 GCA_038872815.1 Bathyarchaeia archaeon
CAAAAAATCTCCAACAATAAAGGAATCTCATAAAGAGAATTGAAAGATTTAAATGAGGGGCTAGGGACTTACCAGTGAAACAACTAGGAATCTCATAAAGAGAATTGAAAGTAAATATACGTATATGCGGTTCCTTTCCTTTTACTTAACGAATCTCATAAAGAGAATTGAAAGAAACAAATGTTAAGTTTCGGAACCTCGTCAGCTTCCTTTTCTTGAATCTCATAAAGAGAATTGAAAGAGCTGCACTAGCGTAAGGTCTGATTTCAACTAAAGTCCATGAATCTCATAAAGAGAATTGAAAGGGCTTAGCTATGTGGCTTAAGCCTAAAGCGAAAGATAAGGCTGAATCTCATAAAGAGAATTGAAAGTTAAACGATTACGTTGCTACTTTAAACTCGAATAATTGCATTTTTTTTAAAAAAACAATTGCATTTTAAAAGTAAGAATAGCTCCACCTTAAATTGTTTAATTTATTATATCATTAAATTTGTATTGATCTGCTGTGTTGTTATGTTGTTATCTTGAAGTTCTTAAAGAGAAGAGAGGGTTATTGTACAACATCAAGACGTCAAACAAACTAGGTACATTATGTTAGTATATTTGGTGATCAGAAAGAGAAATAAGGAAAAAATGCAGCTTGTTTGTAAAAATAATCGCATTTTCCACCAAATTGTTAGAGATCTCTGCATTTTACAGAGATTAATAATCAGGTAAACATTAAGTAATCTATTCCATAATATATTTATGAAGTTTATTTTACTGTAGTTTGTTTTCGCGAATCTCATAGAGAATTAAGATAAGCGGATGTAAAAAAATTAAAGTTAGGAATTTAAAAGTTTTGGGATGAGAGTTTCTTGAATTGTTTGTTTTGAGTTCAACCATTTTAACTTTCTTTTTTCTTCGTAAATGTATATTAATGGAGTTTGGTAAGTTTGAGCCAACTCATAATAGGCTATGGTAGCTGGTTTAGTAGCTGAAGTACAATCAATTATAACTATGTAATCTTTTAAAAGATCTTCAAGTTGTTTTTGAACCTTGTTTTTAACAATATCTATATCAATTATTTCTTCCTCATAGCATAATATCCATTGATAGGGTAACTTCAAATCTCCCCATTCATGAAGAGCTTCAATTGAGGTTAAAACATATACAAGCTTTGGCTTAATTCCCTCAGTCTTAAGAAGCTCTAAAGCTGTTTCTGTTTCAGTTCTCTTCCTATTCTCTCTTTTTCCAAGCAATCCAAAATAAGCTGCTTCAATAGATTTTTCGCTGAAAAGATAACATAAAGGTGTTTTATACTTTAACCTATACGTTCCTTTAACCTCTTTTTCAATAATATTAAATTTTATTAAAATATTCAAATTGTGAACTAATGTAGAATCTTTAATACCTGAAACTTTTTGGATTTGAGAGAAATTGGCTACGCCACCAAGCTTCGCTATAGCTATAGCTGCTTTCAAAGCATTAGGTCTTGAAAAAGCCCCTCTATAATTCGGCATTCTTTCATTCAACAAAGTTAATGCACCATGCTAAAATAAGAATTTGCTCAAGGCTTTTCGAGTAAAACTCTAGTAAAATATTAAAACTTGCAGTAACTTAAAATATTTTGAGTAGAAATTTAAGGTTAAACACGTCTTCCTTTTATAAAAACTATGATGAAGAGGGAATAAATAAAAAATGTTTCTAACAATTCAATCCTCATTTGTTAAACTCCTTAAAACAAGTTTTAATACCACTAAAAGAATTATTAATAATCCTTATATAGTAAATTTTTTAAGCAAATCCTCTTCTATATATAGTACCTATAAGCTCTTCATGTTACTTGTTTTTCTTTCTTAAATAGAGTTGGAAGAATCATGGAAAAGATTGAATTAACTCTTGATGCTGTAACGCCTGTGTTTATAGCTGGTGCAAATCAAAGAAACATAGAAAATGAAGGCTTACGAGCGCCCAGCCTGAAAGGATTATTGAGGTGGTGGTTTAGAGCAATAATGGGAGGGATGCTACCCCTTAAGGATTTAAAAAAGTTAGAAAACGATGTTTTCGGCTCTACTAATCAGAAATCGCATGTAAGAATATTAAGTTTTAGCGATGCGCTTCCCTCGCAAATTCAAGAAGATGATCTGTTTCAAAATGAGTTAAGTTACCTATGGTTTTCAATTAAGATGCAAAAGAGAAATTATCAAAGGTTGCAATATTATCCGCCAGGAAGAAAGTTTAAAGTAATATTAAACTCAGATGAGTATGAGCATCTTAAGATTGCGCTTGGTTGCCTATGGGCTCTCATTTATCTCGGTGGAATTGGCGCTAGAATGAGAAGGGGGAGTGGAGTACTCAAAGTATCTGAATCGTTAAACCATACCCCATACTTGTTTACTTTTACTGGAAGAACGGTTTATGAGGCTAGAAAATTTATAGAAGAGAATTTAAAAAGTATCTTTAAAGATTTTAAAGAATATATTAATGAAAAATATACTCCACAATCAAATTTAAATTTTCCTGTATTATTGAAGAATTGCGCAAAGATAAGTTTAAGTGAGAAATCTTTTGACTCATGGGATAAGCCCCTTAAAGAAGTGTGCAGGGTTTATAAGGAGCTGCGCATCATTAAACCTGTAGAGCAACGATGGATGTGGGGCCTTCCAATAAAATCTAAACGAAAAACAAAATTGGAAGAAGAGAGGTATGCATCCCCCCTTTTTATTGGAGTTATGGATCTAAATGGGAAGTATGCGGCAAGAATAGTTAAGCTTTACACTTCTCTCCATCAAAAGTTTTAAAAGGAAAAAGAAGTTTTAAGAAACGAGTTAAATAATCTTGATGAAAGGTTAAGCAAAGAGCTAGGTGAAGTTAAAGTTGAGATACCGGAGTTGAGATAGATGAGTTTATTCTGGCAAAATAAAATTAAAGCCTTTCTTCATGACCCTCCAGATAAAACACTTATTTTAGGCTATGAAAGTCATGAAAGTAAGAGAGACGAAATCTTGGGGAAATTGAATCTTAAGTATGAAGGTGAAAAGGAACTTAATATTGCAGATCGTATAGCTTCTGCGATGCAAAGATTAGATTTACCTCAAAATTTACGAGATTTCTCCATATATTTTAAAACTTCAACCCCAGTTTTTAAACATCCTCTTTCAGGAACTAAACACACCCTTAGTGAAGAAATAAAAGATTTTATTACAACATATGGGTATGAAAATATGTTAAAAAAATATGGATTTAATTCAGAAGATGTAAAAGTATTCTTAGATGAGAAAGATTGGAAGAAAACCTATTTTCTGCTTTGGAGGTTCTTACCGGAGAAATATCATCAAGGTTACTTTTTACCAGCTGATACAAGAATTCCAGATCATAGCATTTGGGATCATTTAGATGTTACAGCTGCTATTAGCTCATGTATAAGAGATTTAGGATTACTTGCAGTTAAGCTTCCAGCTGTTCAAGAATTCATTTCACATTCAAGAAAGCTTTCAGATTTATGGGCTTCAAGCCATATATTTTCCTTAATTATCAACTTTTTTTAGGACCTTTAACATATTTAGCCTTTTTTCTGGTGCATTTAAAAGAGCTTTTTCTACACTCATTGACATTCTTTTTTCGTCCTCTCTTAGAAAAGTGGGAGTGTA
>JAVZFM010000147.1:0-3627 GCA_038872815.1 Bathyarchaeia archaeon
GCGCAGAAGAAACCCGTAGGCTTGAATAAAAGGCGGAAGTCAAGGGTTCAAAATGGCCAAAACCATGAAAATCCCTTCGGCCCCACCAAGATTTTAGCATAGGCTTGAAAGGCTAATTTTATACTTTTAATCTTCATGTTTTTTGTGATTCCTAGCTTAGCTTTTAAAAATTTATCAGCAGACTATTCATGGTTTGTTCATTATGATAACTTTCAAAAAAAGTTTAGAGCTAAAAAGCTCTTTATGCCTTTCAACACCATTTTCAGTTCATAGATAAAGAAAGGTAGGGCTCTGTTAAATTAAGTTTAATTTAGTTTTAATAAACTATAAAAGAACTCCCATAGATTATGCTATACGCAATATATTCATATTTATGCCCCAAAACCTATCTAATAGGTTTAAGCCTAAAAGCATAGAATAGCTAGGTGCTTGCTATTATTAAAGCGTCTTTAGGCACAAATATGGATTTAAGCTTTATATATACAGATAGAATTCATGGCATTATTTTTTTATTAGTGTGAAAAGAAGGTTTGTAAAGCTAACATGCATGGAATTGATTTATCTCAAATCTAACGTAACATAGTTTATGTAGGCTTTGATAACCCTATTTAAAGCTAAGTATAGAGGTGTTAAAGTTCATAGCTTTTATGTATAAACCACTCACAGTGATACACTCTATAGTAACAGTATAGTAATACAGTTGTATCACTATAGAGTATAACACTCTATACTCTACTGTCTATTTTAAATACTTCTTTCTTCAAATCTATCTAGTCTTAAACAATTCATATCTTTCATGAAACAGCATTCATCGTATAGAACATCTCGATATAGTTCTCTTGTATCAAAGCATTGTATTTTAGCAAACCAATGATGGCCTGGTAAGCCTACAGCATGAAGCATTTCATGAGCTAAAATATCACCACATTTTTCGCTATAAAGAACATATTCAACAATTCCAATATAATATTTATTAAAGTATTAATTTATATTTTTGCTCGATATTCAGTTCTTCTTTAGGAACGTTAGGGATTGGTATTTAGCCTTAAGCCTAGGCGTTTTAATAGCCATAGATGAAACGAAAACTAAGCTTGTTGGCAATCATGTTTATTCTAGCCTTTAAAGTAAGCTGAGCTATTCTTGAAATGAAGGTCTATGATATCCAGATGCATTCAGAAGCTTAAGTTTATAGCAATGGTTTTAAATAAAATGCAACGATGTTCTGAAACGCTGAATCAATCCAATATTCTGTGTATTATTCAGTTCCATACAAATTTGTATTTCGGGTATAAATAGTTATCGTAGCCGGCAGGACTTTGTCAACTTAAGATCTTCTCCTGCATGAAAGCTATGAACTTTAACGCTTCTAGGCTTAATAGTTAAGCTTTAATAGGCTTATTAAAGCTTACATAAGCTATGTTATGCTAGATTAAGAATAAGCCAATTCCATGCATGCTTAGCTTTGCAATTATTCTTTTCATGATAACAAGCATTCTGTTCCATCCTTCAAGGCTTGAATCTGGATTAATTCTTTATAAGCCATAACGTACCCAAAGTATTAGGGATGGGCTACTGCCTTTTCGTCTTTATATGCTCTATCGAAAATTCTTCCATGAGCGTTGATATTCACAAGGCATTTGCAATAAAGCTTCCTTCAAACCATCCATTACGTGAAGTTCTATTGATAGAAGATTTATTGCTAGAATTTTTAACCAAAATCAATACTTGGCTCAAGCTCTCTAACAAGCTTAACAACGACTTTTGTTTGGAAGAACATGGTGCATTTCATAGCCTTTTTCAAGGTAGGCTTCCAGCTCATCAAGGCCTATGATCTTTTGCCTAGCCTTGTTGCAGTTAGCGTTAATAAGCCTTTCCTTAAGCCTTCCTTGAAGCTCTTCGTCCGTTAGTATTTCCAAATCCATTGCTTCAATTTCTTGTTAGCTATAGCCTACTAAAAGAAGCAATTGTTGCCTAAACTCAAGCTTTAAATTTTTCATTGCTAAGCTTAGCCAATTCTTCTGGCGTGATTCCATGCTTTTTGCAGAAAAAGCCTAGTCGTCTCAAATAAACATACATAGTTATCTTTGAGCCTCTAGCCAAATTTCTATACAAAAGGTTTAGCTCATTGCTTTCTAGCAAGCGAACATATTTGGCTTTATTGCTCATGTAAAAATTCTTTTTAGAGTATAAAAAGGCTAGGACCGAACACAAATGAGTATGGGCCTGGTGGGATTTGAACCCACGCACTCTGGCTTCGGAAGCCAGTGTCATAATCCAAGCTAGACTACAGGCCCATCCTTAATTTTATTAAGAACACAAGCATTATTAAAAATTAAGCTTAAATTGGAGGAAATGACGCATAATGAATGTTCAAGGTTATGCTGGTTTTATACTAGAAGTAGATCTTTCAAAAAATAAAGTCGAAAGAAAAGCTTTACGTGAGGAATTAATCCATGAATTTTTGGGTGGAAGGGGTTTTAGCTCAAGACTAATTTATGAAAATGTAAAACCAAAAATTTCACCATTTTCTCCAGATAATGTTTTAGCTATAGCAGCTGGAGCTTTAGTTGGGACTCCTGTTTGGTCGGCTAACAGGTATAGCGTTTGCGCTAAATCGCCTTTAGGAATTTTTGGTTGGTCAAGCTCAGGAGGACATTGGGCTCCAGAGTTAAAACTCTCT
This sequence comes from Bathyarchaeia archaeon, assembly GCA_038872815.1. GTDB lineage: Archaea > Thermoproteota > Bathyarchaeia > 40CM-2-53-6 > JAVZFM01 > JAVZFM01. Next base: position 2,681 of record JAVZFM010000147.1, read on the forward strand.
GGCTATGATGCCATAATGATTAAGGGGAAAGCAGAAAAGCCAGTTTACCTATGGATCTCAAATGATCAAGTAGAAATTAGAAATGCTAATGGCATTTGGGGAAAAAATGCTATAGAAGCTGTGGAATTAATAAAGGAAGAATTAAATGAAAAAGATATTGAAACCATAGCAATAGGTCAAGCTGGTGAAAACTTAGTTAATTATGCCAGTATAGTTACAGTAGGACGAATAAGAAGAGCTGCTGGTAGATCAGGAATGGGAGCAATTATGGGATCAAAAAATCTAAAAGCAATAGCAGTAAAAGGAGAGAAATCAATAGATATAGCAAAACCAGAATTGCTTGAAAAAACGCTTATTGAAATTCTAGAAATTCTTGAAGCTGATTCCCATTCACAATTAACTCCTAAACTTGGCTCATGGTTTTTAGTCGATTCTTTAGCATCCAATGGAGCTTTAGTAACAAGGAATGGACAACAAGGAAATTTTGAATTAGAGGATAGATTAAAAAGTAGTAGCTTTTTAAAAATATTAGCAAGAGCTACAGCATGCTTTCTTTGTCCTTTAAGGTGTGGAAGGCTAGTAAAAATAGATAGTGGACCTTATGCCGGTTATATAGGCAAAGGCCCAGAGTTTGAAAGTATAGGAATGCTAGGGCCAAACGTGGGCATAGGCGATAAAGAATTCATTGTAGTTGCTTCAGATATTTGCGATAAATATGGACTTGATACGATTTCAACAGGAAGTGTAATAGCGTTTGCTATGGAATGCTACGAAAAAGGAATTTTAACTAAAGAAGATTTAAATGGATTGAAACTTACTTGGGGAAACGTAGAAGCTACGTTTAAGCTTATAGAAATGATTGCATATAGGCGTGGAATTGGAAATATATTGGCTGAAGGAGTAAAAAAAGCATCTAGTATAATAGGAAAAGGGTCAGAAAAGTATGC
>JAVZFM010000148.1:0-3617 GCA_038872815.1 Bathyarchaeia archaeon
GTTAAAGAAGGCTTAAATGCAAAAATATTTGGATTTGCAAGAGCTACCCCTCAAGATATAGATGCTGTTGCTGAGTGTGAGTGCTATGGGATAGTACTTTCATTTCCACCATCAGATATTCATTTAAAGTATAAGCTTAAAATCTCTCGTGAAGAATACTTACAAAGGGCTGTTGAAGCAGTTGAGCGTGCTAAAGGATATGGATTGTACATAACTTATAGTGCTGAAGATTCTACTAGAGCCGATTTAAATTTTCTTAAAAAAGTATTTAAAACTGTTGTAGAAGCTGGTGTCGACAGGGCTAGAATTGTTGATACGCTTGGGGCTATAAATCCTATAGGCATTAAATACTTGGTTAAAGAGATTAAAAGTGTTGTTAATGTTCCAATAGAAGTCCATTGCCATAATGATCATGGATTAGGAGTAGCTAATACTTTAGCTGCTTATGAAGTAGGGGCTTCAGTATTATCAACTTCAATAAATGGGTTAGGGGAACGTGCAGGGTTAGCTGCAACTGAAGATGTAATAATAGCTTTACATAATCTATACAATGTAAGAGTCTTTAATACTGAAAAGCTTTATGAAGTTTGTAAGCTTGTTGAAAAAATAAGTAAAGTTCCAATAGCCCCAAATAAGCCAGTAACTGGCAATAACATCTTTGTACATACTTCAGGAATTCATCAGCATGGAGTACTTGAAAGTCCATCAACTTATGAGCCTTATCCACCAGAGCTTGTAGGTCAAAAAAGAAAATTAATTCTAGGAAAATTAAGTGGAAGGCATGCCATAGAAGCTAAACTTCAAGAACTAAACATTAAAGCCTCTGAGGAAGAAATTAAGAAAATAACAGAAATTGTTAAGAGAAAATCTGAGGAAAGAAGAAGTGCCCTTTCTGACGCTGATTTTATTGAAATAGTTAACTCCATTTTAAAAGATAAACTAAAAACTTTTTAATAACTATTGTGTTTTATTTAATTAGTAGGAAAGCATTTTTGGAGTTTTTAAATTGGGAATCAAAGCTTATATACTAATCCAAACTGATTTAGGAAAAGCTAAAAAAATATCTGAAACTCTTTCAAAAACTAATGGCGTTATTGCAGCTCATCCAGTAACAGGATTATATGATGTTATAGCCTACATTGAAGTACCAGATTTAAAAACTTTATCTGAATTCATTCTAGAAAAAGTTCAAGCATTAGATGGAGTTCAAAGAACTCATACAGCTATAGTAATTTAAAGGGATAGTCTTGATGAATATAATCACAAAATATATAGTGTTAAATACAAAGGGAGAAAATGATATAATCGATATAACAAATGATGTAAGCAAAGCGGTTAAAGAGTCTAAGTTGAAAAACGGAAGCATAGTAATTTTTATTCCAGGCTCGACTGGTGCTATAACTACTATTGAATACGAACCAGGGTTATTGAAAGATTTTCCAAAAATGCTTGAAAGAGTTGCTCCTAAAGACATTGAATACGAACATCATAAAACATGGCATAATTGGAATGGGCACTCTCATGTAAAGGCTTCTTTACTCGGTCCAAGTTTAACTGTTCCTTTTATAAATGGGGAGTTAGCTCTTGGCACTTGGCAGCAAATAGTTTTTATCGAGTTAGATATTAAAAAAAGAGAAAGAAAACTAATTCTTCAAATAATAGGAGAGTAGGTAAATTTAAGAATAGAATGATTTTTGCTTTTTATATTTAACACAACTCAATTCCTAAGCTAACATATCCTTCAGTAGCTTTTATTAAATGATTTATAGGCACATTTTCATTGTAAGCATGTGCTGTCTTTTCACTTCCTGGGCCAAACCCTATAGTTTGTATTTTCAGCACTCCAGCAGTATATGAACCATCAGTGCTAAACTTCCAGCATACTGATTCCCGATTTTTCTTAAATATTTTCTTTAAAGCTTGTTGAGCTATTTTAACTACATAATTGTTCTTATCGATTAACCAACTAGGAAATACTTTTTCATCCTTTCTTTATATCCTGTATATGTTCTAACTTCAGTTTCAAGAATTCTTCCTTTTGCTTTAATTTTTGGTGACTTCTCCTTAGCCTTTTCTATTATTCTTTTGATCTCTTTAAGAAGAATTCTTTCATTTTCTCCAGGAATTGTTCTTCTGTCAAGTATTATTTTGCACAAATCAGGAACGATATTGCCTTTAAGCGGTTTAGAAACGATATGCGATACAATAACTGAGCTTTTTCCAAGCAATGGATGCTTAGGTAAATTTCTATTCATTTTACTTATTTCTTCAACAATTGGGACAATTTCATAAATAGCATTTTTTCCAAGCCAAGGAGTACTTCCATGAGCAATTTTACCTATTGTTACAACTTCAATCTCTGCTCTTCCTCTTTGACCAATACTTAATTGAAGATTTGTAGCTTCCCCAATTACTACGCATCTAGGCAAAATTTTCTTTTTTTGTAATACATGCTTGATACCTAAGCCTTCATGATTTTCTTCATTAACCACACATGCTATTGCTAATCCATTGTCAAGTTCTTTATTAATTCTTTTTAAAAATCCTCCATCAAAAACCATTGATGCCAAAGCACCTTTCATATCAGATGCTCCACGACCATAGATTCTATTCTTAATAATCTTAGCGCTATATGGAGCTACTTTCCAATTTTTTAATATGCCAGCCGCTACTGTATCCATATGTCCATCAAAAACTAATTGAACCCTATTTGATCGTCCATAGATAATTCCTATTACATTACCAAGAGAGTCTATTTCGACTAAATCATAATTGAGTTCGCTCATTTTTTCTCTATCAATTTAGCAACTTCATATTCTTTTCCAGTTTCGCTTTTACATTTTATCAATTCTTTACAAAAGTTTATGATTTCGTTTTTATCTTTTTCTACAAGCTCTTTAATCTTTATTCCTTCCATGAATGTATATTAAAAACTAAGGCTTTGATAAGTATGTTTATTTAGAGGAATTGAAAGTTGGAATATGGAACATTAATAATCGGAAGTGAAGGAGCTGTAGTTTCTCCTCATTATTTAGCATCTATAATAGGCATGAAAGTTTTAATGAATGGTGGAAATGCTTTAGATGCTGCAATAGCAATGAATGCAACCCTATGCGTTGTTTATCCTCATATGAGTGGAATAGGTGGCGATTTATTTCTTTTAATATATCTTGAAAACTCAGGAAAACTTATTGGATTAAACTCAAGTGGAAAAGCTCCTTTTAAGGCAAGTATAGAATTCTTTAAAAAAATTGGAATGCATAACATTCCTAGTAGAGGAATTCTTTCAGTAACTGTGCCTGGAGTAGTTGATGGATGGATTACTGCTTTAAAAAGATATGGAACTATGGATTTAAAAACCTTGTTAAAACCTGCAATAAATTATGCAGAAAAGGGTTTTCCAGTAACCATAAGGTTAAGTAAATGGATAAAAAAGCTTTCAAGCGAGTTATCGAATTATCCGACTACAAGAAAAGTATTCTTAAAGAATGGTGTACCAGAAACAGGTGATATCCTTGTACAAAAGGATCTAGCTAAAACTCTTAAAAGGATTGCAAAAAATGGCAGGGATTTTTATGAAGGAGAAATAGCAAAACAAATATCAGATTTCTCTATAA
>JAVZFM010000149.1:0-3608 GCA_038872815.1 Bathyarchaeia archaeon
ACGCAAGAGTATCTGAAGTTAAAACTATGGGAGAAACAAGGCTTTTTTTCTCAAGCTAAAAGTTTTAAGCTTGTTTAACCTAATAGCTTTAAAAATCGTTTGAGGCGCTTTTATTGCGATTTTCTCAAAACATCCATAAGCCAAGAATAGTAAAGATTGAAGAAGTGAAGGATTTAACAAAAAATGTTAGATTGATAATGTTTAAAGATGAGCTTTGTAAAAAAGCCAATCCAGGGCAATTTATTATGCTTTGGATTCCAGGCGTAGATGAAATTCCAATGAGTTTAATGCTTTCAAGATATAACAAGCTTGTAGGAGTGTTAGTTAAAAAGGTTGGAGAAGCTACTAAGCGTATTGGAAAAATGAAAGTTGGCGATAAAATAGGAATAAGAGGACCTTATGGCAAAGGTTTTAAATTTAACGCTAAAAAAAAGGCTTTAATAATAGCTGGGGGAGTGGGCATTTCCCCACTATTACAAATTATGGAATCGCAATTAAAAAATGGTTCAACGATTATAATAGGCGCTAAAACTAAATCTGAAATAATATTTTTAGAAAGTATTGGATCTATAATAAGCCCTAATACAAACTTAATAGTAGCTACTGATGATGGAAGTTATGGGAAAAAAGGATTAGTTTCAGAAATAGCTCAAGAAATTTTAAAGTATGAAAATTTTGATGTCGTCTATGCTTGTGGACCTGAGCTTATGATTAAAAAAATTTTTGATATAGTTTATGAAAAAGAATTGCAGTTTCAAGCAAGTTTAGAAAGATACATGAAATGTGGAGTTGGAATTTGTGGAAGCTGCAATCTAGGCCCATATAGGGTATGCATTGACGGCCCAGTGTTTTCTAAAGAAGATATGAAAAAAATGGAGGAATTTGGAATCTATAAAAAAGATTCTTCAGGAAGAAGAATTCCAATTTAGAAATTTAGAGAAAAATTATTATATTACTAAAGTAAAATAATTTATAGAGGTGATTAAAATGCCAACTCATGGATCTTTAACAAAAGCTGGAAAAGTCCGTTCTCAAACTCCTAAAATACAGCCTCTTCCAAAAATATCCCCTGTTCCAAGAGTTAAATTTAGAAGAAATGCTATAAAAAGATTTGAATTAGGAAGAAGGCCTGGCCAAAACTGGATTAAAATTTAACCTAGTTTGCTATTAGGCAAAAGTGTTTTTAATCTTTTTATAGCATTTAATTTTTCCTTTTTACCTATTTTAGACTCATAAATGGCGCTTAAAAGGATTTCAATAGAATTATCCATAGATTTCTTATCTATTGGAAATGGAACTCCATCTTTTCCACCAAAAGCAAATGAAAACTTTGCTGGATCTTTCCAGCTTGGAGATTGCCCAAATATTAAATCTGAAATCAAAGCTAAACCTCTAACGGTAGCTGGTCCAATACCATCTATTGCAAGCAATTCCTCAAAATTTCTAGGTTGAATTTCATAAGCTTTTTCTAAAGCTTCCCAATTTATCCTTGATGGAATTACTGAATACTCAAAAAAGTTTTTAGTTTTTAAATTAAAATCTTCATCAATCCAATTTTCTAAGAAAGTTTGTTCCTTTTCTTTTATTAAACTGAATAATCTTTTTAATTTTTTTGGATTCTCTGAAGCTAAATCTTTACATGTTTTTCTGCATTCTTCGCCTTTAACATCAACCATGTTAAGTACTCTTTCATGTATTTTTTCACAAACTATAGCTTTATGAGGTTCAACAACAAAACTTTTTATTCCTTCTGAAAGCCAATGATACCTTCTTGCTAAAGAGTAAGATGGATTCATACCTTGTTGTACTACAGCCCAATCACCACTTTCTGAAATAAAAATCATATGATGATAAATTCGATATCCAGCTTGAATTGCAGCATTATCAACTTTTGCTGTCATACGGCTTGCATACTTTAAACTTTTTACTTCTTCTTCGGATAAATCGAACTTTTTTCCTATAGCTTCTATTTCATTTAAAGTTTTTCTAGAATATTCTCCTTTTCCACCAGCAGATTCTATTCCAGTGTTTAAATCAGAAAAAGTTTTTTTTAGCACAGCACAAGTTACTGTAGTTGACCCACTACTATCCCAATCAAATCCAAGTATATTCGAGCAGGCTTGAAAGAAAAATGGATTAGAAAGCCTTGATAATACTTCTTTAACTCCATATTCATCTATTATGATTTTGAATATGGCTTTTGAAAGCTTAATCATCCTTTTAACTAGCCAATAAGGAGCATATCCTCCATGAAGCCTTAATTCAGCATATCCTGTTTTTCTTAAAACCATTGAATATTCAATTTTTTATAGTTCATCCTTAAAAATAAATATTTTCATATTTTTAATACATTATAAATATCCCATCAATATTTTCAATGTTCACTTTAAAGGGTCCGTATTTGTTTTCTTTATGAAATCTAAATCGAGTTTACTTTTCATTCATTAAAGTTTTGAATTCAAAACTTTGAATACTCAAAAAAGCTTGAAAAAGCATTTTATGCTTTTTCAACACAGATAAGTTATTTCTTTTAAATCGCTTTTTCCGTTAAAACTATAGAGAAATTGTATCCAGCATTTCGTGTTTCTCGCTCAATAATTTTCCTTATGACCGTGTAATCAAAGGAGTATTTATAATCTTTGCCAAAAAGTTTTGAAAGCTCCTCAATTGTTCCTTCCCTTCCTTTTCCTGAAATTTTATATTTTTCTACCTTAAACCCAAAGCCTGGGCTTATATCCATTGAGTCCCAACTGCCAGAAATTCCCACCCCAGTCTCCTTTAAGGTTTCAAAGAATCTTACCGTTTTATTTTCATCATCTATTCTTAGCTTAGCTTTATAAACCAATGCCTTTTTTGAAAGAAATACTTTTCTCTCAGCAATTTTTGTTTCAAGTATTAAAACATTTCTTTCAATTTCTTTAAACTTTTCAGGAAATACCTCATTTGCTTCAATCAATCTTTCTTTTAACGACATTTAAATTCAACTCATTTTTAACTATGGTATGTTCACCATGCTTTATAAGCCTATTGGATTTTATAATTTAAAACTTTTTCTCTGTTTATTGAAAATAATTTTAATCGAAATTTATCGTTACACGTAAATAGGCTAGGTTATATGCTTCAAGCACAAATCTAACTAAGAAAGATCTACTTATGCAATCTTTTTTATAAGCCTAAATACTGAGTAAGCTCGTAAAGTAAAGCATAAAGACATTGAATGATTTAACAAAATAATGAATAACTTTGGGATAATTGGATTTTGTTACTATCCTCTAAGCCTATAATAGACTTAATATACCTATTCGCTACGGCTTAAAATACTTAAGACTATGATGGATTTAAGTATGGTTTTAATGAGCTATAAAAAAGGTTTGAATAAAGCTTTGAAGTTCAGCACGAGCAATAAAGCTATAAGATCAGTTGTTAACAAGGTTTTATAAAGTAGTTGGCTCTGTCAAATTAAGCTTAATTTGAAGCTCTCCCACGGTTAGTTTTAATGAGCCTTAAATGGCTTATGATTTATAGCGTATATTCATACTTTTGTTTCTACAAGCCTTATAGCCATGGATTAATCTTAGCCATATGGATTTAAGCCTATTTAAATAGAA
>JAVZFM010000150.1:0-3604 GCA_038872815.1 Bathyarchaeia archaeon
TTAGAGATGCTTAAAATAGGATACAGTTTCGAAGACATAGTTAAGGAATTTCCATCACTAACTGTAGATCATGTGAAGGCAGCCCTAGATTTTGCAGCGAAAAAGGCTGCCGGTGAAAGACTTGTCACGGCCTAAAATTCTTGCTGATGAGAACATAGAATTAAGTCTAAACATAAAAATAAATCAATTTGAGCCACCAGTACAAAACAATGAAATATTTTGACATCCTATTATTGACTAGTGTATGCCTTTCCACAATTACGAAGCATTCTTCGTTTAATATTCACAGAAAAATGGGGTAAAAAATTTAAAGATTATTTTAAAGCTTCTATAAATTCTTCTTTTGTTATCCTTGCAAGACTTAAAATACCAAGCAAGGTACCTACCTTTACCTCATCATGTAATGGTACAACTGTTACAATCTTTTCATTGTCTTTAAACGTTCTTAAAACGACATGCGAACCTCTTTGCCTAACAACCTGAAAACCAAATTTCTCGACTAAAATTTTAACTACGTCCTTACCTGATAGTTTTGGCAACTTCGACATTCAAAGCCCCAACCAAATCTATATTCTCAATTTCTCCAACGAGTTCAGGCATTTCTTCCAAGTAGAGTCCAACAGCTTCCTTCAAATTTTCGATAGCCTCTTCAATAGTTTTACCTTGAGTGGTAACGTTAGTAAAGACCTCCTTAATCACATAAGTGTCTTCCTCCTTCCAGAGAACTGCATAGAGCTTCATAAGGTATTTTAAAAAATTGTATGATATTTAAGCTTTACAAAATTTTCTTAAGGTTGTAGCGTCTAAGCCCGATTTCACCATTATTTAATCAAAATGTTCATCTATTTCTTCTTTAAGAAAAGATGGTGAAACCAGTCTTACTCCAGCCTTACTTAATTCTTTGATCAACAAAAATATTGTACCATTACCTATAAGAGAGGATATGACAATGTTTGCGTCAATAACCAGCCGCAACTAACACACTCCATGCTTTCCAGCTATACCATGCCTAATTTTTTCACCTAACCTTAAGGCATCTTCTTGAGTAAGCTTAGACTTACTTATAAGGGAGAGCAATAGCCTTGTCTTCGACTCTTCAACAAGCTCCTCTAGAGCTCTCTTAAATTCTTCTACAAACTCCTTCGGAACCTCTACCCTAATAGTAAGCTTTTCCATAGCCAAAATCAAGATTAGCCCTATAAGCATCAAAATCATGATTTCCAGGAATAGCGATGATCTTAAAATTATTGCCAGAGAACATTCTCCTAAGCCTAGGCCTAAGAACCTCAGCATCCTCAGGGCTATCGAATATGTCACCGGACAAAGTTAGAACGTCAACAGACAAGTCTTTAGCAAGATTCAAAATCTCAGCTAAAGCGTCAATGGTTTCAGGCTTATGTTCAGAGAGGTGAAGGTCAGAAGAATGAAGAATACGCAAGAAAACCTAAACCAAAAAAATATAAAATAAAGTCAATTTAAATCTTTATAATATAAAGAAAGAAAATTAGAGAAAAAGTATTTAAACTCTTTAAAAAATTAATTTCTATTTCTAGTCACATCAACTTTCAATAACTTTTTCTTTTAATTCTAGAAACAAGTTGTTGCATAGTCCTCTTCTTTGTTGCCAATTTTATCGTATTTAATGTTGTTGCCCTAAAATTAGAATCTTTCACAAATCTTTTTGCAAGAATCTTCACAGTTTGATTAAAATTAAATTTTATGGGAGCTTCAGCATATCCTTCATCTATAAGCCTATTAAGTTCAAGACAAACTTTTATTGCATCATCCACATTAACTTTTCTTGCTAAAGCTACAGCCTTATCGTTTAACCAACACTTTACAACATAATAGTCCGTTAAAAGGTACATGTGCTCCTTATATATTGCATGAGTTACAGTAGCCACAACTTCAGCATCTAATGTCAAAGCCTTAGCTTCCACACCATCCAAGTATACAGTCCAAGCGAAGGAAGGGTGTTTGTAAAGGTCAACAGTAGTTCCACCCTAATCATGGTCAAGTTATAGGGCCCCAAAATTTTTAATTTGCTAGTCACGTACACGTTAAGATTATGATATTAATTGTGGGAGCTTAGTTCGTATAATTTTTTGGTCAAAGGTTTCTTAATAATTTCCCATGAACGTTTTCTAGAAATAAAAGAAAGGAATTTACTGCCGTAATAATTTTTGTATCTTTCGATATTGTTAAAGTATTCGCTGAGAGAATATACAAAATGTGATACATTTTCTTCAAAAATGACTTCATCGCGGGTAAAGTCTTGTAGTGATGTAAATTTTGGACTTGTTATCTTTGCTAAGGGTATTTTTAAGAGACCGGCTTCTATACTGTCCAATCCGATTTCCTCGTCAATACTTGGTTCAATGTATAGATCAGCAATAGCCAGCAACCTAAGGAAGTCAATTCTAGGCATAAAATCTTTAACAATAACTTTTACTTTGTCGAACTGATAGACATTATCCTTGAGGGTTTTAGGTTTTATAATGTAGAAAAGTATGCTTCTCCTAAGAAAGCGGCCTAGCCGTTTTGCTATATATATCAAGGAGTTAATGGATAATAGGCGAGGGGAACCAGCAAAAGAAGTATAAATGAGCATCATTGGAGTTGCATTATTGTGTAAATGAGAATCTGTTAATTTTTCTCTAAATTTTTTAAACCACTCTACCTCAGTTGGCAATACGAATTGCGGAAGTATAACACATTTATTTTCGGATATCATATTGTTCCTGCATGCTGTTTTACTATGACATATGTAGAAACTTGGTTTGAAAATGTTCATGTTTATTGTTTTCCACCAAGTAAATTCAAGTAACGCGCCTAAACTTGTCCTGATATCGCTATGCAGAATCGCGTTCCTATATTCGTCTAGCAAAAATCCATGAATGAAGAGACCAGCATATTTCCTTCTTAGTATGCTGCTCACACGCGCAATAGACCCAGTATAAAGAATAGCATCATAATTTTTTAATTCGTGAATTATTCTTAGATCATTTACAAAGGAATTAATAACGGTGCCGCTATGAATTTTTATAAGGTCAACGTAAAAACCTTCTTTTATGAGACCTTGAGTTAGCTTTAATGTTATGACTGATACGCCACCTAAACCTTTGGGTGTTATGATAGCTATTTTCATGGCTATCGTGAATCATGCTTAGTTATATTGTGACTAATTATTGATGTTAAATCATGAAAGACATCCTTGATATCTCTATTCGTAGATAATGAAAGCATATTATTTAAAGAATTAGAGAATATTGCAAAAATTTTTTGCTGGGACATAAGATAACTAACATGTTCCTTAGGAGAACCTCTTTTCCTCCACCTTAGCGGCAGAATATCACAGTCGCACACTAAAAATATAATTAGTGCTTTGTTTATGCTAAGACATGAATAAAGCACTTTAATTAGCCATCTAACTATTCTTTTATTAAACCTATATAGTAGTGTTAAGTGAAAATAATCTACAAGAATCCCTGGAAGATGTTCTTCCACAAGTACTACATAACCCAATTGTTCCCATAGCTTGACCTTGAATAACGATAACACAGGTAATATAAAGAACGTATTGATGATAAGATCTAGGAGTACT
>JAVZFM010000151.1:0-3593 GCA_038872815.1 Bathyarchaeia archaeon
AGTAGTTACGAATACTCTTTTTACATCTTCTGGAATTTCTTTTATATCTTTTATAGAGCCTTTTTTAGCTATTTCCATCATAAGCTCTTCGCTATAAAACCCTTTTTCATAAGCAATTTTTTCAAATAGGCTGTTAACTTCTAACATTTTTACTCCTTCCATAACGTTTCTAATAAACGATACAGCAAATAAAGGCTCGATACCGCTTGAACAATTCGCTACTATGCTAATAGTTCCAGTTGGGGCTATAGTAGTTAGGGTTGCATTCCTTATTGCCTTAAAGCCTTTTTTCTCCCATAAACTTCCTCCAAAGTTTGGGAAAGATCCTTTTATTTCAGCTAATTCAATAGACTTTTTAATAGCTTCTTCTTGTATAAAATTCATAACTTTTTCAGCTAATTGAAGAGCTTCATTTGAATCATAAGGAATTCCAAGCTTTATTAACATATCAGCAAAACCCATTACTCCAAGCCCAATTTTTCTATTCCCTTTAGTAACTTCTTCTATTTTTTTCAATGGATATTTATTAGCATCTATTACATTGTCTAAGAAATGAACACTAATCCTTACTAATTCTTTAAGTCTATCCCAATTTATTTTTCCATCTTCTACAATTCTACTTAGATTTATCGATCCAAGATTGCATGATTCATATGGTAATAAAGGCTGCTCTCCGCATGGATTTGTGCTTTCTATTTCACCAAGCAATGGAGTAGGATTATCTTGATTTATTCTATCCAAGAATAATAAACCAGGCTCTCCATTTTTCCATGCTTGTTTAACTATTAAATCAAAAACTTCTCTTGCAGGTAACCTTTTAACTACTTGTTTATTCCTAGGATTTATCAATTCATAGCTTTCATTTTTTTTAACTGCTTCCATAAAATCGTTTGTAACAGCTACAGAAATGTTAAAATTTGTAAGTTGTGTTTCATCATCTTTACATGTAATGAATTCGATTATGTCTGGATGATCAACTCTAAGAACGGCCATGTTTGCTCCTCTACGCCTTCCACCTTGCTTTATTACTTCTGTAGCGGAATCGAAAACTTTCATGAAAGAAACTGGGCCTGAAGCTATTCCACCAGTAGACTTTACTACATCATTTTTAGGCCTTAGCCTAGAAAACGAGAAGCCTGTCCCACCGCCAGACTTATGGATAAGGGCTGTATACTTTACAGCGTCGAAAATACTTTCTATAGAATCTTCTACTGGAAGCACAAAGCATGCAGAAAGCTGTCCAAGCTCTGTTCCAGCATTCATAAGCGTTGGAGAATTTGGAAGGAATTCAAGGTTAGTCATTATTTTATAAAATTCTTCTTCAGTTTTTTTTACATTAGCATTAGAATCATAAATCATGTCTACAATGGCTATGCTTCTTGCAACTCTTCTAAACATAGCTGTTGGAGTCTCTATTATACGGCCATCCTTATCTTTTCTTAAATACCTTCTTTCAAGAACGCTTATTGCATTTGCTGAAAGTCTAGCATCGAATTCAGAATCAAAAAGATAATGCTTTGCTTCCCTAATCTCTTTTCTTTTTTGCCTATAAAGTATGTAAGCTTTAGCTGTTTTTGCATGACCTTCTTCTATAAGAACTTTTTCAACTACATCTTGAATATCTTCTACGCTTGGGATATTCCCGTTCCCAAACTTTTCTTCAAGGATTTTTACAACAATATCAGCCAACTCTTCTGCTCTTTTTCTATCGCTACCACCAACAGCTTGAGCTGCTTTAAATATAGCGTTTGCTATTTTTTCTTTATCAAAATCTACTATGCTACCATCCCTTTTTCTAACATATGGAATTTTTTTACTCGTGATGCTTTCACCTTACTTAATAAATTAAAATAAAATTACATAAAGCTTGTAAGGAAATTATCAAGTTGATAATTGTTAATCGCCATTTATAAATTTTTTTAGACTATTTTATACAAAAATTTGTAGTAAGCTAATTCAAGCTTATTTAAGTTTATCCATTAGACTTTATAAGAACTAAAGCATTATAGCAAACAAAAAGTAAAACTTTTAACTACGAATAAAGCATTTTTTATTAATCGTTGTAATTACTTATGGAGAAATTAGCTTGAATGAAGAATTTAATGAAAAAATTTTAAAAAAGCTAATTTTTAAGCCTATTTCAGGGATTTATCTTTTCTTAATGATTTTATTGGGCCCTATAATGATTCCATTGATTTTTCTTGGATTTAGATCGGCTCTTATAAGCGGGTTAGGATTATCTCCTTTTACAGCTTCAATGATCTTGATAATTTCTGTATTTGGAAGCTTTATAAATTTTCCAATTAAGAAAATCTTAACAAATAAGCCTGTTTTGGTTTTAAAAGAAATAAGGTTTTTTGGAGTTACCTGGAGTATTCCTGAGTTAGAAATTTCAAGCAAAGAAACTATTATAGCCATGAATTTAGGGGGAGCAATTGTTCCAATAGCTTTATCTTTTTATTTGCTTTTTTTCATGATTCCACTTTATGAAATAAATCCATGGCTTACTTATTTTAAAATCTTGATTTCAACCATTTTAATAGCATATTTCATGAAAAGTTTTTCAAGGCTTATTCCAGGGCTTGGAATAGCGATTCCAGGAATTCTTCCACCTATGATAACAACTTTTATAACGATGCTAATCTATAAAGCCTTTACTTTAAGCAATCCATTTTTTATTGCTTACATTTCTGGTACGCTTGGAACCCTTATAGGAGCTGATTTGCTTAATCTAGGCAAAGTCTCAAGTATAGGAGCTCCAATAGTAAGTATAGGAGGGGCTGGAACTTTTGATGGAATATACTTGACTGGATTGTTTTCTATGCTATTCTTACTTTTAATTTAAGCTATAAGCCTCCCTTAATAGAAGAATAGCTTTTAATAGTATAATCTCTATTTAAATCTTTTTATCAAAGAATTTTATCAAGCCAAAAGCCCTCTTCTAATAGAGCAAAAGCATTAATTAGAAAAATTTAAAACAATTCATTAAGAATACGAATTATGAAGCCCCATGCGGATTTTGCTTCGTTTATATTCCACTAAAAAATTCACTTATGATTTAAAATACTATCATAAAACTCAAGGATTTATATATAACCTCTTAAAAGATAGTGAATATTCAACCTTGCATGATAAAAAAGGCTATAAATTCTTTTGTTTTTCAAACATTTTTCCAATTGGAGATTTTGAGGTGGGAAATGAAAGATCAATGCTTATTTCATCACCAAACAATAATTTTATAAAAACTTTAGCTGAAAAGTTTAAAGAAATCGTGGATAATGGAAAATACATTCATATTGGCGAAATGGAATTTAAAATTTTAAGCATAAAACTTTTAAAACCAACTTTGACTCAAAGTTGTAGATTAATTTCAGCTACGCCAATAATAATAAGGATTCCTGAAAAAAATTATGAAAGATATAGAATACCTCAAGAGTTTAGAAAAAAAAGATATGTTTATTGGCGTCCACAATATAGTTTTGAAGCGTTTATTAAACAATTAGAAGAAAATTTAATAAAAAAGTATAACGAATTTTATGAAAAAAAATTTATAGTTAAAAGAATTTTCGAGATTTTTAAATTCAAGAAAGTTG
>JAVZFM010000152.1:0-3590 GCA_038872815.1 Bathyarchaeia archaeon
CATTCGTTTGGATTTATTGATATTGGCACTCTTTCCACCACCTCAAGCCCATGAGGTTTTGAAGTTACGATATTTCTTGAATTGGTTGGTAGATTTTTTTGATTTTTTCTTATTTTTTTCTTTATGCAATCATAATCCCAATTTATAAGCTTAATGACTTATAAATAAAGCTTTTCATTAGAAATATAGATAAGTGCTTTTGATTTATTTTTTGAGCAAAAAATAAGGAAAGCATAAAGACATGATCAAAGATTATATAGGTTATCCAACAGTTAAAAAAGCTTTATTGTACAAGCCTTTACAAGATTTAAAAGTTAAATGTATGCTTTGTGAAAGAAAATGTATTTTAAAAAATGGTGATAAAGGCTTTTGTAAAACTAGAGTTAATATTGAAGGAGTTCTTTACACTTTAGTTTATGGAGATTTAAGTGCTTTAGAAAGTAGACCTATAGAAATCAAGCCTTTTTTCCATTATTGGCCAGGCTCAACTGCTTTAACTTTTTCTACATGGAGCTGTAACTTTATTTGTCCATGGTGTCAAAACTTTCATATTTCAAAAACTCCTCCAAACCCAACTAAAGCAAAACATATTTCTGCTAAAGAAATCGTTGATATGGCTTTAAAAAACAATGATGAAGGGCTTTGTGTAAGCTTTCAAGAACCAACTTTATTGTTTGAAACGGCTTTAGAGGCTTTTAAGCTTGCTAGCCTTAAAGGACTTTATTGTTGTTTTGTTTCAAATGGATACATGAGCCTTGAAGCTTTAGAGGCTTTAAAAGATTCTGGAATGGATGGATTAAAAATAGATATTAAAGGAGATCCAGAAGTTTATAAAAATTACTGTGGGGGTATCGATGTCTATAAAATCTGGAGAAATGCTAAAGAAGCTAAAAGAATGGGGATTCATGTAGAAATCGTTAACTTACTAATTCCAGGAGTAAACGATGATGAAGGATGTATTGATTGGATAATTGAAAACCATTTAAAAGAAGTTGGAGCTGAAACCCCATTACATTTTACTAAATATTATCCAGCTTATAAATTCTACAATCCTCCTACTCCAGTTAAAACTCTTGAAAAAGCCTATGAAAAAGCTAAAAGAGTTGGGATTTTATACACTTATTTAGGAAACGTTCCAGGCCATAAATTTGAAAATACTTATTGTCCAAATTGTGGAAAACTTTTAATAGAAAGATATGGGTGTAGTTTAGTGGATTTTAAACTAAATGAAAAAAATGAGTGCATATATTGTGGGTTTAAAATAAACATTTATGGGAAATTTATTAAGAAGCTTTAACGATAAATTAAATAATCCAAGATTTTCGATAAATCCTTTTCATATATGATTAAGTCTACATACTCTTTAATGCTGGGATCTTTTGTATTTATAGCTATTTTTAATCCTGCTTCAGGAGGAAAATCGCATAGGTTATCTCCAACAACAGCACATTCATTCATGCTTATACCTAACATCCATGCAGCCTCTCTTATAACTGAATGTTTGCTATTTAAATCAACTTTTACTTTTATCTCTCCAGTAAGCTTACCATTTTTGACTTCAAGCTCATTAGCTATAGCAAAGTCAGCTCCTAGATCCATTTTTGCTTTTTCAGCCATTAAGGATATTCCAGCGCTAACTATGCCTATTAAAAAGCCATTCTTTTTTAATTCTTTAAAAGTTTCTTTAGCGCCTTTTACATAGCTTACTTTATCGATTATAGATAGCAGTTTTTTAAGCTCTATTCCAGCCCAAGCCATTGAATCAAGCTTAGCCCATGTTTCATAGTCTATTTCATTTTTAAAATATTTTTCAGCATTTTGTTTTCCTAAATTCCAAGTTCCAATGCATTTATGAAAATGTTCCCATATGCTTTCAATATTTGTTAAAGTTCCATCTAAATCAAAGATTATTAACTTTATTGGTTTTTTACCCATCAGTTTAATCAGCCTTTTAAATTTAAAAAAGCTAAGCTAATAACTTGCTTTCATATTCTTTTAAGTATAAAACTGATCTTTTTAAATCAGCAAAAAGTTTTCTTGTTTCTTCTATTTCTTCATTGGTTATAACTTTCTTTCCTTTAGCTTTAGCTATTTGGGCTGCTGGAGTTAGCAACTGTACTGCATACCTAAGCGAGGACTCTACGCCTATTTTAGCTACAAGCTTTAAAGTTTCAGGATCTATGTCTATGTCTTCTTCTCTAATACGTATCTTCAATATTTCAAGTATTTCCTCATAACTATAAGGCTTAGTGTTTATTATCAAAAGTCTATCAAGCATATCTAAAGGCATTCCATGAGGGGATTCTATATCTGTACCCCTAATCTTTGTAATTCCTCTATTGGTTGCAAGTATTATAACAGGAGAAAGCTCACTTTCTATGGCTTTCGTTAAAAATGCAAAGCACTCTATATCAAGCATAGCAACTTCATCTATGAAAAGAACTCCTGGTAAAATTTCAGCTCTTTTTTCTTCAACAAGATTTTTAACTTCTTCATCAACTCTTTGTCTTATCTCTGGGTCTATCTCGGCTCTTTCAGCTCCTCCAAAAAGTAATCCAAAAATTCCTCCCCCAGATTTAGCTTGCATTTCATCTAAATCTTGTAAAGTTAAAGTATAAACAAATTCTTTTTCTTTTTCAATAGGTCCAGATGGTCTAGGGATTTTGCTTTCTGGTTCTATATCATATTTTTCACCAGAAGCTTCTTCAGACCTTCCTAGCCTTATTACTCTTCCAGTTTCAGCATCTATTTGGATTATATCTCCTACTCTAATGTTTTGATTTATCATACTTGTTGCAATTTGTTGTCCAACTGTAAATGTTTTAGTTTCAAGTTTAGTTGCTAGAGTTAACCTTGCGCTTTCTGGAATTTGTTGGTATGGATTGTATGGATGCTTTGTTACTTTTAGTTCAAACCCAGTAACTTCGCCTTCATATACTTTTCTAAATTCATGAATACGGACTCCTATAGCCTTTCTTAAACCTTCCATGAGTACTTCAGTTTTTTTCCTTTCAGAGGAATAAACTTCAGAAGCGCTAAGAGAAACAAAAGGAACATCAACTCCAAGCTCTTTTGCTATTGCTACTGCTAAAGCTGTTTTTCCTGTTCCTGGAGGACCTGCTAAAAGTATTGAGCGCCCTGCCATTCTTCCTTCTTTAATCATCCTTACTACAAGTCCAGCAGCCTCTCTAGCCTCTATTTGGCCTATCATTCCATCAGCTATAGGTTTAGCTTTTAAACCATCAAGCCCTAGACCTTTTATATGGCTATGAGCCCCTATTCTTTGAAAAGCTCTCATAGCCATAACTTTCAGCCTCCAAAAGTAAGTTAAATTATTTTTAAATAATTAAGATTTAAGCCGTAATATAAAAACTTAAACCACTTCATCCCTTTCATGTTCTTTTGCTACGATGTTATGAGGTATATTTTTAAATTTTCCAATAGTATTAAGTAAAGCTTCTTGAAACAAATAAGCATAAAGCTCAAATTGTCCTCCTCCATAAAAATCGCTTTTTCGATTTAGTTGGGCTTCTAAGTAATCCCAGCCTTTCTTTTTTTCTAGCCCTCCAGGAAGTATAAAAACTAAATCA
>JAVZFM010000153.1:0-3485 GCA_038872815.1 Bathyarchaeia archaeon
TTTCGCTTTTTCTACATATAGGAATGACTATTGGTCCTATTATAACTGGCGTTATGGCTTCTTCATTTGGATTGCCTTTTGGATTTCTTTTATGCTCTTTACTAATGCTTATAGCCCTTTTTGGTATAGGAATTTTAAGCTCTGTTAAGCCCTTTTCTTGCATAAAAACTAGGGCCTTAATGCCTCTATGTTTAATTAATTTAGCTTTAATATTTTATGCCATAATTAGAACAAGTTAATTCCATGAATACTTAATTTTAATCATTAAGGCTTGGATTGCTCTTTTCATTATGGTTACTGTTAAAGAATAGATTAAGCTTAAGTTAACACAGCTTTTATTTAATACAAAATGTTTATATCCTACTTTGTTACCTCTAAAATAATCTTAACGGAGGTTATTAGATGTTTAAAGAAGGTGAATATTTTATTAAACTCCTTCCCTAAAAAAATTCATGTATTTGATACAACTTTAAGGGATGGAGAGCAAACCCCTGGAGTTGCTTTAAAACCAGAAGATAAAGAATTAATAGCTAAAAAATTGGATGAATTTGGTGTTGATGTAGTCGAGGCTGGTATGGCAATAACTTCTCCTGGAGAAATGGAGGCTATAAAAAGAATATCGAAACTAGGCTTAAATGCTGAAATATGTAGTGGTTGTCGATGCGCAATTAAAGATATAGAGGCATCTTTAAAATGCGATGTAGATAGCATACATTTAATAGTTCCAACTTCTGAACTTCATCAAAAGTATAAACTCAAAAAATCAAAAGAAGAAGTAATTCAATTGCTTATCGAATGTGTAACTTATGCAAAAGAGCATGGATTAATAGTTGAGCTTTCAGCCGAGGATGGAAGCAGGACGGATTTAGAGTATTTGATTAGGGTATTCCAGGAAGGTATTAAAGCTGGAGCAGATAGAGTATGCGTATGTGATACTGTTGGAATAATGACCCCTGAAAGGATTTATAAACTTTTTAGCGAGTTAAGGCCAAAAATCTCTAAGCCTTTAAGTGTTCATTGCCATAACGATTTTGGAATGGCAGTAGCGAATTCAATAGCCGCTTTAAGAGCTGGAGCCAATCAATTTCATGCTACTGTTAATGGTATAGGAGAAAGAGCTGGTAATGCTTCATTAGAAGAGATAGTAATGAGTTTAAAATTACTTTATGGAATCGATTTAGGAATAAAGACAGAAAAAATATATGAGTTATCGAGAATAGTTTCAAAGTTAACGAAAATTGCTTTACAACCAAATAAAGCTATAGTTGGAGATAACGCTTTTACTCATGAATCAGGCATACATACGCATGGAGTCTTGGCCATGCCATTAACTTATGAGCCTTTTGAGCCAGAACTAGTTGGAAGAAGAAGGAGGTTTGTTGCAGGAAAGCATGCTGGCTCTCATGCGATAAAAGTGATGTTAGAGGAAATGGGTTATAAACCTAACGAAGAACAATTTAAGCTTATATTCAATGAAGTGAAAAAATTGGGCGATATGGGTAAAAGGGTTACAGATTCTGATTTAGCCATGATAGCTGAAAACGTTTTAGGAATAACTTCAAAGAATATAGTTAACCTTGATGAATTAACAGTTGTTACTGGTAATAAAACAACGCCAATGGCAGTAGCTAGAATAAAAGTTAACGATAAAGAATACATAGAATCTGGAATTGGTGTTGGGCCAGTAGACGCTGCTATAAACGCTATCGAAAAAGCGTTAACTGAAGTAACCGGTATTTACCTAGAAAAGTATGAAGTTGAAGCTATAAGTGGAGGAACCGATGCCATAGTAGATGTTTCAGTACAACTTAGATTAGGAGATCGTGTTGTAAGTGCTCGAGGAGCTAGTGGAGATATAGTGATGGCAAGTGTTGAGGCTGTATTAATTGGCATGAACAAACTTTTATCAATGAACAATTCTAGACAATGCGAATCTCGTTAAAAATCTTCAATAACACTTTTCCCTTTAAAATTATCTTTACTGGAACTCCTTTATTGTTTTTATTCCCAGCTATAATTATTCCAAATTCTCTAAGCTTATTTAAGTTCCATTTGATTGTAGACATAGGTATGGAAAATTCTTTTGAAAGTATTTCAATTAACTGATAATATAACAAACCTTCTTTATTTTTTATTTCATTCAACAACTTTAATTGCTTCTCGGTTATTTTATTATTTAAAAGAGTTTTTATAAGTTCTTCAAGGATTTGAACCCTTATAGAAGTTTCTTCGAGAATTTAAGGTTATAATGTTCTCATGTAGAAATAAATTCTTGGAGTTTTTTCTTAAGCTACTATACCCGATTAACACCTTTTAAAGAATTCATTCCCCCCTCCTCCAACAAAAAATTATTAATGATCTAAGATTTTATAAATATTTACTGAAGCATAAAGGTTTATAGATACTAGCATGGAATGATCTTAATAAAACCTATTTATCGCCATTTTAATACCCCATTCTCAAATTGTTAAAAAAAGGTTTAGATTTTTTCCTAAACCATTTAAGCTAAGAATTATTTCCTAAACCAAACTTAATAATAAGATAAGCCACCTTAATAAGATAAGCCACCTCCAACAACTCCATGTGAAATCATAGAAGTTTTAGCAAGATATTATCTTGAGCATAAGTATGAAGTGATAGTCGCTGAAGGTTCTGGATATTGTAATACTTTTGATGCGTACAAAAAGTTGAATATTTGAAACTTGCTGAAAAGTATGGAATAAAGCTTGTTGATCTTAACAAAGATGATTTTGAGTTAGTTAAAAAAAGCTCTTTTCCTTGAGAAATTTGAATTTCCTTTAACGTTTAAACATGCTTACATAATTTTAGTCCCAATACTGAAAGAATATCATTAACTGAAGTATTTCTCTTAAAAATATGCTTGGAGCAACTATAGGAGAAAAGCAAAAATTTCTAAAAAAGGAAGGTTTCATAGAAGGTTTAATGAGAGTATAGCTGATATAAACCTCTATCTTAAACCTAGCTATAATAGACGGAAGAGTTGCTGGATTAGAGAAGAACTTAATGTGAAACCAAAGGACATAGGCGTAATGATTTTTTCTAATGATTTGGTAGCTGCAGATGCTGTTGCTTCAAGCTATATAGAAAAAGATTCCTTTATCTATAAGGCATTTAAAGCTCGCATAAGAAGTTGGTTCAGGTATAGCAAATTTGAATAAAATAGAAATTGTGAAAATTGAGTGGAAAGCTATCAAAGGTTTTTAACTTTAGGCTTTAAGCCATTTTAATCCTTTAAAATTGGCTAAAGAAACTGAGTTAATTATAACTCGAGAAGGGCCTGAAGGATTGGAAAGAAAATATACAGGCTTTTATTCAGTATCAATTTATAGAGGAGTTGCAACTGGGTTATACTGTTGGCTGTTGTTTACGTTGTATTTATTGTTGGCCTAATTGGTCAATGGATTTTCCAGAAAAATTTGGAAAGCCCTATTCTCATAAAGCAGTTACTTTAAGGCTTTTTAAAG
>JAVZFM010000154.1:0-3464 GCA_038872815.1 Bathyarchaeia archaeon
TAAAATAAGGAAAGTTAGCATTATATAGATAAATTAATTGGATTAGTGAAAAAAGTAGCTTAATAGTTGCATAGAGAATTTTGTGAAAGAAGTGGAAAAAGGATTAAGATAAAACTTATAATTGATGCTAACATTTTTCTTAACGTTATTTTTGAAGAAAAGCAATTTTTAGAAACATCAAGTTACTAAAACAAATAGAATCTAAAAAGTTTGATGCATATATTTCTGCAATAACTTTAGCTGAAGTATTTTGGATAGTCTTAGAGAATCAGGTTTTAAAAACGCAAGAGAAGTTCAAAGCTACATGAAAGAGTTTTCTGAATTACAAATAAATAATTTCATTAGAAAGATAGTAGCGTATTTACTATGTTAAGTTTAATTGAAAAATATAACTTAAGCCTAGTAGACGCCTTAGTAGTCTCAACGGCAATTACTAAAAAATGTAGTAACAAGAGATGAGAAAATTAAGAGTTAAGGAAATTAAAGTAAAAACTCCAGATGAGTTATTGTGACTATGCTAATTTTTAAATTTTAAGATATAAAATGAAGTTTTAAGGGTTAAAAACTTTAAACATTTGAATTAATGGCAAAAGATTTTTATGAGTCTTCTAAGCCTTATTTAAAGCCTATTAATCTAAACTTTGAACACCTTTAGTAGATTAACTTCTCTAAAGCTTTTTTTTAATTTAATAAATATAGTGAATTATAGTGCTAAATTTAAATCTCTTTACACCTTTACTTCTTTGGCTAGATAGTTTTTTAAGTGTTTCACTTAAAAATTTAGGCTTTAAAAGCTTTAAAGAATGCTTTTAACTTTTTAAGAAAAATCAAGATTAAATAGGTTTTTATAAAGAGGGAGCCTCCTCCTTGAAAAACGTCATAATTGTAGAAAGTAAAGGTAATCTATTTTTAAATCATTTATAATTATTTTAGGCTTCTAATCTAAAGGAAACTTGTTTTATAGGAAATATAAATTATATTTAAGCTTGAAAAATTAATATGTTTTTAATATTCCTAAAATTGATAGCAGTAGTTGTTAAAGCTTTTGCTAGATAAAAATTAAATAAAAAAATAATAAAAAATTAAAAAAGTAAGGGGGAGATTATTTTGAAGGAAAAAAGAAAGTTTTCTAATAAAGAAATAAAGGAGAATCTTGAAGGTTCCTTTAAGTTTTACGTAAATGGTTGGATTTTAGCATGTTTTAAAGGAAACGGCTTTCAAATAGGTTTTCAAAACGGATACCTTATGGCTAATGAAATAGAGGAAATAATCGAAAGCTTAAAGCTATATATAACTAATGTTATCGAAAGGGATTGGAGCTTTTTTAGAAAGGCAGCATCCGAAATGTACTTGCCTAAACTGGATAAAGAGTATAAAGCTGAATTAGAAGGAATAATTTCTGGAATTAAAGCATATAAGAAGACTAATCTAGATTTAATTGATATAGCAGCTTTAAATGGATACTATGATACGCTTTCTTACCATTATTGGTTGAAAAGCGGTGAAGAAAAATTTTATAAGTCCCCTCATTGCAGCGCTTTCATTGCAACAGGCAGTTATACTGAAGACAATGAAGTAATAGCTGCTCATAATACTTGGTTTCCATATTTAACTGGTAGGGGATACAATATGATCGCATTTATATCACCTAAAAGAGGTAACATGTTTTTAATGCAAGCTTACCCAGGAACAATATATAGCGGAACAGACTGGTACATAAATGAAAAGGGATTAATAGTAGCGGAAACAACTATTAGTGGAGCTTGTGAATTTAATCCTAAGGGTAAGCCTTACTTTGCTCGTATAAGAAAAGCTATTCAATACGCGGATACGATAGACAAATTTTCTGAAATAATGGTAAAAGATAATAATGGTGGGTACGCAAGCGATTGGTTGATAGGCGATTCAAAAACTAATGAAATAGGGTGTTTAGAGCTTGGAGCAAAAAATCATGTTTTAACTAGAACTAAGGATGGATTCTTTGCTGGAAGCAATGTTGCTTTAACTGAAGAAGTTAGAGCGGAAACAAAGCTTGATTATAGCGATAAATCTTCATCTTATCTTTCTAGACGAGAAAGATGGCTTCAGCTTATAGAAGCTAATAAAGGGAAAATAAATGTAGAGTTAGCTAAAAAATTTTTAGCAGATCATTTTGATACTTTTGCCTTAAAGGAAGAGCCAAATAGAAATACTTTATGCGGGCATATAGAATTAGATTCAAGAGGTTGGCGAGAATGGGAATGTGGACCATATTTTCCATTTGGAGCTTTTGATGGAAAAGTTTCCTCAAGCAAACTGGCACTTTCACTTTCAACATGGGCTCATTGGGGGAAACCATGTGGTGCATCTTTTAAGGCTGACGAATTTATTAATAATCATCCAGAGTATAAATGGCAATCTAGCTGCTTAAAGGATATTCTTCCTTTTCCATGGACATTATTTAAACCACTTATTACATTTTCAAAATTAAAGCCTTTTTGAAGAATTTATCTAAAAATTAAATATTTCTCAATTTTAACGTTAGGTAAAAGCCTAATTAGATGACAGTATTCCTCAGAAAGGTTTAAGCAATTCATTGCAGCTTCTTTATACTCCTTTCTGGTTGTAGCAACAATCTTAAAGTAAACATTTTTTAATTTATATCCTTCAGGTTCTCTTATAACTGTTCCTTTGCTGTTAACGCTTAAATTTAAAAGTTTTAATCGCATTTTCCTCTTAAAATAAAGAAAGGTTGTTAATAAGCATGCAGCTATCGATGAAATAAATAGTTCATCTGGACATGAATATCGCCCTAACCCTTTAAACTTTTTAGGCATATCTACTTTTGCTATAACTCTTTTTCCTATTTTTATAACTCCTCCAGTTCTTTTATCCCAAGTTACTTCAGTATAAACTGAAAAAACTTTAGGTTCCTTCATATTAAACGTTAAAATTTAAATCTCTATTTCAAAAACACCAGCAGCTTTAGCAGCAAGCTCAGTTAAATCAATTATTTTGATTGAATCGTTGCTTTCAGCAGCTGCATCCATCATATTTAACTTACAAGTTTGACAAGCTGAAGCTAAAACATCTGCTTCCACTTCATGCGCTTCTTTAAGCTTTGCAACTCCTTGGTTTAAGGCTATATTTGGGAAGGTTGCTTTCATAAGACCTCCTGCTCCACAGCATCGCGTAAGATTCTTAGAGTAAACAAATTCTATAAGCTTAGCTCCTGGAATATTCTCAATAATTTTTCTAGGAGGTTCAAAAACATTCATTAATCTTCCAAGCTCGCATGGATCATGATATGCGATTTTCGCTTCAACTTTATTTTTAAATTTAAGCTTTCCTTCATCTAACGCCCGCTCTAATAATTGAGTTATATGGAGAACTTCGAAATCAAAGTTTCCAACTATTTCAGGATACTCAGTTTTTAAAACTTTATAGCAGCCTGGGCATGAAGTTACCACAATGTTTGCTCCAAG
>JAVZFM010000155.1:0-3448 GCA_038872815.1 Bathyarchaeia archaeon
AAAATTCCTACAGCCGAGCTCATGATAGACATTGAAACTTCTTTTGTTAAAAAAGTCTGACTTGATAAATAAGTTAAAGAGTTTGAAATCCCTGCAATTATTAAAGCTACTAAAATAAGAAAGCCTTTATTGCTAAAAAATAAAAGCAAATAAGCTATTGCCCCTATAATTAACCCGTTTGCTATCCCAATTAAGCTTCCAAATTTATCGATAATTTTCCCAGAAAAAATACTCATTAGAGAGCTTGCGATGCTATAGCTTGCTAGATAAATCCCTATAACTGAATCTGTTAAACCAAGGCTTTTTCCATATAATGGAAAAAATGCATAAGTTGTTCCATAGGAATAAAAAGCTATAAAAGGAATGAATAATATAAAAGTTAGCTTTTTATTCCTGACCAATTCTGATTTTATTTTTATATCTCCTTTTGCTCTAAAAGATTCTGAATACGAATTCAATTTTGTAAATATAATAGAAAGCCCAATGAATGCCAAAAACCCGCAAAAATAAAAAGTTATTTTAAAACCAAATTTTTCTATTAAAATTCCACTAAAAAAATTCCCTAATGCAAAACCAAAGCTTATAAATAAGCTGAATAAACCAAGTATTGTACCCCTATTTTCTAAGCTTGATAAAGTAATAGCCATTGCATAGGCTGATGGGTAAAAAGAACTAGTAAATAATCCATGAAATCCTCTAACAATCATAAGTTGTGGAATGCTACTCACAAAAGAATAAGAAATAAAAGAAGTTAAAGCTACTATAAATGCAAAAATGAGAAATTTTTTTCTTCCATAAGAGTCGCTTAAGTATCCAAAAGGCACCATAGTAAACACGGTTATCGCTGAAGAAAGCCCTTGAATTAAACCTATTTCAAATTCGTTTGCTCTAAGCTTTAAAGCATAAAGCGTTACAGTTGGAAAAATTATGCCCATGCTTGCCATTCCAAAAAATCCTAAAGAGTAAAGCGAATAAAGCATTAATTTATTTTTCTTTAATTTAAGATTTAATGAATTCATTTAATCGCCTTTAAAATTACTTTAATCTAAAGCTGTTGTTATATTAACATTTTTAATAAGAACAAAGGGCGCTAAAACTGGTATAGGTACTTCCCACCATTTAATCCAATATTTCTCTTTAGAAATTGCATAAATGTTTTTAAGAAGTCTTAACATGTTATCACTTATCCTTACGCCTTTTAATGATTGAGTGATCTCACCATCTACTACTTCAAATGCACCATCCCTGCATATAGTTGAAAAATCTCCATTCATGTAGTTATGAAATCTAGTATACCAATTATTAGTTAAATACAACCCATTCTTTAAGGTTTTAAAAAGCTCTTCTTTACTAAATTCCCCTTTTTCAACTACTATATTCCATGGAGTTGGAACTATCCATCCAGCGTTTCCAGTAGTTGAAGTTTTAAATTTTTTTGCACTCATCGAATTATGTAAATATGTTTTTAATATTCCATTTTCTATGACTATTGTTCTTTTAGTTGGTATGCCCTCATCATCGAATATTCTAGAGTTTAATCCATCTGGAAGAGTAGGATCATCTATTAGATTAAATTTTTCATTAGCAACTTTGCTTCCTAATTTTTCAGAAAAGAACGATAAGCCTGCATCGACGTTAAATGCTGAAGCTGAAGCCATCACTTCATTCATTAAATTTGCAAATACGCATGGCCCAAGTATTACGTCATACTTATTAGGTTTAACATTAACTGGATTTAATGCTAGCTTTGCTATTTCTGTTGCTTCTAAACTAGCCTTTACTGGATCAAAGCCTTTTTTATCTTTACTACATGATATACCTTGCCCCGAGGCATCATCATTCATAAAAGCCCTAACAACTATTTCTATAGATTTTATCCTATCCTTGCCTGAGGCCCCTCCTGAAGTTTCTAGAAAAATATCTATAGATTTAGCAGTTAAAGTTCCAGCAACTCTTTTAGCTCCATTTAATAAAGCTTCATTTATCGAGGATTCTACATAGTCTATTAAATTGTAATCGATGCTTGTATATTCGTATTTAGTTTCGTTCTCTCTATAGTAAAATGGACCTTTAGGCAATCCAGTATAGTTTTCATTTTGCTTGCTTAGCTTTGCTATTTTTATTAAGTTTTTTAAAGTTTCTTTTATAGCTCCTTTTGAAATCTCTTCTAGACTTGAGATTGCAATCCTTCTATCAATCCCTATAAATATATCTGCTCCTATGAGTTTCCAATTTTTTACAACTGTAACTTGATTGTTAGAGAATCTAACCATAGATTCTTTTTTTAAATAAGAAATGGAGGCTACATCATCAGCTCCTAACTTAATGCCTTCATTAACGATAAATCTTGAAATTTCTTCAAGCTTCATAATACCAAACAACCCATCAATATACCTTAATATTTCTTAATCTTATTTCAGGACCCCCAGTCCATACAGGTACTCCTTGCATAGGCTCTCCTTTTCCACAAATTGCTGCATTGAATGAAAGTTCTTTTCCAACAGCATCAATACTCATATATAAAGATGGAGTTGTGATTTCGATTATTGGATTTTTTGCCATATCAGATAATTTTCCATTCTCTATAACATATGCTTCCAAGCCTACATAACGTTGATTAAATCTTTTATCGTCTATATTCCATTCTACAAAACTTTTAATATAAATTCCTTCAGCTATGTCTTCAACAAGTTCTTCAAACTCATAATTTCCTGGAAGCATAAAAGTATTAGCCATCCTTATTATGGGCTCATATTCATATCCAGCTGCTCTTGCAGAAGCGTTGCTTTCTGTTTTAAACTCATTAGCTGTTTCTCTATTATGGAGAAAGTTTTTCACTATTCCATTTTCTATTAAAACTCTTCTTTCAGCTTTTACTCCCTCATCATCGTATAAATAATAACCAAATGAATTTTGAAGAGTAGGATCATCTACTATTGTTACTTTTTCGCTTCCTATCCTTTTTCCAACCATATTTGCTTTTATGAAAGATTCCCCAGCTTGAGCTGCTTCTCTTCCAAGGATTCTATCAGCTTCAAAAGGATGACCACAAGATTCATGAGAAATTATTCCAACAAGCTCACTCCCAACTATTAAATCCAGTTTCTTACTAGGAACTTTTTTTGCTTTTTCTAAGATTTTTGCTAAAGTTATAGCTTCATTTTTTATTAAATTGATTAAATTCCAATCCTTAACAATTTCCCATCCACCGCTTCCACCAATTTGATTTATTCTTTGAGTTACTCCTTTACTAGATTCGTAGGCAGATAAAACATAATAAAAAGAGATTCTTGGAATCAAAGAATATATTTTAGAACCTTCATTGTTCATAAAAAGTTTTTCACTTTCAACTTCATAGAGCGTAAACAATCGAGTTGGAAATTTGACACTTCTATCCAATGAATCCATATGCTTATCTACATCAAATAATAAACTAAGTTTTTCAGTA
>JAVZFM010000156.1:0-3309 GCA_038872815.1 Bathyarchaeia archaeon
AACCATTGGTTTACCAGAAAAATTCTTCTATTATCTGATTATCTTCATTTTAGGGCTAACCATTGCAGTATCCTTGCGTGTGATAGGAGCCCTTTTAGTGGATGCATTTGTTTTACTTCCTGCCATGGGCGCATTTATTATTTCAAAGACCTTAAAACAGTTATTCTTATTCTCATCACTTTTTGGTTTAATTTCAGGACTTCTGGGACTTTATCTCTCATTTCTATTTGATATTCCAACAAGTTCAACTATCATTATTATTACATCATTAATTATTGGAGTTTCAATCTTTTTAAGGAGGAATTCTTTTAAGCCTTCTGGCTCTCCTTCATAACTTAAAATCCATTGCTTCACTTTCTCCAATGTGAAGCGCGCTATAATCCTATCTCTAGCTATATTCCCAACCATTTTCTATCAATAAAAAATCGAGAAAAAACAAGAAAAAGGTTTTAAAAACATGTTTAAAGCTTTTATTTGAAAGATTTTATTGATTAAGAGTAGCTTCTTAATTAAGTATAAAAGGGCGTAAAATTGGAAATAAGTATAGACTTCTTAAAAACTGCAAAAGGCTCTTTAGGTTTTATGCTACAAAACTCTATAAATTCACTTTTAGGGTTAGGGTTTTTCATAATTTTAGCTAGGATGATTTCTAAAGATGAAATGGGGGTTTATACAGGATTGATGGTAACATACTCTTTGTTTCAAGTTTCAGGATTAACAGGATTAAGCTCGACTGCTGCTAGGTTTATAGCCAAATACTTAGCTGAAGGAGATTTGACCAACGCCTCAACTTCAGCCAAGAAGATTTTACAATTAGGAACTATTTTTTCAATACTTGCATGCATAACTTACTATACAATTTCGCCTTATCTTTCTTTAATCATAGCTAAGTCTTTTAACTATACAAACCTTTTTAAAATTACTTCTATTACAGTTTTAGTAAGTTCTTTTTCAATATTCATAGATGGTTTAATGCAAGGAATTAAAGAATTTGAAAAGCTAGCTATTGCTCGCATAATAGCACAACTTTTTAGGATATTAGTTTCTTTAATCCTTCTTTTTCTAGGATACGGTTTGTTTTCGCCTAGTATAGGGTGGATTGCTTTTGGATTAGCTCTTATAGCATTTTCAATAAAATCGATAACAAACCATTTAGACTTAAGTTTAAAAGAAAACTATCCATTAAAGCCAATTATAATATACTTGATTCCATTGTTGATTTCAAACTTGCTACTTTTTACATCCAATTATATAGATGTGTTTATGGCAATGGTTTATTTAAAGACATCAGAGTTAGGTGCTTACAATGTAGCGATTACAGCATCAAGCTCTTTAATTCTAATAATTCTTGCATCTATGATTTCAACATTGTTACCAGCTATTTCAGGAACCTATGGAAAAGGGGGAATTAAAGCTGTAGAAAATGCTTTTACTAAATCTACTAGATATATGGCCATGATATATTCACCTGCAGCATTTGGATTAGCATCTATTTCACTGCCATTGATTCAATTAATTGCTGGAGAGATATACTTAGATTCAGTTATTCCTTTAGCGATAATTTCAATATCTTCAATAGCATATGGATTATCGATTCCAATATTGATAGTGTTTCAATCACTAGGTGAAACCTTTAAAATTTTTAAAATAACTTTTTTAGCTACTTTAGCTAATGTGTTAACATGTATTTTAATGATTCCAAGAATGAATATCGTAGGTGCATCGATTGGCAGATCTGTGCTTTTCTTAACAACTTTGTTTTATAGCATTTATGAAGGGAAAAAGCTTATGGGCTTAAAATTTGATAAAAAAGCAATTATAAAGTCTATAATTGCTTCATTACTTATGTTTATAGCGCTTTTAATCTTAGAATTTTTTTTGCTATCCAAGTTTTTAATCCCATTCTATATTATATTTGGAATAATAATTTATGGCTTAATGAATAAAACTATAAAAGGGCTTAGTAAAGAAGATCTTGAAATAATTAAAAAAATGGTTCCTGAAAATTTTAAAAAACTTTTCAAGTTAATTGAATGGTTTATTAATTAAAACTTAAAAACCTGCTAAAAGGGTCCAAAGTACATGAAAAGTATTTGTATAAAAGTTAAAAAAGAGCTTGGAGAAATTGCAATAAATGCTTTAAAGAATTTAAACTTACTTAATAAGGATTTAAAAATATTTAGCAAAAATGGAAGTTTATTCATACCTTTAACTAAAAGTCCAAGTAAATTAGAGCTAGAAGAAATTTCAAGAACAATTAAAGAATATAGCATAGAATTTTCTGATTTTGAAATAGCTAAAGAAAAACCTAAAAGTTTATTAGAATTAGTTGAAAATGCTCTTCCTCCATACTTATTAGCAAGTATTCCTAGATCTATAGATATAGTTGGGAATGTTGCCATAGTAGAAGTCCCTGAAGAACTAAGCGATTATAAAAGGATAATTGGAGAAGCCATATTAAAACTAAACAAGAATTTACATACAGTATTAGCAAAATTAGGCCCTACATCGGATATTTATAGAATTAAACCGCTTGAAGTTATAGCTGGAAAAGGTGAAACCTTAACTATACATAAAGAGCATGGATGCTTGTATAAACTAGATTTAAAAAAAGTTTACTTTAGTCCTAGACTTTCATATGAACATAATAGGGTTTCATCTCAAGTAAAAGATGGCGAAGTTATAATAGATATGTTTGCAGGAGTAGGTCCATTTTCAATATTAATAGCTAAAAGATATCGAAAAGTAAAAGTTTATGCAATAGACATAAATCCTAATGCTATCATTTTTTTAACTGAAAATATAATTTTAAATAGAGTTAAAGGAAAAGTTATTCCAATACTTGGTGATTCTAAAAGGCTTATAAATGAACTTTTAATAAAAAAAGCCGATAGAGTAATAATGAATTTTCCAAGCAATTCTTTAGAGTTTATCGAGGTTGCTTGTAAATCGCTTAAAGATAATGGAGGTATTTTGAATTTTTATGCTTTTATTTCAGAATTAAAAGAATTAGAAGAATTAAAAAATGAATTGAATAAACGAATAAGCATGAGTGGAGGATATGTAAAAAGTTTTATTGAAACAAGAATTGTAAGAGCGATAGCTCCATATAAATGGCAAGTTGCAATCGATATTGAAGTAAAATAAAAATCCTTGGTTAATAAAAAAGTTATAATTATTTAAAGTTTTTCTAAAATTTTCTATGCTTTAATGTATACGCTTAACACTCATGTATAGAAGATATTTAAAAAGGTTGTAAAGCCATAAAGAAAAGTAAAGACGTATTTTTAAATTATAGAAATTAAATAA
>JAVZFM010000157.1:0-3303 GCA_038872815.1 Bathyarchaeia archaeon
CATATGGCTAAGATTAATCCATGGCTATAAGGCTTGTAGAAACAAAAGTATGAATATACGCTATAAATCATAAGCCATTTAAGGCTCATTAAAACTAACTGTGAAAAACTCCAAAATAAGCCTTAAGTTGACAGAGCTTCTTAAACAATGAAAAGATTTAAATAAGCCAATCCTATATATAATGTGTTGGTGGTAATTCCTCTATGAGTGCTATATTAATTGGTTTAGCTTTTCTTAGACTAATTCTAGGCATAGTCTTTGCAATTGTAGGGCTTTATATTGCTTCTTGGGTTCTTGGAAAATTAACTAAAGAAATCGATGAATGGGAAGAAATAGGAAAAGGAAATATAGCAGTTGCAATATACATGGCAGGCATATTCACATCCGTTGCCATTATTGTGGGACCAGGAATCATTGGGCTATTCAGAACTTTAGATGTAATTGGTATCGCTATTGGATTTGTTCAGCTTATCCTTGCGCTAGCCCTTGCTGTGGCTATGCAGTACATAGGCCTTTCAGTTTTTGGAAAATTAACTAAGGGCATAAATGAATGGGCTGAGCTTAAAAGAGGCAACATAGCTATAAGCGTTATGATGGCTGCTATCGTTATTGCTGTATCAGCTATTGTTGCTAAAGGCGTTGAAAGCCTCATTGCAGCAATTTTTGGGTAAACTACTTATTTTTTATTTAAATCAGTATTTAATTTAGAGTGGGATTTATCCATAAAATTTGGCATATCTAAAAATTAAATCTTGGATTTTTTAAGTCTATAGCCATGACATAAGCATCAGTACCATCCATGTAATATCCAGGCATAGTCCTTACTATACTAAACCCTAATTTTTTATATAGCCCAATCGCTGGTTCATTAGTAGTTCTAACTTCTAAAAAGCATTCATCTATTTTCTTTTCATTTAAAAACTTTAAAACTTTGTCTATAAGCTCCATGGCTATTCCTTTCCTTCTAAATTCTGGAAGTACTGCTATTGATACTATATGCCCTTTTCTAACAAATTTTAATCTTTTAAACTCAGAAAGACCAAATTCTAGCCTACACATAATATACCCAATTATAAGAAAGTTTTCTGTTTCAGCTACAAGAAAGCCTTCTGGACAATTTTGATATATTTCTAAAAAAAAGCTGGGAGAATAATTCTCAGGAAGACAGGTTCTATTTATATAGATTACAGCCTCTAGATCGCTAGGGTTAAATTTTCTAATCGTGTAATTATATTGAGTTAAAACCATTTCAATTAAAACCTTATTAAGAACTTAATTTAAGCTTTTTTAGAATTCCATTTAAATTCATCCTCTTTTAGCATAGTATTCATCAAGCATTCTCTCAAATTTTGCTTTATCTATAACTTACTGGGCTGATGGCCCTTTTGAAAAAGCTTTAGAGAAAAATATTGAAGGCAAAGTATCGTCTTTTCTAGATAAGGATTTTTTGATTTCCCCTTCTATTATCATAACATCGTATCCAGCCCATTTTATTCTTGGAGCTATTTGACCAGAAGAGTAAGATTCAGCATAGATTCCTGTTAAAGGAGATTTAAGGAATAAACCAACTTTTGAGCTAGTTGGAACTACAGTACCAGTAGCAGGTACAACAGTGAATATTAATTTGTTTTCTGGGCTTAAAGGCAAATCTTGAGTTTTAATTTTTTTACTCGTTAAATTTATCCTAAGTATTTTTCCCATGTAGCCAAATTGCAAACTTGCCATCTCTTTATTGCTAAATTGCTAATGCATGTAAAATGATTCAATAAACGGTATAGTATCTTCAAGTTCTAGTTCTAATAAAGTTCTTTTCGAAGGTATTCCTGATTTATCCCAACCTCTTAGCCTATAGTAATCTTCAATCATTTTTTTGAACTTTTTTCGATCAAGCATTAATCCTTTGAAAGGGCCTGTAGGTATAGGATCTTCAAAATCTCTTTCTGGAAGCCAATCCTCTTCGCTAGTCATTCCTCTAGAAATGTTTATTATTCTAGTAAGGTTGTATATCCTTTCAGAGGCTTTTAGCAAATCATTTAGGCTCATATCAAAACCAGTAGTGGCTTTGAAAAATCTTGCATAATATTCAGGATCTAACCCTAGCTCAACCCAAGGAAATCTACAAACTCCTAAGCAATCGAACATGGGTCTTAAATGCTGTAAATAAATAACCCATTTTACTTTATCCTCACTATAGCTTTCTCTACCAACTTTTACATCATAAGTGATTGCCCAAGCTCTATTATGATGAGCCCCTATATCGCATGAAGCATAGGCTAAAGCCATAGCTTGAGCTGCTCTATGTTCATAAGCTGAAATTTCTAATCCTTTTACATGCATTGCATACTTTTCTGATCCTTTTCCTATTATACTAGATGCTTTTTTTACTCCTTCTGCAAGTATATTTCCAATTCCACGCCTATATGCAATCATTTCTATAAGCTTAAACATTCCTTCTTTGTTTCCAAAATCAAGCTTGAACCCTATATCTTGGCTTAAAATTCCTTTTTCAAAGCATTCCATTGTAAAAGCAATAACCCCACCAGTAGAAATAGTATCAAGGCCTAAATCATCACAAATATAGTTTGCATAAACTATGTCTTCAATAGAATTCAAAGCACAATTTGAGCCAAGCATTCCAGCCGTCTCATACTCTGGGCCTTCAACTACTATTCCTAATGATTTTACCATGCTTAATTGTCCACAGCATATAGGGCATCCAAAGCATGAGCTATTGCCAATCTTAACTTCATTTTCTAAAGCTTCTCCATTTATTTTTTGGTATTCCTCAAAGCTATTGAATAGAAAGTTTTTTGTAGGCAAAGCTGAGTTCTCATTAGACCAGTTTATAACTTGCATTGTACCTTGTCTTCGCCAAATCTTTAAATCTTTATGGCTAAGTATGTAATTGAGTGCTTCTTCAAAAATTTTTAAAGTTTCCTCAAAATCAGCTACTTGAATTCCTAAGCTTCCTTTAACGGCTATTGCTTTAACTTTTTTTGCTCCAAGTATTGCTCCCATTCCACATCTTCCAGCTTGACGCCCAAAATCGCAATTTATACTAGCAAACTTTACTAGGTTTTCACCAGCTGGGCCTATACAAGCCACTTTAACAGATGAATCTTTTAATTCCTTTTTTATTTCTTCCTCAGTTTGAAAACATCCTTTTCCCCATAAATGTTGGGCGCTATTAAACTTTACGTTTCCATCGTTTATCCAAATATAAATTGGTTCTTTAGAGGCCCCTTCAATTATTAAAGCATCAAAGCCTGCTTGCTTTAATTCT
Organism: Bathyarchaeia archaeon; assembly: GCA_038872815.1. Taxonomy (GTDB): domain Archaea; phylum Thermoproteota; class Bathyarchaeia; order 40CM-2-53-6; family JAVZFM01; genus JAVZFM01. The sequence goes on from JAVZFM010000157.1 coordinate 3,284, forward strand.
GCCCCAAACATTCCTCCTAC
>JAVZFM010000158.1:0-3287 GCA_038872815.1 Bathyarchaeia archaeon
GGGCTATGGAGTTTTTGCTTAAATGTAGGCATTTAGCTCCTGAATTTGGAAAAAGAACCCCAATAGCTCCAGGGAAAAAAGATTGTTTGATCATTGAAGAGCCGCCAGATGTATTTCAAGCTGGTCATGTTCATGTGACAAAGTATAGCCTTTATAAAGGAAGCTTAATAGTTAATTGTGGAACATGGCAATCTCAAACAGAGTACCAAAAAAGAATGGGATTAGAACCAACTCCTGGAATTTTACCAGTTTTAAACCTTTATTCAATGCAAATAAGCTTAATTAATTTCATGTTATAAATTTATTAAAAATAGGCGATAGCTTTCTAGCTATTAAACGGGTAACCCTTAAAGGTTCAGGTATTCTACAAGTTAAGCAATAATGCTTCATTATCTTTATAGCCAATTTAGGGTTTAATGAAGTCTCAAAATAAAGTGGTGGTTGATTTTCCATAGTTTTTGCTTTATAGATTTTTCCTAATTTTCTAATCAATGACCAACGATATTCCCAATCCTTAAAATGTTTTTTTAATGCTTCTTTAACAGCTTTATTATTTGGTTTTTCTTTTACCACTATTATTATAGGCTTTTTATACAATTCTTTTATTCTTTCAACATCTATTATGTTAAAACCAGCTAAAGTTATGCTATTAAGCATGATTATGTCAAAATCTAAGTCTTTAAGCAAATCGATAATTACTTCTGTAGAATCAAGACCGTCTATAGTTATTCTTCCAAGCTTGATTTTTTCGATAAAAGCATTATAGAATAAAGTTAGGATTATTAAGGCTTTTCCTTTCCTATCCTTAAAGTTGAAGCTTCCATCATCTATGGCAACTATTTTTTCATTAAACATTTTGGAACATAACCGAACAATCTTCCAACTAATTTATCATCTGTATAAACTTCTATTAGAGTTTTTGCAGGTATTCCTAAACGGATTTTTTTAGTTCTTCCATATCTCCCAAAACTAACTACACGAGCATTTAAAATTCCCATTATATCAAGCTCATTTATTAAAGTGCTAACTCTTCTTTGGGTTAAAGGCTCTATCATTATTTGATTGCAAAGCTCTTGATAAACTTCATAAACATCGCCAGTAACAGAGCCTTCCGGTATATGATTTTCTAGAATAAAAGCGCTTATTAGTAGTATTTTTGAGTGGATTGGAAGAGTTGTTAAAGCTTCTATTATACGGTCACGCTCGATTTTTTGCTGAGCCATTTTTACATGTTTTTCTTCAACAATTGAAGCCCCTTCTCTTTCGGCCAATTCTCCAGCTATACGAAGCAAGTCTAAAGCCCTTCTAGCATCTCCATGTTCTCCAGCTGCTAAAGCTGCACAAAGCCTTAAAGCTGAATCTTGAAGAGCTCCATCGATAAAAGCTTTTTTAGCACGTTCTAGAAGAATGTCATAAAGCTCATTCGCTAAGTATGGTTTAAAAACAACCTCTTCTTCGCTTAAGGAGCTAAGAACTCTTGGGTCTAAAAATTCTTTAAAGTGTAAATCGTTAGAAATTCCAACTATGCTTACCCAGCTATTCCTCAAATTCTCGTTTATGCGCGTCATTTCATAAAGTAAAGTATCATCGTTTTGGGATTTAACTAACGAATCAATTTCATCTAAAATAACTAAAAGAACGTTTTCTTGAGCATCTAATTTATCCTTAAAACGAGTTAATAGCTCTCCTACAGCTAACCCAGTAAATGGAACGTTAAGCCCTATTGTACGACAAATCTCAGCTAAAACTCTATAATTTGTACCAGTTAAACGACAATTTATATATGAGATTTTAATGATAGATCCTGTTTCTTTAGCCTTTCGTTCAAGCCTTTCTAGAACGAATTTAGTAACAGCTGTTTTTCCAGTTCCCGTTTTTCCATAGATGAATATATTAGAAATTTTTGAAGAGTTTAATGCAGGAGCTAACATGCTTCCCAATTTAGCTATTTCTTCATCCCTATGAGGGAGATTATCAGGAATATAATCATGTCTAAGCACATGACGATTTTTAAAAATTTTTGAACCAGATAAAAATCTATCGAATACGTTTTCAAGGATGTCGCTCAAGCTTTTTTCCTCCTTTAAAGCTAAAATGTTTCTAAAGGAAATAATAGAGTTTCTTGTACAAAAATTTTTATTAAAAACAAGAAAAAGTTGAATTCTTCCCTCCACCCCTAAATTTCTTATGAAATACTCCCAAGTTTTTACTTTACTCGCGTTTTTATTTTGTAAAAAATACTCCAAAAGGTAAAAGGTAAAAAAATATTAAAAAGTTGTTATACAATTATTTTAAGTTTTTACACTACTAAACTAAAAATAACGAAAGTCTTTCACTAAGTTTTATTCCAATAGAAATTAAAGGGTAAGAGTTTGTTAATTTTCTGTTAACTTCACAATAATTATTCTATAATCTGGATTTTTTATTGAATTTTTAAAAGAATTTAATAACTTTTTGTGAACGATGAATATACCCCTTCATTTCTACTGGAAAGCTTCTTTTTCTCTTAGAAATCGTAAAGTTTAAGTATGAAAATTTTCTATAATAAACATTAGTTCACAAGTTATTTAGTTAATTTGTGAATTGTTAGCCAAGAGTTGAAATCAATGCCAGCGAAAAAAGTAAAGATAGAGTTTTTCGATGAAGAGGGTACTAAGCATACAATTGTTCTTGATGGTAATCTTTCAAGGGAAAAAATATCAAAAGTTTTAGACTACATGGAGCTTATGGGAGGGACATCCACTCCTAACCTTAAAGAGGGCTCATTATTTCTTTCCTCAAATAAATTTGATAGGATTAAAACTTTAGTTTTAACTCATTTTTCAGATAGAATTTTTTCATCAAAGGATGTCAAGGATGCATACTTTCATGTATTTGGTGAAGGTATAAGCTTAAGCGTGGTTTCTACTTATTTATCTAGACTTGTTGATAAAGGAATTTTAAATAGAGCCGGTTCTCCTTCTGAATGGAAATATGCTATTAAATCAAAAGTTTTCGAAATAATTCCTAAGAAATAGAATTATTTATTTAACCCCCTCTTTATAAATGATTCTATAGTTTCTTTTATCTTTTCATCCAATAATTTTTCCATACTTTCAATTTTTTCTTTAAAATCGCTTTTATTTATACTTTTTAAGCTTTCCACATAGGATTTTATTTTATTTCCTAATTCTATAAAAGGCTCTAGCCTAGGATTATCAAATAACCCTGAATATCCTAGAAGAAAAATCGTATAAATTGATCTTACAACATTCACTCTAGCTTGAGCCAAAGTTCTATAATAAGCT
>JAVZFM010000159.1:0-3200 GCA_038872815.1 Bathyarchaeia archaeon
CGCTTATGGCTACCCGATAGAGAAAGCTAGCAGAGTAGCGCTTAAAGCTATAAAAGAGTTTATAGAAAAAGAATCAGGTTCTTTAAAGGAAGTTAGAATAGTATTGTTTAAAGGAGAAGATTTAAAAGTTTATGAGGAAGCTGTTAAAGAAGTTTTTAAGCTTTAAAAATTTAAAGAAAAGCATAAAATTTAAAAAGCTTATTTACTTTAATTCCTAAGCTTTAAAATTTTGCTTTCAAAGAGTGTGGTTTAAACATGGAAAAAGGAAAAAGCTGGGTTGTTAAAGGAGATGGAGAAATCTTTTGGCCTTCACTTGAGCTTAAAAAAATCGCTTGGGTAACTGATGAATCAATTTATGAAAAAGCTAGCAAAGATCCTTTAGGTTTCTGGGCTGAAAAAGCTCATGAAGGTTTAGAATGGTTTAAAGAATGGAATAAAATCTATGAATGGAATCCTCCATATTTTAAATGGTTTATTAACGGTAAGCTAAACATTTGCTATAACGCTGTAGATAGACATGTTAAAACTTGGAGAAAAAATAAAGCTGCTATAATCTGGGAACCTGAACCTCCTGAAGAGAGAAATCGAATTTTAACCTACAACGACCTTTATAGAGAAGTTAACAAGTTTGCTAATGTCCTTAAAACTCTTGGTGTAAAGAAAGGTGATAGAGTTGGAATTTATATGCCGGTGATTCCAGAGGTTCAAATAGCTATGTTGGCTTGCGCTCGAATAGGAGCTGTTCATAGCGTAGTATTTTCAGCGTTTAGTCCTGAATCTTTAAAAAGCAGGTTAATAGATGCTGAAGCTAAAGTTTTAGTTACATCTGATGGATATTATCGAAGAGGGAAAAGTATTAATCTTAAAGCTAATGCTGATGAAGGAGTTAAGGAAACCTCTGTAGAAAAAGTTATTGTTGTTAAACGAATTGGATTAAATGTAGATATGAAAGAAGGACGAGATTTTTGGTGGCATGAGTTAATGAATAAAGCAGAATCTTATTGCGAACCGGAAGTTATGGATAGCGAAGAACCTTTATTCATTTTATATACTAGTGGAACAACAGGTAAACCTAAAGGCATAGTTCACCATACAGGCGGTTATGCTACTCAAGCTTATTGGACAACCAAATGGGATTTCGATTTGCATGATGAAGATATTATGTGGTGCACAGCGGATATAGGATGGATTACAGGACATACATATGCTTGTTATGGGCCATTACTATGCGGCGCTACGATGGTGATTTATGAAGGTGCTCCAGATTATCCAGCACCAGATAGATTCTGGCAAATAATAGAGAAATATGGTGTAACAATATTTTATACTGCTCCAACAGCTATTAGAATGTTTATGATGTTTGGTGAAGAATGGGTTAAAAAACATGATTTATCAAGCTTAAGAATATTAGGAACTGTTGGTGAACCAATAGATAGAGAAGCATGGATGTGGTATTTCAATAATATCGGTGGTGGAAGATGCCCAATAATCGATACTTGGTGGCAAACTGAAACTGGAGGTACATTAATAAATGCTTTACCAGGGATAGGCCCCTTCATACCAACAGTTGCCGGTAGACCTTTCCCAGGCGTTAAAAGGGAAATTCTTGATGATGAAGGAAAGCCTAGTAAAGAAGGAAACTTAGTTATTTGTAATCCATTTCCACCAGGAATGCTTAGAGGAATATTTAAGGATCCTAAAAGATATAAAGAACAATATTGGAGTAGATTTGGGGAAAACTATTATACAACTGGTGATGGAGCGAAAATTATAGATGAAATGGGAAATACTAGAATAACTGGAAGAATAGATGATGTTATGAAAGTGGCGGGACATAGATTAGCTAATGCAGAAGTTGAAGATGCATTAAACAGGCATGAAGCTGTTATAGAAAGCGCTGTAGTAGCTGCTCCAGATCCAATTAAAGGTGAGGTTCCAGTAGCTTTTGTTGTTTTGGAAAAAGGTTACACTCCATCAGAAGATTTAACTAATCAATTAATAAAACAGGTGGAACGAATTATAGGTCCAACAGCCAGACCGAAAAAAATTATTTATGTTTCAGATTTACCTAAAACTAGAAGTGGAAAAATAATGAGACGGATAATAAAGAAATTAATTACAAAAGAACCTGTGGGAGACATCACTACATTAATGAATCCTGAATCTGTTGAAGAATTAAGAAAAATAATTGAAACAACATATATTTAAAAATTAAGTTGGAAAATTATTTTCTCTTTTTTCTTCCCAACTACATTCTTTTTTAATTGGGCAAATTTTGCATAAAGGTTTATTAACTTTACAAAATTTTTTTCCATGAAGATAAATTAAAGTTTGTATCCATCCGCCTAACTCTTTAAAATAGTTTAATTTAGTTTTCAAACATAAGCTTCTTTCAGCTTTAGGACATAATGGAATATTAAATATTAAAGAAGCTTTATAATCGCAGAGGAATTTTGAACAAAAACGTTTTTCAGGCATAACCGCGTAATCTACAAAACCAAGTCTAATAGCTACAGTTTTCATATGAGTATCGCATGGAATAGTATTTGTAGATTTGAAAGTTGTTAATATTATTGAATCTGCTATTTTAGGGCCTATTCCCCAACAACCCTTAATTAAAGTTAATCTAGCTAACTCTGATGGTAACCAAAGAATAAACTCCTCAGGTGGAACATAAGGTTCACCTATTAAATATTTAACTTTTTCATGTAAATATTTAGATAAATTCAAAAAATCTTTAACTGTTTTTTGAAGTTGAAAAATTTGATAACTTCCACCGATTTTTCTTAACTCCTTTCTAGTTAACTTGGTTATTAAATCTAATCTTCCATTTGTTTTTTCCCATATAGCTCTACACCAACCTATCACTTTTTCATAATTAACTCTTTTAGAAAGAGTTGCAGCCACTAAGATATATTTAAAATCTAAAGGGGCATAAGGTAATCTTACACCCTTATAAATTTCAGCTAAAGCTTCAACTTGAGGTTCAACTTTACTAGGTAAATTTTTAATTAAATTTTCATATGGTGGTTTGTAAAGTCCTGTTTCAAATAAAACTCTTCTGTATAAAGCTTCATATGTTAATCCACTTTCGCTTTCTACAATTAAAGTTTCATTATCTACCTGCTTAATAGTAAGTTTAAAAGCTAAATGTCCAGCTACTTTAGTCCATTCACTTGAATTTCTTTTTAAATAAAGAC
>JAVZFM010000160.1:0-3079 GCA_038872815.1 Bathyarchaeia archaeon
CGTATTTAAGAGCTTTCTTAGAATCCTCTGAGCCATCAACTGGAACCAATATTTTTTTAAACATCTTTACTCAATATGTTTTAAAATAATTTAGGAATAAAAAGCTATCTTAAAGCTATAATTGAGGAGAAATTCGTTGAAGATAAAGGCTGTAGCTACAGATGTTGATGGAACATTGACTGATGAAAAAGAAAGAATATCTTGTAAAGCTATAGAAGCTATAAGGAACTTAGAGGCAAAAGGAATATCAGTTATATTGGCATCAGGAAATACTCTTTGTGTATTAAAAACTTTAAAAAATTACATAGGCTGTAGTGGAGCATTGATTTGTGAAAATGGTGCTGTTATTGAGTATAAAGGGAATATTAAAGTTTTTGGAAAAATGGATGATGCTAAAGTTGTTTTAAAAAGGCTTAAGGAAAAATATAATGGAAAAATCGTTGAAAGTTGGTCTAACCCTTATAGGCTAGTTGATATAGCTTTAAGAAGGAACATTGAAAAAGAAAAAATAATTGAAGTAATGCTTGATTTTCCAAATTTAAGGCTGTTAGATAGTGGATATGCTTATCATATTTTAAGTAAAGAAATTAATAAAGGCAATGCATTAAAGGTTGCTGCTGATTTAATGGGATTAAAAGTAAGCGAAATTGCAGCAATAGGAGATAGCGAAACAGATATAGATATGTTTAAAGTAGCTGGATATGGAATAGCTGTAGCAAACTCTCCCAATAGCTTAAAGGCTATAGCCAAACATATAACTTCTAAAGAAGATGGTGAGGGTTTCTTTGAAGCTACTGAATTAATTCTTTCAATAATGATTTAGAGTTATCATTAAAAAAGGATTAAAAGTAAAAAAGCATAATTACGTATGATTAACTTGTTTAAGGATTTTTTGCTTTATCCTTTTTCTAAAAGAGATTTTATGTAATCGCAATAGCTTTTTGCATCAAACAATTTCTTAATTTCTTCATCAAGGTTTGATGGTTTTATCAAAACCATCCAACCATCAGAATATGGGCTTTTATTTAAAAGTTCTGGACTATCCATAAGCTTACTGTTAACTTCAACAACTTCACCAGAGATGGGTGAAAATACATCGGCTACAGCTTTAACAGACTCTACAGCCCCTATAGGTTGCATTTGTGATACTTTAGCCCCAACTTTTGGTAAGTCAACAAAAACAATTTCATGAAGAGATTTTTGAGCATAATCTGTTATTCCAACTCTACAATTTTCTCCTTCTATTTTTACCCATTCATGTTCTTTTGTATAGTATAAATCTTCAGGAATTTCATAATCATCGATTTTCATACTTCAATTCACCTAATAAATTCATAACATTGCAAAGATAAAAAGCTTTTACTATTAGCTTAATTTTAGGTTTAACCCAAGCTCTTTCCATTGATAAAACGGATACTCTTTTCCTAAATAAATAATTTTGTCATAAACTCTTCTTTGATAGAATGGAAGTTTAACTACTTTAGCCTTTACTACTCTTTCTCTTATTTTAATTCCTAAAATGTTTCCTTCTTTTGAGTAATCCTTTTTAACATAGCCCATAGCAATTCCACAATTTAAAGTAGGAGATGCTGTTCCGCTTGTTACTTTTCCTATAGATTGATTATCTATAACTATTTCATAGCCAGCTCTTGGAATTCCTCTCTCTAGCATTATTAAGCCTACTCTTACTTTTTTTGTCCCTTCTTCCATTTGTTTTTTTAATGCTTCCTTTCCTATGAAATTATCTTTATCGAATTTCACTACAAACTTTAGCATAGCTTCAAGCGGAGTTATAGATTCGTCTATATCGTTTCCATATAAGCACATTCCAGCTTCAAGCCTAAGAACATCGCGAGCACCAAGACCACAAGGCTCTATTCCAAATTCTTTTCCAGCTTTAAGTATAGAGTCCCAAACTTTTAATGCACGCAAAGGATTTTCAATAGGCGAATCATAAACAAAGATTTCAAAACCATCTTCACCAGTATAGCCAGTTCTCGAAATCAAGCATTTATTGTTTTCTATAGAAACTTCGCCTGCACCAAAGCGTGGAATTTTTGAAAGATCTTCTTTACATAGTTTTTCAAGAATTGCTTGAGCATTACAGCCTTGAAGAGCAATCATAGCTACTTTATCAGAAATATCCTCAACATTCACTTTAAACTTAGAAGAGTTTTGTTTTAACCAAGAAAAATCTTTTTTTCTATTGTTTGCATTATAAATCATTATAAATAGATCTTTTTTAAGCTTGATTACAGTTAAATCGTCTATAATCCCGCCATTTTCATTGCACATAACTGAGTATAAAGCCTTATACTCAGTTAAAGAGCTTACATTGTTTGTTATTACATAATTTAAAAAGTTTTCAACATCTTCACCAGAGATTAATGCTCTTCCCATATGTGAAACATCAAAAATTCCTACAGAAGTTCTAGTTGCCATACATTCTAAGTTTATTCCTTTATACCAAACAGGTAAGCTAAAACCAGCAAATTCTATCAATTTTCCATTTGCTTTATGATATTCATACAATTGAGTTTTCAATCCCAAAATAATCACTTCCTTATTTTTGAACTATTAAGCTTTCTTTTAATAGAATTTTCTGATTCTAATGAAAGTATTTTTATATCCATAGGATTAAAGTTAAGCTTTTTCTTACAATTAGGACATAACGAATTATATTTTTGGATTATGCTTATTGGAGACTCTACTTCTTCGCCAGAATAAAGTATAGTACCACAATCTTTACAAAATATTTTTTGTGGCAAAGTTTTACACCAATAGCCTAATAGAGAAATATTAAAATACTAAAGTAATATTAAAATATTTAGCTTTCATAAATTAGTGATAAGCGTTGAGTTGGAAATTAAAAAGGTTATTCAGAAATATTTCATACTCTATTCGTAAAAAGCGATTACCAAAGTTAAGCATGGTTAAATCTTTAACTTTATTAACTTTTTTAATAATTTCTTTTGCAATATTCATATTTGCTGGTGGAATATATGATATTCTTGAAAAGCCTTTAGCAATTCTTCCAAGAGGTGGAGGGTATACATTCATTTATAGAGGAACTATTCAT
>JAVZFM010000161.1:0-3076 GCA_038872815.1 Bathyarchaeia archaeon
TTTACTTTTAGTACTTCAAATTCTTGTCTTAGACAAAACTATTTTCATTAAAGCTTCAGCCAACTCTATTGCGATAGCTTCTGTTAGCCCAGGAAAATACTCTTACTATCTAGATTGCTCCAATGAAACTATAGCTCGTTTAGAATATCCAAAAAGTATGGTATTAACTGAAGCAATTGGAGATTTACTCTTTAAAATAAATTTAATTCATAATGGGTTTTATAGTTCGATTTCTATATACATCCCTCCTGAATTTGAAGGATTAATAGCTGGAGATACATCGAACATATGGACAAGCTATACTAATGATTATCGTTTTATATCAGTATCTAAAATGAATGAGCTTGATCCAATAGCTCCTAACTGGTGGAGAATTTCCATAGCTAATGTTACTTCAAATGGAATTCCTAAGGGAGAGCATTCAATAAGGATTTTTAAGCTAAAAGCTCCTAAAATCATTGGAAGGTACTTCTTTAAAATCTTTGTTAATGGTACTTCTATAGGGGCTAAAAATTTTCCAACTTTAGTAATAAGCGGTAGCTTAAATCCAGCGTACATTTCAGGAACGATTAGATACGGTGGTTTTAATAGATCTTTGTTTGGAAATCCTATAAAGTTACCTGAAGGAACTGGAGGGAGAGTAATTGCTATTGGAAAAACTCCTCAAGGCAAAATCGTTAAAGCAAGAGCTTATTTTAATAGTTCTATGAATGGAGCTTATACATTGTATGGATTGCCTGCTGGTACATACAATTTAACAGCTGAAGCTGCTGGTTTCGCTCCAATAAAGTTAGAAAACCCTGTTAGTGTTTTAGAAGGGCAATCTCTTGAAAATGTTGATTTTTATTTAAAACCAAGCCCTATTATTGGTGGAACTATTTGGTCAAGATGTAAACAACATGAAGTTCCTTGGGGGAATGCAAGTTATTCAATAGCCCCTAACATCGTTCTTTTAAAAAGTAAGAACATCTATCTTGAATTGCTTGATTTCAACTTAAAGCCTATAACTATTTTTAAGAACACTACAGTTCCAAGTTTAAGCTATCATCGCTTTTTATTCAATGGATCAATTGAATACGATGGGCATATTCCTCAAGATAAAGCTGGTTATATCTCTGGATTAAAGCCTGGAGATTACTATATAAGAGCACATATCAATGGCTATAATCAATTGAATGAAGTAGTTGTGCATTTAGGAAATTATTCCACTAATTCTTTTATTAACTTCTTTCTTGAAAAAAGTAGCAGGATCGATGTAGTAGTAAACTTTAAAGAAAAAAGGTCGGCATTTGAGAACTCACCTTCTCCAAGAGATCATGTTCTTGTTTTAGAAGCTTATGATTTAACTGGGACTTTAAAAGCAAGGAATTTTACATTTGTTAATGCAGGCAATGAGCAAGCACTTATAAGCCTAACTGGATTTAGAGATCTTTATGAAACTCTTAAAATATATGATTCAGGCCTACTTCCTGGAACATATTTGATAAAGGCATATATGGGAGAATACCTTCAAGAAGGAACAATAGAAGTTACTGTAGCTGGATGTAACAATGCTGTAGAAGTTAGTTTAGGGATGTTTAAAGCCTCAATTCTCAATATAACTTTTACATCTATTGAGTGGCAAAATCCTCCCAGGATAACGCCTTGGGCTTTTCCTGGAAAAAACATAACTGTAAGATTCTTTGATATTGTTGGAAACGATTATGGAGTGATTAATATTCAGCAACCAAATTCAAATATCGTAGCTTTAGAGTATTGGGGAATAGATTACTATAGGATAACTAAAAGCTTTTTCCCCTATTACTTTTCTCTTTTACATGATAAATCTTTACCATCTGGAACTTATTTAATAAAAGTGAATACTTTAGGCTATATTCAAAAAGAAGATTTTTTGATAGAAGGTTTAGAGGGATCTATAAGCGATAGGAACCTTAAATTGATTAAAGGAGCTACTATTGAGGTCACAATTCTTTTTAAGAAAGAAAAAATTTTCACTCCAATAAGCTTAGAGAAAAACGTTCCTATAAGAATAGAACTTTTCGATATATCTGGAAACTTTGTAGGAGCAAACATAAGCTATATTCCAGTTATGTCTAAAGATTTTACTATATTAATTTATGGGTTTGAAAGCTATGCAGGAAATCCAGCAAAAAGATGGGTTAATTTTTACGATACAACAGATGGAGTTATGCAACTTGATTATGGATTGCCTTCTGGAAATTATAGAATAAAGGTTTTAGTTCCTGGATATGAGCAAAAAGTTGAAATTTTTATAGAAGTTAATATTTCAAGTAAAACCTCAATAATGCTAGAATTGGATAAATTAGCCTATATATCAGGATGGATTGGGGGCTTCAATTGCTTGAATGAGCTTATGAATCTATCATGGGCATCTTTCTTAGCCTTTAGCAATGAAAGCTATGTTGAAACAGTAACATTGGATGGTTTTTATGAACTATGGCTTGAAAGTGGAAATTATTCAATAACAGTTGCTATGCCAGGATATTTAACAGAATCTAAAAGTATAAGCGCTAGCGATGCTTCTGTTACTGAAATCAACATAATACTTAAAGCTTATGATAATCCCATAGAGATTTTTGAATTTTATGATCTGTTCTATTTGTTTCCTTTAATTATATTTACATTGTTATGTTTTAATTTTTTATTAAACAAAAAGCTTAAAGGTAAAGCTTAATCTAAAACTTAATTAGGTTGGGAAAGTCTTGAGTAGCTTTTTGAAAAAAAGGATCCGTGTTGATAAGAATTTAGCAAACATTTTAGGCTTTGAAGAAGGAAGTCTAATAAGCTATGCAAAAATGATAAAAATGATTCGAGAATACTTAAAAAAGCATGAGCTTATCTTTGAAGAAGAAGCTGAATCTGTTGGGCTTAAGTATTGTTTTAAATGCGGCTCCCCTATAGATTTAGGAGCAAAATTTTGTTATAAATGCGGAATAAAGCTAAAGTAATGTTCAAGCATAGGTGAAATTAACTTGAACCCAAAAATTTTCTTTTTAGGAATCACAATTTTTTTAATAGGGCTTTTATTTTTTGCTTTTGGAACTCAAACTTCAAT
>JAVZFM010000162.1:0-3027 GCA_038872815.1 Bathyarchaeia archaeon
CAGCTTACTATAAAAAAGCTTTTCCTCCTCCTTAGTAAGATTTCCATTTTCAAGCTTTATTTTAAACGCTTTCTCGAACCCGAATTTTAATGCCTTTTTAATTTCTTTATAACTCGGTTCATAACCTAACTCCCATTTAAGACAAGTAATCCTCTCTTTAATTGAATTTAACTCTTTATCTTTAAGCTTTATAATTGGTATCCTTAATACTTTCACCATTGTTTCAACATCAAAATTTACAAGCAATGTGCCTTGAAATAAGAGTGCGTTTTCGCATGCTGTCCCGCCTGTTCCAGAAATTTTTCTGCCATTAACCTCAATATCATTCTTTAAACGGAATGATGCCTGTATTCCAAGAAGCTTAAGCGCTTCAACAGCTCTACAAATAATTTCAAATAATTCTTCAATGTTTTTATGGGGTGGAATTGAGTTTTTTGAAGCTATTATCTCCCATCCAACGGATGACTCATCAAAGTATATAGCGCCTCCTCCAGTAATTCTTCTATTCACATCTATGCCTTTCTCTATAGCATAGTTAAGTCTTACTTCATGTTCTACATCTTGATGGTAACCTACTAAAACTGAATGAGGCTTAAATTTAAGGAGACGAATAGTATCAGGAATTAAATCTTTTGCTTTACATTCAAGAAGCACATAATCTAAAGTTATGTTTTCTGCAGCGTTTCGAGCTCCTGTATCTATAAATCGCCATAATTTCTTCAAATATTATTCCCCTTTTTATAAAATTCTTTCCATAAAAGGGAACAGCATTCATTGCGAAGCTTAATTTTTAGCTTTAGTTTAGCAGCTAACCTATATGCTTCCTCGCTTGGATAAGCTATTCCATTTACTCCCGCTTTAATGCTAAGAACATCTAAACGAGCTTTATATAATCCTTTAGAGCTAGCGCAACCAAGAAGCAAAGGCCTACTAGGCATTAACATTCTTGCAGTTAAAATCACTTTAGCCACCTCAATAGGAGAAGGCGGCGTTACATTCTCCATTGATGTACCTTCTAAAGGCATTAATGCAACAATTACTAAAGCAGAAATTCGATGCCTTGCTACAATTTTTAAAGCTTCCCATTCTCCTTTTAATCTTCCAAAATGCAATCCAACAACTATATGCGGGATTGACGGTATATTATTTGATTCTAAAAGAGAAAGAGAATGCTCAAAGCTTTCTATATTGCGATTAAGATGATATACCTTATTAATAGTTTCTTTTGACCCAATTATATCTATCATAACTCCATCGACATCTATTGATGCGAGAGCTTCAGCTAAACTCTCATCTATAACACCTGTATGCACAACAATTTTTAATCCCAGTTTCTTCGCTTTTTTAATTGCTGGAATAAAATCCATTAATGGAACATGTCCGTTCTTAAGGCTTCCTCCGCTGATAAGGCATCCCTCTCCATTCGCCTCCTTAATTTTAAGACATACCTTAAACAATTTCCTAGGAGTTTCAGCAGGAATCATTCTTTCCAAAAGCTTCCCTTTACAATGCTCGCAATTGAGATAGCATCTTCTTCCAGTTATTGAAATAGCTGGAAATTTAATCAAGCTTGACGCGTCATTAAAAGATAAGGTAAAATAAGCTACTCCAGGGGAATAAAAATAAATAACGTTTGAAAAAACTTTCTTACGTAACTTATATGCTTCTTTAAATAAGAACTCTAAAGGTTTACCTTGAAAACCTTTATTTATTGCTTCATTAAAAAGCATTGGCAAGAGTTTCACCTTTATTAATCCATTCTTTAACAGGTGTATCTGAATAATCTTTAATTTGTTTTTTTATTATAGATATATCTTCATTATTTGGTTTAAAAGGGAAGTTTCTCAATTCCCCTATATATGCTTGATATGGAGTATAATCAGAAAAAGGTCTATTGCAGGCATTCTCCATATTTTTACTTGCGCAACCAGATGTCATAAATGGAAGCCCGCTTTCTATAATTTTAATGTAATCTTCTTTGCTTACTCCAAAATCTATTATTCTTCTTTTTTCATCAAAACTCATTTTATTGTAAGCTGAAATACGTTTATTTATTAAATATCTTGCTAACTGAATTCTTCTGTATTTTCCTATTGAAGGTTGAGGAAGAGATTCAAGCAAAGAGCCTTGCTCTGGAAAGAATGAGAATAAATGTGTTAAAGCACCTATATCATAAGCTTTTTGAATAGCCATAACCATTTCTTCTTCAGTTTCACCTAAGCCAACTATAAGGTGTACTCCTACATTATTCTCTCCAAATATTTTTAATGCTTCTTCAACTATTTTCCAATACCAGCTCCATTTATGCGGGCCTTTAACACCTTTACCTCTTAATTTATCAAATAAGCTAGGGGTTGCAGCATCTATTGCTATACCAACTTTATCTGCTCCAGCATCCTTAAGTTTGCATAACCACTCTTCATTAATAATTGTTGGAGCTATTAAAGAGGAGATAGCATCAGTTTTTTCCTTAAGCCTTTTTACTATCGTTAAAGTATCCTTAACAGCTTTTCTATTAGTAATCATGGAGACGCAAACTCTTTCTATATGAGAGCATTTTTCATCACTCATTCTTTTAATGAATTCATTTAATGAAACTATAGGCCAATCTACTCGAATAAAGCTTTGATCAATCCATGAGCCATTAATTAATCTAGACTTTGATAAACCGCAGTAAGCGCATTTACCAATGCATCCATCATTATATGTTAATAAAAGGTTAAGGCAATAAAGCTTCGCCTCTCTAAAGAACTTCCCATGTATAAAGCCAAGCGTTATAGCAGCTGCAAAGCTTATCTTTACATATTCAGGAGATTCTCCATGAAAGCTAAATTCGCTCATCATTAACACCTACCTAAAACTCTATAACCTTTTTCCTAAAGCTAACGCGTATAAAGCATATTTCCTATCGCGGAATAAATTTTTAAGCTTTACGAAGGGCTTATAGAAATTTAAAAATACGTTTTTCAAGCTATAAGGTGAAAAACATTCATAAACTATTCTAAGCGGCTTTATTACGTTAAATAA
>JAVZFM010000163.1:0-3026 GCA_038872815.1 Bathyarchaeia archaeon
GAGGCTCCTTCTAGAAGGGGTTATTTGAAGGCTGTTGGTGCTGGTGTTGTTGGTTTAGCTGTTGGAGCAGCTATAGGTTATGGAGCAGCCCCCAAAGCAGCTCCAGGAGCAGTAACAACAATAACAGAAACAAAAACAGTAACAGCACCTGGAGCACCAGTTGAAGGGAGAAAAGTCTCTATATACACCTATTTTGAAGCTTATGAACAAGAAGGTTATATGCCCTTATTAGTTGATATGACTGGTCTCGATATAAGCACTTGGACTGAATCAACAGGTACTGTTATGGCTCGTTTAATCTCTGAGAAAGCAGCTCCGGTTGCTGATATAGTTTGGGGCTTATCTGACTGGGCTTTAGAAACATTAAAGGAGGAAAAGGTTATCGTAAAACCTGATCAACCATTAGCTAATGCTGATAAGATAGATCCTAAGCTTACGGATCCTGAAGGTGTATGGTTTGGCTTAGGATACTGGACTGCACCTATGGGTGTTTTCCATACAAAAAGAGCGGCGGAAAAAGGTTTAACTATGCCTAAAAGCTACTGGGATTTAACAGATCCAAAATGGAAAGGAGAAATAATAATGCCAAACCCAAAAACATCAGGAACAGCTACTATGTTTCTTACTGGCATAATGATTCTTTTTGGTGAAGATAAAGGATGGGAATTTTTCGATAAGCTCGTTCCAAATTGCGCGCAGATAACTCCAAGCGGTTCAGCACCTGGAAAACTTGCGCAAACTGGTGAATGTGTTTTAGGACTTACTTTTGATTATCAAACGGTGAAAAGTAAAGAGGCAGGTTATCCTGTAGAGATTTGGGTACCTGAAGAAGGTGTGGCAGTTAATATTCATGGTGCAGCTATAATTAATGGTGCTAAACGACCTGGAAATGCATGGAGGGTCCTCCAAGCCGCTATATCTAAACCAATGATGTATGAGTATTACAGGAGCGGTTCATGGCTTAAAGTTTCTAGAACAGACTTTCCATTTCCAGAAGATCTCGCTGCAGCGCATCCAGCATGGAAATGGCTTATAGAAAACCATAAAATTATGCCAAATTATGACTTCAAATGGGTTGCAAAAAACAGAGAAAGACTTTTAGATGAATGGACAAAACGTTACGGAGCTTAAACTTCCGCTTTCTCTTTTTTTTATAAAGTTTATATACTTCTTTTTTCCTTTATATTCATTTGTGAAGTTAATCTAATAGTTTGATGAATACAAAAGAGGAGGCAAAAATTATTGCCCCATGTAAAATTAAGAAATGTTGTAAAACAATTTGATAAAGTAATTGTTGTGGACCATATATCGTTTGATGTTGAGCGAGGCGACTTCTTTACTATGCTTGGTCCAAGCGGTTGTGGAAAAACTACTACCCTAAGAATGATTTCAGGTTTCTATGAACCTGATGAAGGTGAAATTTATATAAATGATAAAATTGTTAACCATATTCCACCTGAAAAGAGAAATTGTGGTTTCGTTTTTCAAAGTTACGCTCTTTTTCCGCATATGACGGTATTCGATAATGTAGCTTATGGATTAAAGATTCGTAAAATTCCTAAAGATGAAATAAAAAAGAGAGTTAAAGAAGCTTTAAGCATAGTTGGTCTTGCGGGTTACGAATCTAGAAGACCTGATCAACTTAGTGGTGGAGAACAGCAAAGAGTTGCTCTTGCAAGAGTTTTAGTTATAAATCCTGAAGTTCTTCTTTTAGATGAGCCTTTAAGCAATTTAGATGCTAAACTTAGAGTTCATATGAGAAGTGAATTAAGAAAAATTCAACGATCTTTAGGAATAACAACTATTTATGTAACTCATGATCAAGCTGAAGCTTTAAGCATGTCAACTAAAATAGCTGTAATGAATAAAGGTCGAATAGAACAAATAGGAACACCTATAGAAATCTATGGTTGTCCAAAAACAAAATTTGTAGCTGATTTTATGGGTTTATCAAATATATTTCCAGCTAAAATTCTTCAATCATCAGGTGAACTTAAGCTTATAGAAACGGAATTTGGGACTTTCAATGTTAAGGCTTCAGAAAGCTTTTCAGAAAATGAATCAATTTATTTACTTATAAGACCGGAAGCTATTGAGTTGGAGAAGAGTGAAGTTAATGAACCGTTAAAAAAGAATGAGCTTTACGGAAAAATTATTGAAGCAAGCTTTGTAGGCGGTGTAGCCAAGTACACAATTGATATTAAAAATAACTTATCTTTAACAGTTAGCATGCAAGATCCCTTATCAAAAGGTATAATTAAGGAAGGAGTTAATGTTAAAGTTAAAATTCCAGAAACAGGATTTGTAATCCTTAAACCTTAATATTTACCTATTTTTAAGAGGGATTCTTTCTTATCTTGAAGGTTTTAGTTTTAGGTGGAGCTGGAACTATTTGTTCAGAAGCTATTAAAGATCTCAGCTTTACTAGCGACTTCTCTGAAATAACAATTGGAGAAATAAATGTTGAAAAAGCTAAAGCATTAGCTTCAGAATTGAATGATAATAGAATCTCAATAATTAAGGTAAATGCGGAAAATATAAAAGAATTATCAAGCCTAATGAAAAATTATGATATAATAGTTAATGGTTTACCATTTAAATATGATGAAAAAGTAACTGAAGCTGCTATAGCAGCTAAAGTAAATGGACTTGATGTAAGCGGATTACAAGATTTAGAAAAACATGATGAAGAAGCAAAAAAAGCTGGAGTAATATATGTTCCAGGTGTTGGAGCAACTCCAGGCGTTACAAATCTTCTCGCTAAATACGCAGCTAACAATTTAGATCAAGTTTATGAAATTCAAATCTCGCATGCAGCATATAGATGTTTAGCCCCATCTCTCGGTCTTTTAGATACAACATTATGGGAATATGATCCAGCAGTAAAAGAGAGATGTTATTATGAAGATGGTAGATATATATATGTGCCTCCATTTTCTGGAGAGAAAATAGTAGAATTTCCAGAACCGATTGGGGCTCAAAAAACTTATTATATACCTCATCCTGAACTTAAAACTTTACCTAAA
>JAVZFM010000164.1:0-3020 GCA_038872815.1 Bathyarchaeia archaeon
AAGCTGTTAAAGGCTCAGATATAATAGTTACTGCTACTCCTTCAAGAAATCCTTTAGGAATGAATGAATGGATCGATAAAGGCATGCATATAAATTGTATAGGAGCAGATGCTCCAGGAAAACAAGAGCTCGATCCAGCTATTTTAAAAAGATCGAAAATAGTAATAGATGATTGGGATCAAGCTTCTCATAGTGGAGAAATAAATGTTCCATTGGCTAAAGGGATCATAAGCAAAGAAGATATATGGGCTGAAATAGGAGAAATATGTGCTGGATTAAAGCAAGGAAGGATTTCAAATCAAGAAATAACTGTTTTTAGCTCAACTGGATTGGCTATTCAAGATGCTATTACAGCTGAGCTTGTTTATAAAAAAGCTTTAGAAAAGAATGTTGGGAAATTCATTGAGCTATTTTAAAAGCTTAATTTTATTTCATTTTAATCTTTTTAGATTTTTTAATGTAAAAGCAAGCAAATATAAGAAGGATTATTGTCGGAAGGTAAAGAATACAGAGCTCAAATTCAAAAGAGAAAATAATTATCGAGAAAAATCGAAGGGTTGCAACTACAGCAGATATACTCGCCATTATTAAAAAAGCACAGATCCAAGTTATTTCTTCATTATCTTTAATTTCTATCAACCTACTTCCTAACTTTCTTCCCCTTCTAAAAGATATTTCAAAGGAATGTTTTGACTAGTTCCATCAGGTAAAGTCCTTCTTATGCTTATTGGTAAAACTTTTTCGTTTAATTCCATTATAGCAATATCTATCGGCGAGTTAATGTTTTTATCAACTTCTATAAGAGGTGGAGCTCCCATTGCTATTTGAAGAGCTCTTGCTCCAATTATTCTAGCTTTTTCGAATCGAGTAAGTTTTGGAGGACCTATTAATTCTACCTTGGACTTACTCTGCTTTTTTTCTTGCACTCTTCTTTAACCCCCTTCCCTTTGCTTTTGTTGAAATTCTCTTTTAGGATAAGAATTGGGTGAGTTGTAACTTTAGCTATTCCCATTTTCAATTAAACCTCTTATAAGCACTCAAACAAATGAAATAACTGAATAATAAATTTTATGGATAATTCTAGTAGCTCTGTCAACTTAAGGCTTATTTTGGAGTTTTTCACGGTTAGTTTTAATGAGCCTTATATGGCTTATGATTTATAGCGTATATTCATACTTTTGTTCTAAAAGCCTTATAGCCATGGATTAATCTTAGCCATATAGATTCAAAAGCTTTCAAGCCCAATAGCATAGAATGCATTTTAATCGATGAAACTCAAATTAAAATAGGCAAGCATGGGTTTGGCTAGTATTTGAACCTTATAGGCGAGGCATGTATGGAAGCGATAAGGTTTATAGATTTTATGAGGGAGATAATCTTAAGTTGACAGAGCTAATTCTAGTAACTTTTTAGCTATTTATAAACCTTTTATGCTTTAGCTTTTGATAGTTCTCAATAGCATGGTACTGTATGAACAACTTTTTTCAATTAATTCTTTATAAAGTATCGAAATAAATAATTAAACGCTCAATCTTTTTTACTATACAGCAACACGTTCCCTTTTTATGAAACTTTTATAAGGCTTATAAAGCATAAAATAGATGCTTTTAGAAATGAAATAAGGAAAATAAAACCTTTATATCCTGAGTTGATTTTTGCATATGACAAACTTCCAAATTATTGACCTATTTTTCTTATTTATCTGGCTACAGCTAGCTAAATCGCTACATAAACCTAAGCAACATAAGTTTAAAAATCTTTAAAGCTTTTAAACTATTAAGTATCATAAAAAAGTTGATTAAAATTGAGAGTAATTAAAATAAATGAACCATGCATAGGTAATGAGGAAATAGAAGCAATAGTGAATGTTTTAAAAAGTGGAATACTTTCAAATAGAAACGGTAGTGGACCTGTAGTTTCAAGTTTTGAAAAAAAGTTTGCTAATTACGTTAAAGCTAAGTACGCTGTAGCATTTTGTAATGGAACGGCCGCTTTACATGCAGCTTTATTAAGTATTGGTGTTAAAGCTGGTGATGAAGTAATAGTTCCATCTTTTACTTTCTCAGCCACAGCTAATGCTGTAGTACTAACAGGAGCTAAGCCTATATTTGCAGATATAGATGAAAGCACATATTGTGTCACGAGCGAGAGCATTCAAAAAGTTATAACAAGAAAAACTAAAGCCATAATTCCAGTCCATCTTTACGGGCTTCCAGCAGATTTAGGTCCAATCATTGAAATAGCACATAAATATGATGCTTACGTAATAGAGGATGCAGCTCAAGCTCATGGAGCTATTTATAAAGATAAAAAAATTGGATGTATAGGAGATTTAACATGCTTTAGCTTTTATGCAGGAAAGAACATGACAACTGGGGAAGGAGGAATTGTTACTACAAATGATGAAGAACTTTATAACAATCTTAGAACGATTAGATCACATGGAGAAGAAAAACCTTATTGGGTAACAAGGCTAGGTCATAATTATCGTATGCCAGAGCTTTCAGCTGCTGTTGGTTTAGCTCAATTGGATAAATTGCCAAGTTTTCTTGAAAAAAGAAGGAAAAATGCAAAATTATTGACTGAAATTTTACAGTCAATAAAAAAGCTTATACTACCTGTTGAGCCTGAAGAAAGAAAGCATTCTTGGTACCTTTATACTGTAAGGCTTAAAGGAGCAAATGTAGCAAAAAGGAATAAAATAGTTAAGAAATTAAGAGAAAAAGGTGTAGAAGCTTCTATATACTATGAAGTCCCAATTCATCTACTTCCATTTTATGAACGAGAATTTGGATGTAAAAAAGGGATGTGCCCAGAAAGCGAAAAAGCTGCTAGACAAGTTTTTTCTTTACCAATTCATCCTAAGGTTTCTGATAAAGATCTAGAGTATATTGGAGATGCTTTAAAAAGAATCTTAAGATAAACATATCGAAATTTTCAGCAAGCTCTGTCAACTTAAGATTATCTCCCTCATAAAATCTATAAACCTTATCGCTTCCATACATGCCTCGCCTATAAGG
>JAVZFM010000165.1:0-3005 GCA_038872815.1 Bathyarchaeia archaeon
AATTTAAAAAATAAAAAGTTTAGCGAACCCCATGCCAAATTCTTACTTCCAAATTTGAAAATACCAAGTAAGATGCTTGTAAAAGGGACTTTAGAAATTGTTGAGCTTTGCACTATTGCCAAAACGGTGTAAAATATGCCATACGAAGAAGCTGTTTTATATATAAAAAGGCAGCGGATTAAACTTGGCAAACCTTCTATAGGAACTAATGAAAAGTTCGAAAGGTTTGTGAAAAAGGTAATTATTAGAGATTATTATAAAAAACATCCAGATTTGGTAAAAAGGCTTACCCCAGAACAAATTAAGGAATTGATAATCCAAAGAAATAAAGGCATGTTAAGACTTTTGGATGAAGGAATTTTAGCAGAAGGAATGGCAGAGGAAATAGCTGAATCTAGAAGGTTTGAATGGCAACAAAAAGTCAGCTCTTGGCGAATCGCTTTAGCAAACGTAAAAACCTCAAAGGATATAAAAGCGCTTTTACTCGACATGCATAAAACCGAACCTCCAGAAGAATTTAAAGGAGAATTTAATGCTCTCCTCCGTTTTATAATCCTATCCTACTATGGGCTTCCAGATACCCCAGAATTAATTATAAAACCCTCCAAATGGCGAGGAAAGCCCGCTTATAGGCTTTACAAAAATAAAAAATTAATTCATTGGATTCTTCTTTCTTAAGAGGTCTTTAAGTATCACTTGAGTATCAATTAGCACTTTTAGATAAAAAGCTTTATATACCAGTTCCAAAATAATAAATTTTCAAACCTAAAAGAAGGTGAAAAAGAAAAAATGGCTTTTGGAAGAAGGAAATCCGAATGGAATATCGTAGCTGTATTGCTCATCATCGCTCTTTTAATCTTCATTCCAATGGGCTTTTACATTGGCTGGCAAACAATCTTTAAACCAAAAGCTGGAGTTGAAATACCTGGTGTAAGCACTCCAGTTAGCGGACCAGGGGAAATCTTCTATGGACCAATAGAAATCAGGATGGATTGCCAAAATGTTTATGATTTAAGCAACCCTACAGCTAATGAACCAACAGTAAAAATTTGGGATTCTAGCCGCTCCTCAAGTTTGCCAATTACACTTGACGGTTCTACACCTACAATATTCAATTTAAAGAAGGAAGATAAAGGCAAGGCTTGGTTAACTGTAGATTTCGGCACAAGCACAACCTACTTTGTAGATCCTGTAAAAACTAAAGAATTTGCAAGAGGATACATAACTGGTTGGGAGCCGTGGGATTATGATAAAGATGGCACATTAGAATGGGCTTTTGCTTTAGACTTCTCTCAATTAACCCCCTTAACAGGCGGTGAAACAGCTAAAAAAGTTCAATTCAACATAGCCGTTATATCAGCCGCCTCCTCCGTAACCTTTACAAGTGTTTTAAATCCAACAGGTGTAAGCACAACCGCTTATATGGATTACTATGCTACAGGCTATATAAATGTTCCCTTAGGGCAAGGTTTCAAGGTTGTTAGGATGAGGCTAAACGTGCCCACAAGTGGCGATAACAAAACTTACGTAGAGAATGGCTATGTAAAACTAATGGATATAACTATGGGATGGCCTGATGGAACTAAGGTTTACAGCGGCGCCGATCTTTCTTGGGATAGTGGCGCTTCCCGCTACGACATAAATATGGGTATACCTGATATAAACAACGAATACTATGGAAAATTAGTGTATAGAGATAGAAATGTAGGCGCTACAAGCATAACTTACTCTGTCCATATATTGGCTAAATTCCCAGCTACTGACAAAGCTTGGTGTCCAACCCTCGAATTAACATTAATTAGCCCAGCAGGCACAATAAGCACAATATCAGTTCAATTAAGCTACACAAGCTAAATTAATTAAATAAAAAAACTTAAACTTCCCTTTTTTTTATTTTTTAAAATAAAAACTAAAAAGATGAAAAAATAATGATAATTCAACAAAAAATAATTTCAGGTTTAAAAACTCATAAAGTTGACTTTGATCTTTTTAGCTTTTTCGGTTTAATCTTTTCCATAAGCATTTTTATTTGGTTTATGACTTTAATAGATTTAAACCAAACAATAGCCTTGAAAAGTATAATAGGCGTTGTAATAGGTTTATCAGGAGCTATGGGAGGCTTTTTAATAGTTAAAAATGTTAATATTCAATTAGGCATTTCAGCTAAAGCAATTCCAAAAATCACCTTAATTCTCTTTCTAAGCATTTTAAGCCTTTTAATTCAAACATTTGTTATTATGATTTCAAAATCTACATTTCATTTAAGCCTAGTTCAACCTACAAAAAGCTTATCGTTATCGCTATTTTACATGGGAATGGCGTTTTGGGAAACTTTATTCTTCCCCTTCTTCCTTTACAGAGCCTTCAAAATGCTTTTTATAAACATTAAAATCGCCTCTACCATGGCAGGTTTATTCTCAGCCTTTTTAACAAGCCTAATCTTCGGCGCTTACCATAGCGTCGTTTATTTAAACAATTTAGTTTATATTGTAAATGCAATAATCAGCAATATGATATTTATAGTTGGGATGGAAGCCACAGATAGTGTAGGTGGCGCTTATTTCCCTCACTTACTTAATAATTTACCTTTAAGCATAATTGCACTTACAGGTATCAGGTGATAAAAATGAAAGTATTTCCAGAAGTATTTTTAAGTATTCTCGGGTCCTTTGCTTTAATGGGCTATATGTATGTGTTTATGAATTATAAAAAGGAATTGTTAGAACTTGGAATAAAACCGTTATTTGTTTATTTAGGATTTGCGATAGGCTTTTTATTCATCATAATTGCGATTTGGTGGGTAGGTTCAATTGTCAGGAGAACAAGCATTATGGAGGGATTAATAAAATAAGGGAGGTGAAGAATTGAATCAAACAACAAAAACAATTCTTATATCCTTTTTCACTTCGCTTTTGGTTTTAATCCCCATTCTAGCCCTTCTATACTACTATAGTGGTGGTCCTAGCATTCCAAGCATTCCAACAGGCATAACCATAACAACAGTT
>JAVZFM010000166.1:0-2940 GCA_038872815.1 Bathyarchaeia archaeon
TTAGTTTGCTTTCGAGGTCTGAATATGTTATTGTTTTTATGAATTTGCTTGCTGCTTTCTTTAATTTTTCGTCTTCGGTTACTAGGGTGGCTTCCGTGTTTCTAGCGGTTGTGATGTAGGAGGTGTCGTAGAAGGTTAGCCCTTCTTTGTGGGCTATTTGGAGTGTGTTGGAAAAATTTAGTTTTGTGAATTTTATTGGTTTTATCACACCTCTTGTGACTAGATCTTTTATTGTAGTGGCAATGTCTATGGCGTCCTCTATGGATATTGATTTCAATAATGTTGAAAGCTTCCAGAGGCTGTTACAAGCTTCATATAGCGCTAGGTCCGTGGTAACTAAATCTTCACGGGAAGCTTCAAATATTAGTTGTTTACCTCGTCTAGTGACGAGGGGCAATAGTGCTGAGGCATCAAGTAAATACTTCAATGCACTTCCCTGTCTTCGCGTACAAGCTTAGCAACCAATTTTGGATCTATTCTGTTGCCCAATCGCTTTTTTAACCTATCCAATCTTTCCCCAAGATCCCTCAATTCTAATTCTACAAGATATTTTTCAAGCAATTTTCTCACAGTCTCGCTTACATTAACGTTGTATTTTTCCAACTTTTCCTTAATTTCCCTCGCAACCCTAATGGTTATAACGCTCATGTTTACCGTATTACAATTTGTAATACAACTTTATAAAGCTTAACCTTTACTCTCAACTTAGACGATTTGAATATCATTGGCCTAACTAACAGCGTAACACCGATAAATTTGCCGGTAAATTTATGCACAAATCCCGCCTGGAACACTCCAAAGAGCTTAAAATGGAAAAGGCCACACTGGGAAAAAATGACTTCATAGGCTTTACAGCCACCAAAAAAAGTTGTGAGAAGGCGGCTACTTCTTTACGGATAAATTGGTAGTTCTGCGAAACTTTTATATCTTGAAAGATACAGAGGTAAAGACTTGTGAAGGTGGAGGAACTTAACGCTTCAGCAAACCAGAATTGCTTGACATATTTACAGAAGCTTTTAGAGATGGTTACCCGTTAATTCCCGCTTTAAGTCATAAACCAGAAGCAACAAGAAAAGTGATGAGTCTTCCTTGACTTCTTTAGAAGCTCTCCTAAATCTTTTATGTATGGGATTAGAAAAGATGAAAAACTCGTTTGCACCTCGGTTTCCGTTGATTCTGCAAAAGAACAATCCGTATTTGCATTAATACGGTTCATAATTTCATTATGCGGAATAATCGGTTGGAAGAATGCAAAAGAGCTGTAAACAGTCCATAAGGAAGAACCAAAATAAAGTTATCTTGAGCTTGTATTATTAGGAACTCTTCCTTCCTATCAAAGACAGGGATGGACGTAAAATATTACGTTTTCTATATGAACTGGCACAAAAAGAAGGATTTAAAGGAATAACGCTAGTCGCCGATAAAAATACTCCATCATTCCATTTTTATCAGAAGGGGAATTCATAGTAGATAAAGAACGCTATGTTGGATGCGACTCATTTTTCAATAATTTTCTGTTAAATCAGCATTACATTACCAAAAATTCTTTACTGCCATTCAAAACTAAAGCAATGAGTAATAAACTTAAGGAAAGAAAACGCCTAAAAACAGAAGCTGCTGAGTTGCAAGAGCTAAAGCAATGGAAAGTTTATGGATTTAGAATTAGAAAATGTCCAAACTTTAAAGACCCTACAGGAAAAGAGACACTTGCAGGTCTACACGTACCCGATCAAAACGTGGCGGGCCTGGTAGTATGCAATTAAATAATTAAGTGAGCCCAAATAATTAGATTACTATACTCTTCATCCTTTTTATCAAATATTATTTAAGCATGATGTAGAAAAATTATTTTCGCAAAATGTTCCGCATACCTATGGTTAACGCTTCATTAGGAGCTAACTTTACCAGCTTCTCTAGAAATCTGCCACAGCTCTCAACAAAATCCGCTAACATTTTGACATAATCGCAAGCCACCCTTCCACTCCTCATGGCTACCAGCTCATCAAACCAATCCTTAACCTCTCCGCAACTCTCATATAATTTGAGCCCTCTTTGAAAGTGTATATCTGTAACTAAACCTCTCCAAGATCCATAAAGAAAACAGGAGAGGAAGAGATATATAAATGTTCGGATAGGAAAAATAGCTCTGTCAACTTAAGATCCTCTCATACATGAAATCCATGAACTTTAACGCTTCTATGCTTAATAAGCCTATATAGGCCATAATTATGCTAGATTTAGAATAATCCAATTTATAAATGCTTAGCTTTACAATTATTCTTTTCTATTATTTAAGGCTTGGATAGCTCTTTCCATTATAGCGATAATGCTTAAGCCTAGCCCATTTACAGGCTAAAGGATACCAAGAGCCCCCGTTCGTATAAATAGGCTTAAAGCCATATTTACGCCTAAGTCGCTTTAAGAATATCCATGCATCTAAGCTATTCCTAGTAAAGCTTATATGAAAGCCTAAGAAGGCTTTTCTATAAGGCTTAAATGGTGGCTAGACCCATACTTCTTTATCGCCTATTTTAATTTGAGTTTTATCGATTAGGATGAATTCTATGCTATTAGGCTTAAAAGCCTTTGAATCTATATGGCTAAGATTAA
Organism: Bathyarchaeia archaeon; assembly: GCA_038872815.1. Lineage (GTDB taxonomy): Archaea > Thermoproteota > Bathyarchaeia > 40CM-2-53-6 > JAVZFM01 > JAVZFM01. Next base: position 2,611 of record JAVZFM010000166.1, read on the forward strand.
TCCAAATTTCTAAGGCTTGTAGAATAAAAGTATAAATATACGCTATAAATCATAAGCCATATAGGCTATACTTTCACGGATAGTTAAGCCATTTAAGGCTTATCATAACTAATCGTGGAAAAACTCCAAATTAAGCTTGACAATGCTGGAAAAATTGGGCCCGTAGTCTAGCCTGGATTAGGACGCTGGCCTTCGGTCAAAAGGGAGAAAGCCAGAGATCCTGGGTTCAAATCCCAGCGGGCCCGCATTCATTTGGGTACGAGTTCTTTAGCCTTTATATACTCTAAAAAGAATTTTTACATGAGCCATAAAGCCAAGTATGTTCGCTTG
>JAVZFM010000167.1:0-2929 GCA_038872815.1 Bathyarchaeia archaeon
TCTAGATTCTTTATTAAGAGTTCTTGCTTATGCAGCAGCAAAAGCTCCTACAAGAGATTTGATTCAATTTTTTGCTAAAACAATAATAGATACTATTCAAGGAGAAATTGAAATGCAAAGAAAAATTAAATCTAAAATAGGTGTTTTAAAATTAGAAATGTCAAGCTTAAACGAGGAGTATACAAAGTTTTTGCTAGGGATTGGTAAGGAAGGAAGTTTTTGGGAAATAGTTGCATCTATTCTTCCTTGTTTTTGGACTTATCAATTGATAGGAAAAGGGCTTAAAAAAACAAAAGCTTCAACTCATAAACTCTTTAGGCTATGGGTTAAAGGATATACTTCAAAGCCTTATAATGAATTGGTTAAAAAATTAAAGAAAATAATGAATGAAGCTTTGAATAAAGTCGATCAAAATGAATTAAAAAGAATAATGGAATACTTCAAGAAATCTTCAGAGTTTGAACTAAAATTCTGGGATATGGCATATTCTTATAAAGGCAGCTGAAATGGATAAAATTCCTAAATTTATATTGATTTTAGCTTTTTTAACAGCTTTTATGCTACATTTACTTCTTTTTTCATACTCTTCTATGATCTCATCGATAATGGCTGAATTGGGCATATCGCATTTTCAAGCAAGCTTAATATTCTCCATAAGTATTTTCACAATAATTATTTTAAGAATTCCTTGGGGTATTCTAATCGATCGAATTGGTTTTATAAAAACTATTAAGTTAGCAATGGCATTAATCGGAATATTTGGATTTTTAAGAGGGTTTGCTTATGATTATAAAAGCATTTTGATTACTCAATTTTTACTCGGAGTTGGATTTGCATCTATTCTTCCTTGCTTAGCAAAAATGGTTGAAGTTATTTTTCATAAAAAAGTTGGGTTTGCTACTGGAGTTTACGTTTCAGGTTTTCCTGTAGGAGAAGCTGTAGGGTTAAGTCTATCTTCTTACTTGATAGCTTTAGGCATAAGTTGGAGAACAATTTTTCAAATTTTTGGAGCTTTAGGACTAGTTTTGACTTTAACTTGGTTATTAGCTAAACTAGAACATAGTAATGAAATTAAAGTAACAACTAACGCTAAAAAAGATATTAAATATTTGATTAAAACAAAAGAAGTTTGGGCATTAACTGGGATATGTATTTGCTCAATGGGTTGTTATGATACTGTTCTGACATGGCTTCCGCATATTTTAGAACTTAAGTCATTTCTATTAAAAGAAGCTGGATTTATTGCTTCAATGCTTCCTTCAGGTTTTTTTATTGCAGGGCTTAGTATTGGTATTGCATCTGATAAATTAGGCTTAAGAAAGCCTTTTATAATAGTACTTGGGTTAATTAGTAGTTTATTTCTTTCACTCCTTATACTTGATTTAAAAATTTTAACATGGATAATCGTTTTATTAATAGGTTTTTCACTTTCAGGAATTTTAACTATAGTTTTGATAATTCCAACAGAACATTTAAAGATAAAAAAATTCGTTGGAAGCTCTGTTGGAATTGTTTCATCGATTGGAAATTTTGGATCTTTTTTATTTCCTATAATTACAGGCCTCCTAATAGATATAACAAACTCTTTCATAGCCTCTATAGTCTTTCTTGCTAGTATACCTGTTTTTGCATCGATTCTAGGTTTAACTCTTGAAGAAACAAGAAAGAAATCAGATCAATAAATATCGAAATTTTAAATTTCTATTGTTTTTTCAATCCATGTTAAATTTTTTATCTTTTTTGGGCCCATTACTACAACGTCTTCAAGTCTTACTCCACCAACTTTAGGATCATATAACCCAGGCTCTATAGTGAATACGCTTCCTTTTTTCAACTTATCATTCGATGATAAGCTAAGAAATGGTCTTTCGCCTATAGTTAACCCAATACCATGACCTAAAGAATGTAAAAATCCCACTTTTAAATTAAATTGTTGTTTTGGTGTTGAATACCCATTTTTTTCAAAAAAATTACAAACTAATTCCATTATTTCTTTAGCCATAACTCCTTCTTTTAAATATTCTAAGGCTAATAATTGTGCTTCTTTAACAAGTTCATACATTTTTAAAATTTTTTTATTTGGCTTTCCTATGCTAAAAGTTCTTGTTAAATCAAACCAATAGCCTTCAATTTCCCTAGGGAATAAATCAAAAACTATAGGCTCATTTGTTATTATCAAATCTTTATCCATGCCTAGATAATGGGGATTCGAGGTATGGGTTCCTGCAGCGAATATTAAATCATATGGCGCTTGTAAATTCTCTTCTAAAAGCCAGGTTTTTATATAAAATTTAATTTTGCCTACATTAAGCTTTTTACCTTTATAGTACAATTTTTTACCAATCCTTTTACAATTGGTTAAAAACTCTATGGTTTTTTGCATTACCTTTTGAGCTTTATCTCCAACAATTTTTATTCTTAAAATTTCTTCTTGTGATTTAACTTCACGAAGATTATCGAGAAGTGTTGGAGGATTATCTCCAACTATTTGATAACCAAGCCTTCTAAGCTCATAAACTATTTTAATGATCAATGATGCATTATGCTTTCCAAAAATTCCTATTTTGCCTTTCACATTGTTGTCTTTTAATATTTTATCGCATATAGAAATTAGGGCTTGAAGTTCATTAAGTTTTTTTACTATTAAATAATATCCATAGCTTGAAAAAGTCTTAATGTTTTTTATTTTACTTTTTTTTGCATTATAAAAATCTACATCATTTACAATTAATATTGGGTCTTCATAAATCTTTTTAAAGTAAACGCCACCCCTAGGTAAATTTGAACCAACTAAATAATACAATTCTGGATTTTCATATGTGTTATCGCCAATTATTATGATTGCATCAAGATTTCTAGATTTCATTTCTTTATCTATTTTTTTAAGCATATGGCATCATTCTTAAAATTTAATAAGCCTCTATTGATA
>JAVZFM010000168.1:0-2837 GCA_038872815.1 Bathyarchaeia archaeon
TGGCTTAAAAGCTTAAGAATAATAATCATAAGGTATGAGAAGCTAGCGATAACTTATAAAGCCTTTATAACCATAGTATGCATAATAATACATTTAAGATATGGGAGTTTAGAGATGAGTTCAAGAAGTAAAAAGTATTTTAAGCTTTCTTAAGCTCACTCACTTTATATACTGGCTCTTTGCTGGATTAAAGCTAAAACTGATAAAGATGAAATAACTGCTTTTAGCTCAACTGGATTAGCTATTCAAGATAGAAAAGCTCTAGAAAAGAATATTGGAGTTGTAGCAACCACTAATCCAGTAGCATGCAAAGGAAAAGCTAAGCTTGTTCTTTTTCATGAAAAGTTTCATGATGTGCTATATAGTATTGGAATTTACTTTTATACAAGTGTATGGGTATATCCAGATTAGCTTTAATCAAATGGATATTGCAGAGCTAGTTTCAACTGCTATTAGCTTAAAAATAACTTCTTAAGAATTAAGATTGGTGAAAGGATCCATGAGTTAAGTGTTATTTAATGAAATATTTATTGGATGAAAATTATCAACTTCATGATTGGGATAAAAGAGGAATTCCAAAGTACTTTAAAGTATTTAGATTTAGAATATTTAATTAAATATCTAGAAAATGCTGAAATAAGCTGTGAAGAGTGATAATTATGAAAGCCGAGTTGACTGAGAAAGTATTAAAAAATATTGAAAAAAATAAAAATGTAATCATAGATTTCCTTAAAGATCTTATTAAATTTCAAAGCGTTACAGGAAATGAAAAACAAATCCAAGAATTTATTGCTAAAAAGCTAAAGGATATAAACCTTGATGTTGATGTTTGGGAACCTGAGCTTGATGAGTTAAGAAAGCATCCTGCATATGTACCAGTTGATAAAGGATATAAAGATAGGCCAAACGTTGTTGGCATTTATAAAGGAAAAGGAAGCAATCGCTCTTTATTGCTTAATGGGCATGTTGATGTAATACCTCCTGGTCCATTAGAATCCTGGCAATATGATCCATGGGGAGGAGTAGAAGAGCAAGGAAGAATTTATGGAAGAGGAGCAAGCGATATGAAAAGCGGTTTAGCTGCTATGACAATGGCTCTTTACTCTATACTAGAATCCAATATAGAATTAAAAGGAAAAGTAATAATGGAATATACAGTTGATGAAGAGCTTAGTGGAAATGGTACTTTGGCTTGTATTCTTAAAGGCTATAAAGCTGATGCTGGAATATGTTGTGAAACAAGTAGCTTGCATGTACAACCAGCCTCTATAGGTAGGATTTGGTTTGAAATAACAGTTCGTGGGAAGCCTGCAGGGATACAAAGAAGGTGGGAAGGAGTAAATGCTATAGTAAAGGGTTATAAAATCCTAGAAGCAATTTCTGACCTTGAAGAAATCAGAATCAATGAAGTAACTCATCCTTTATATCCAAACAATAGAGAGGCTTTACCATGCATTGTTGGAGTATTTCAAGGAGGATCTTTTCCAAGTGCTTTTCCAGATTTATGCATATTGAAAGGAAGCATAGCAACTTTACCAAGCGAAGATTCAAATAAAGTGAAACAACAATTTAAGGAGCATGTTTTAAAAGCAGCTGAAATAGATCCATGGTTAAAGAATAATCCGCCTGAAATAAAGTTTAAAGGATATTTTGCTGATCCTTCAGAAATACCTTTAACTCATCCCATAGTAAAGACTTTATGTAAGAATTTTAAGCAGATTACAGGCTTTGAGCCAAAGATTACAGGAAGGATGGGTGCTGCTGATACAAGGTTTTTAAACACTTATGGAAATACTCCTACTGTAATCTTTGGACCTGGGCTTACGGAACAAATGCATGCAACAAATGAGTGGGTAAGAATAGAAGATGTTATAACAGCTACAAAGGTTATAGCCTTAACTATACTTGATTGGTGTGGATAATCCTTAAAATTTTTATCTAATCTCTAAAGTTCAAAAACAAAAACGATCGTTCTAAACAATAGCTTTATAGTATAAGCTGACTATATAATAGTTGATTAAAATGTTTAAAAGAAAAACCTTATTAATGCTTGTAGCGATTTGCATATTAATACTTTCATCTATAATCATTAGCCTATACATTTCAACATATAGAGAGATTAGGGAACATGCTTATTTAAGGCCCCTTTCACCAACCCCTTCTTTAGCCTCTAAAGAAAGCACTAACGCTATTGAGCGTATGCTAATCTATAATGCTTACATTAGCCTAGAAACCCAAGATATTAAGGGAACTTTAGCTAGAATAACTGAATTGGTTAAAAGCTACAATGGCTATATAGCTAGTTCATCGATTTACACATATGAAGAGCAAACAGTTGCAGAAATAACAATTAGAGTTCCAAAAGAAAAGTTTCATGAAGCTGTTAAAAAGATTGGAGAGTATGGAAAATTGCTTAATGAACAAACATCAAGCGAAGACATAACTGAGCGGTATATAGATTTAAAAGCTAGGCTTGAGAACCTTAAAAAGCAAGAAAAAAGGCTTCATGAAATCTTGGATTTAGCTAAAACAGTTGAAGAAATCCTTTCAATAGAGAAAGAATTAGAAAGAATTAGAGGAGAAATTGAAAGCCTTCAAGGGCAAATAAATTATTTGGAAAAAAGCGTTGAAATGTCCATTATTTCAATTCGTTTAATAGAGCCTACGCCTTCATTCACTGTGCCAACTATCGACTTTGGAAAAATCCTTGAAACAGCTTTAAAAGGCTTATTCTTTATCCTTCAAGGCTTAATAGTAATATCTATTTCATCTATTCCATTGCTTGCTATAGCAATACCGTTATACTATGTTTAGAGGAGAAAAACTCTTAGAGATGG
>JAVZFM010000169.1:0-2772 GCA_038872815.1 Bathyarchaeia archaeon
CTTAAAGCTATTGCTACAAAAAATACAAAAAAAATGCATAGAAATTGTTTAAAAAATGATTTTTTAAAATCCAAACACTTAACACCTATTAAAGTTATTCCTTAGAAGATTGTTGAAGTGTAAGTTTTGCTACATAAAAATAAGCTATCATGTAGAGTAGTAAAATTGGAATTATGCCTAAATTAGGGATTGAAGTAAAAATTGCTCTTAAAATAGCTAAAAATCCAAGAGTTCCAGCTATTAATTCGAGTAAAACTATTTTGCTTAATTTAACTTGATATTTTTTATCTTTCCAAGTATCAGTTATTTTCTCGATTTTATATTTTGGAGTTCTGAAAAAAGTTCCGGACGATCTTCCAAAAAGCCCTCTGAGTATCGCTAAAGTATTGCTTATGCTTATCCCAAATCCTATTAAGCATAAGGCTCCTAACGATTTGATTTCATTTTTGATTTTAATGTTTTGGTACTTTAATGCTTGAGCATAGAATATCCACATAGAAATTGCACAGAAAAATATTGATATATTAAGTGCAACCCATTGGGGCATATAGTTTACAGCTTCCCAAATAGCTTTACTAATAGCTTGAATGTAAATAAACAATTTCATAAAAAATGACATATTTGGCATAACTCCTGCTTTTTCTATAGGGCTTGTTATAATTGCTTGTAAATCGAATTCCACTAGCCTTATATCTAAAATAGCTGCTATCAATGCGATTATATAAGCTGAAACCATTAAAGGATGAACTGCATAGAAAGATAGATGTATTAAGGCCTCTACTTTTTTACTAAAAGTTAAACTTTTATCCTTTAAAATTTGAATACAAAGCTTCCTAAATGTTCTAATAGATCCATTAGCCCATCTGCTTTGTTGTTTTTTTATGGCTGGAATCGTTGGAGGTATTTCAGCCCAACATTTAACATCCCTTAAGTATAAAGCTTTCCAACCCTTTAACTGCATTCTATAGCTAGCATCTAAGTCTTCAGCCAATGTGTCTGATTGCCAACCTCCAGCTTCTTCTAAAGCTGATCTTCTAATTACTCCGGCTGACCCATTGAAATTAAGCAAAAACCCTCCAGCCCATCTTCCAGTTTGCTCGATTATATGATGCCCATCGTAACCAATGGCTATAGCTTTAGTTATTAGATTATAATCTCTGTTTAAATGAGCCCATCTACATTGAACTAACCCTAGTTTTTCATCTTCAAAATAAGGCATAACCTTAATTAAAAAATTTTCAGGAGGAATGAAATCAGCATCAAAAATAGCTATAAAATTATATTTAGTATATTTAAGAGCGTTTTGAAGTGCTCCAGCCTTAAACCCCTCTCTAGAATTACGATGTATCATCTCTATATCATAGCCCAGCATTTTATATTTTTTCACTAACTTAATCAAGAATTCAGTAGTCTCGTCTGTTGAGTCATCAAGTAAAAGTATTTGCACAAAATCTTTTCCATACCTATCAGTCATTCGTATACAAGCATCCACTAGCCTATTTACAACATAAAGCTCATTAAAAATAGGAAGTTGAACAGTGACTTTGAATTTTTTGTTTGAGCTTGCTTTTGGAACTTTGTACTCTGAAGCCCTTTTCATAAGTATGTAAAAGTTAAGCCCATAAGGGAAAAAAAGAATTGAAAGAATAACTGAAAAACCTAACAATACCGTTTTTATCGCTTGAGCATCTACAGTTATCAAGCTTTTTTCCCTTTATTTTCATTAAAAATGACTTTTTATCCTATTTAAAGATTATAATTTTTTCTTATATATCTTTAGTAGATTAAAAAATTCTATCCTTTGGAAATACTTCTATACCTTTATTAGTTATTTGATAAGGCCTAAGCTGGGTATCATGGAAAATTCCTCTCATTTTTTCTATTTGAATGGCTCTAATTACGTTTCCATCATGAATTATTGTGTATAAAAGAATGGTTCCTTGAGAAAGAAATTCCTCTAGTTGAAATGAGCGCTTTAAAATTCCTGTTCTTAACTCAGTAGTTACTAATGAAGTACAACCAGTTTCGCTTAAAGCATCAAAAAACATAAGCATAGCTTTTCTTCTTTTAACTTTATCATAGTACCTAAGCATTAGCGAAGTTATTGGGTCAACAGCTATCCTTGATATGTTTTCCTCATTAACTATTTTATGGATTGTTCTTACCAATCTTCCTAGGCTTAACTCAGGAATGGTTATTATTACTTCACTTTTAGGCTCTTGCATTAAAGATTCATAAGATACTTTTTTAACCTTTTTTAAAGGGGTTGCATCTATAAAAAAAAGCTTTCCTTCTTTTTCAAGTTTTTCTAAATTCCATCCAAATCCACTTAGATTTTCTTTTACTTGATCTGGCCTTTCATCCATTGCTACATATAATCCATTTTCATCAATTAAAGCTCCTCCATACAAATATTGCATAACAAATGTGGTCTTTCCAGAGCCTGGACTCCCAACTATTAGAATACATTTTCCTTTAGGAAATCCACCACCTAAAAGCTCATCCAAACCTTTGATTCCACTAGAAACTCTTTTCATAAGTTGCACCTTAAAGCATTAAAGCTATTTAATTATTGTTTTAACTGGCTTTTAAAACTTTTACTTTTACAGAGCTCTAAAGTTAAGCTTATTTTGGAGTTTTTCACAGTTAGTTTTAATGAGCCTTAAATGGCTTATGATTTATAGCGTATATTCATACTTTTGTTTCTACAAGCCTTATAGCCATGGATTAATCTTAGCCATATGGATTTAAGCCTATTTAAATAGAAATTCA
>JAVZFM010000170.1:0-2749 GCA_038872815.1 Bathyarchaeia archaeon
CGCTTCAGCAGCCTTTCCAGGCTCTCCCTCAACTCTTACAGCAAGACTTCGGAAACTCCATTTAAGAAAGCCAGCCTAGCGTCCCTCGTCAAAGTATACTCTGTATTGGAACCAAACTTATCCATATACTCTCTATAACTTGTTACAGGCACTGCCTCAAACGACACACCTTTTTCTGCTGTTCCTATAAGCCCAACCACACCAGCTGGATGTAGTTGTTGCGGAACTATTTCTTTTACTACGCGTATTTCTACGCCCGGAAGAATTCGGGGCAACCTATTCTCATCCAATATTTAAACTGGTTAATATTATTTAAACTTTTAAAAAATTTGGTTAAAAATTTTTGAATAGAAAATCAAGTTTAAAAGTCTCATTATAAATTTTTTAAATAAAAAAAGATTAAAATTTATTTTATAAATAGGTTTAGGGCATACGCTAGATGAATGCATATGGAGTTGGGTATTGAAGTTGTTGTCGTCGGACACTTTTCTTTAGACGAAAATATTGGCCCCAGAACTAGAGTATCGAATGTTTTGGGTGGTGCACCAATATATTCTGGGTCAACCTTCTCTAGGCTTGGTTTAAAGGTTGGAATATGCTCTTGTGTAGGTGAAGACCAGTACGAGCATGCTACTGAATTCTGTAAGCGTATTGGCATAGACTACAAAGGATTGCATTTATGTGGAATGGAAACGCTTCGCTTCCAAAACTTTTATGATGAAAAAGAGAATAGGTTTCAAAAGTGCTATAATGTTCCTAGAAAACTTTCTCCAGAAGATATTCCAAAAGAGTATCTTGGATCCCGTGCATACTATATATCTCCTCTAATGGACGAAGTTACATTAAATTTTTTGGAAACGATAAGGTTTGGCGGAAGTGTTCTAATGCTCGACCCACAGGGTATCATGAGAAAAGTTGGCGAAGATGGGAAAGTAAGCATTGTCTTCGAAGAAGAGCATCTAGTAAAGTTTTTTGAAAAGGTCGACATTGTGAAGATTGGAAAGGATGAAGCAAGGGCTATAGGCTTAAATGAAAAAGAAATCCTAAGGCTGATAAGGAATTCTGGAGCAAGAATAGGCATCGTTACAAGGGGAAAAGATCCAGTAATAGTATCGCATGAAAATGGAATATTCGAAGTAAACACAATAGACGTTAATGTTGAGGATCCAACAGGAGCTGGAGACGTTTTTGGAGCAGCATTCCTCACAGAATACTTAAGAAGCAAGAACGTGAAAAGGGCTGTAAAGTTCGCTAACATTGCAGCAGGCCTAAAGATAAGATATAGGGGTCCAGAAGGTTTTCCAGCCAGAAAAGATATAGAAAAACTCCTTTCTCTTAGATAGTTGCCTTACCACAAATTTTAGTTTTCATGCAAATTAGGTTCTGTTTATAGGGAAACTTTTTATATTTATTTCCCTCTTTATTGGACGATGATAAGCAGGGATACTTGGATTAAAATTATAAGGGATTTTGAAGAGAGACCATTTCCAAATGATTTAAAAGATAGACTAATTGATATTCCATTAGATGTACCCTTAAATAGGGCTATCGCCTTATTGGGTCCAAGAAGGGCTGGAAAGACCTATACGATGTTCTTGTTAATAAAAAGGCTGATCGAAAGTGGTGTTGAAGTTGATAGAATTGTTCATGTCAATTTTGAATCCTTGGATCTTGCCGGTGTCTCTTTAGCTGACGTTAAAAACTTTTTAAACATATACTTTGAAATCCATCCAAAAAATTTTGGTAAGGACCTATGGTTTTTCTTGGATGAAGTTCAAGGTTTGGTTGGCTGGGAAGTTTTTGTAAGAGACCTTATCGATAGAGGTGTGCGCACTTACATTTCAGGCTCCTCTTCAAAATTTTTGAGTAGAGAAATTGCTACACAATTGAGAGGTAGATGTATCGGCTACGAAATATATCCATTATGTTTTAAAGAATTCTTAAGTTTCAAGAATATAGTTGGAGAAAAGTTTCCTTCAACAAGAAACAAGTCCACAATTTTAAATTGTTTAAGAGAATACTTAAAATTTGGAGGGTATCCTGAAATTGTAATTTTTCCTGAAGCTAGAGAAAAAATTTTAAAAGAAATAATTGACGTTGTGATTGAGAGAGATATTATTGAAAGGTATGGTGTAAGAAACTCTAGAGTTTTGAGGCTGCTGATAAAGGCTTTAGCCTCCTCTAAAAGGTTTTCAGTCCACAAATTTTATAACTTTCTCAAATCTTCTGGGATAAGAGTTAGCAAAAACACACTCTATACATATCTTGAAGCATTAAACGATTCTTTTATAACTTTTCCAGTAAGAAGGTTTTCGAGGTCATATAAGAATGAGGAGACATCTTTGCCAAAAGTCTATTTCGTGGACAATGGCCTATTAACAGTTCAAGGCGTAGACGATGAAGGTAAACTTATGGAAAACCTTGTGTTTGTTGAACTTTTAAGAAGATTTGGTTTAGAAAAAATAAGATATTTCCTACACAATGATAAGGAAGTAGACTTCATCATAAAAGATGGTAATATGGTTACACAACTTGTACAAGTAAGCCACTCTATAGAAGATTTTGAAACAAGAGAAAGAGAAGTAAAGCCATTGATTAAGGCATCAGAACTCCTAGACTGCAACAGCATGCTAATACTAACATGGGATACGGAAGAAGAAATAAAAGTAGAAGGAAAAGCTATAAAACTTCTACCACTTTGGAAATGGCTACTTACCTAAAATTTTTAATAAAAGAGGATGAAACCATA
>JAVZFM010000171.1:0-2721 GCA_038872815.1 Bathyarchaeia archaeon
TCAATAGTGTTTTCATCTAATTCACTTACACCATACAGGTCATTCAAAGCTATATTAATCACTTCAAAATATGTTGTATTCTTTGCCTTACCCCAAAATGGTTCTATAACTCTCCAACGCTCTTTTAAAGGAACATTCAGATTAAGAGCCCGTACATAGTCTTCCAAAGAGAGACCAGATGAAATCAGGTCTGAGGAAGCATACTGTGATAAGATGATCTGAAGAGGGTCTGCTTCTGAAGAAACGCGTTCAACTTCCTGAACTGTATGCTCATGTGAGTCAGTAATCCACAAATTTTCTATAAAGTCGTATAATTCAGCCATATTCTTACCTTACTATCACCAAGATAATAAAGCTTAAGAAAAGGAACATATATTATATAAAAGGATTGTTGACTTCCAAGAGATTTTAAATTGTTCTGATGGAGAACAAAATATTTATTAAATTGTTTTATTACAGTACAATTTATGAGAGAAGAAGACTTTAAGATAGTTCTTTCAGAATGGAAGGTTAGAGAGTTACCTGAGCTTGTAGAAAGAGAGTTGAAAATCCCCTTAAACCCTATAATGATAATTGCAATTATTGGACCAAGACAGGCTGGAAAAACTTTTAGAATGTTTCAATTAATTAAGGAACTTCTAAAAGATATACCAAAAGATAATATTTTATATGTAAATTTTGAGCACGAGAGGTTAAGAAGACTTGATGCAAATAATTTAGAGGATATGATGAAAATTTTCTATCAAACTTTTTCTCCTAGAGAGCAAACGCCGATATACCTTTTACTTGACGAAATTCAAAATGTTATAGATTGGGATAAGTGGTTGAGGAGGATTTATGATACAGGAAAATTTAGGATTTTTATCTCTGGTTCATCATCTAAACTTTCAAGCAAAGAAATAGCTACAGCATTAAGGGGAAGATGTATAGATTTTACTGTCTTTCCCTTCAACTTTAGAGAATTTTTGAAGGCAAAGAAAGTTGCTTTAGAAGATGTTACTGTTTTAGGACATTTAGAGGAGAGGGGGAAGGTTCTAAAGTTTGCTGAAGAATTTGTCAGATTTGGGGGATATCCCAAAGTTGTTTTAACCGAAGACTATGAACTAAAAGAGATGATACTTAAAACATACTATGAAACAATTTTTTACAAGGATCTTGTAGAAAGATATAGAGTTGATCCAATTGTACTTGATACATTTCTAAGGTATGCAGTATCGTGCTTCGCTAAGCAAGTAAGCGTTTCTAAAATTTATAATTTCTTGAAAAGTTTGGGTTTAAAATGTGGCAAGGCAACCTTAATAAATTTTTTAAAATATTCGGAGGAAGTCTTCTTCCTTTTCCCCTTCGAAATTTATTCCTATTCAATTAAGAAGAGAACACAGTATCCGAAAAAATTGTATGTGGTAGACAATGGGATAGCTAGAATACTATTTCCAGATTCTATAAAAAGTATTGGTAGACTAATGGAGAACTGTGTAGCAATAGAGCTTTTAAGGAGGGTTGGTAAGAACAACATTTCGTATTGGAAAGAGTACGGAAAGAGAGATGAAATGGAAGTAGATTTTGTTATAAGAGATGGCTTAGTTGTAAAAGAGCTTATTCAAGTAACCTACGCATATGGAAAAGATGATATTGATAAGAGAGAGATAAAAGCATTAATTAAAGCGTCTGAGGAACTAAGATGCAATAATTTGTCAATCGTTACATGGGATTATGATGGAAAATTAGAAGTGGATAATGCGAAAATAAAATGTATACCATTATGGAAGTGGCTTCTAACATCATCTTAAAAATGTTATAGAATAGCTTACTTATGCCAGTCTACTGTTACAGCATGTTTTCCCGACAACCTTTGAACATACTCGTATGCTGAAAGAGCTGCTTTAGCTCCTTCTGCCGCTGATATGACAAGCTGCTTGTATGGTGTATCTGTTATGTCACCACATGCGAAAACACCTGAAGTTTTCGTCTCATTTTTATTGTTAATAATTATCTGTTTTCTCTCATCAAAGGTTACCAAGCTTTTAAATGGCTCGATATTAACCTCATACCCCAATTCTACAAACACACCGTCAACCTGAAGTTCATATGAACCCTTTCCTAAAGCTTCCACCAAAACCTTTTCTACCTTAAACGTCCCAGTTATCTCCTTAACAGAAGTTTCATATAGGACTTTAATATTTGGAGTATTTAAAACCATTTCAATAAGCTCTTTATCGCCGAAAAGAGAAGCTCGTCTTGTTATGAGGTTTACTTCTTTAGCATATTTTGCCAATAGTAATGCAGCATCAAGAGCAATGTTACCATCACCAACTATTATAACACTCTTATTTCTAAATAGAGGGGCATCACAATTATGAACTATAAAATTTTTAGCCACATAGGTATTGCTGCCGTCTACTGTTAAATTAAAAACCTTCCCTCTATAATTTTCTTTTTTGATTTTTCTAATTGGCAATAAAAGGTAATTTTCTCTTATCCAAGCATGTCTGCAAACCTTTTTTCTTTTATTCAACAATGGATGCTGAACGCCTAATATTCTACTCATTTCTTCAAGAGAAGGACCGCCAACCATGATATGATATTTATCGTAATTAAATCTTATTTTTCTTCCCCCTACCTCTCCTAGTGTTTTATTAAGCTTTGCTTTTTCTCTTTTTTGGATTGAGGGTATAATTCCAAATCTTAAAAGAATATCCCTTAACTGGTAAGCCAAGGTTC
>JAVZFM010000172.1:0-2711 GCA_038872815.1 Bathyarchaeia archaeon
TTAAAGATAATTTCAGCAGAAGAATTCTATGCAAAAAATTTATTTTCTGAAAAAAGAAGCATACTGCCAAGCATATATGCATTAAAGAAAATAATGAAACTTAAGCCAGACGTAGTGCTTACAGATTATGCAGCTTACCCAAGCTGGTATGCGAAGCTTTATTCAATTCTTAAGCGTAAGCGCATTCCATTGTTGGTTTGGCTATTAGGAGATTTTTGGAGAGAATATTTTGCATATTTTCCAAAGGCTAAGCTTAGCGTTCGATTGATGGGGCCCTTTTATTTTTTTACATGGAGCAAGGGGCTTGAATTTTCTGATCGAATAATAGCTGTTTGTAAATGGCTTGAAAAAATCTTGAATAACCGCTTTCCTGAAAAACCCACATCAACTTTGCATGTAGGGATAGATCCAGAAGTATGGTTAAAAAAAGAGGATGAATTCTACCCTTTTAAAAAACCATCTGTGGGAATTCTTCAAGATAACAACATTTTGCCTAAGGTTAAAGGCTTGCTATGGTTTTCTAATGTTGTTAAGGAAATGAGGGATGTAAATTTCTATATAGCTGGAGGAGGACCTTACACGCCTTTAGTTAAAAAGGCTTATTCAAAGTTTCGAAATGCGCATTTCTTAGGGCGGCTTCCTTATCCAGACGTCGTTTGAAAATTTTCTGATTACTGCGATTTATACGCGCTTACTTCTGGGCTTGACTGCTGCCCAGTTACTTTACTTGAAGCTTCCGCATGCGGTAAACCGGTAATAGCTTCAAGAGTAGGGGGAATACCGGAACTCATAGAGGAAGGCTTAACAGGATGGACTATTGAAAATGGAAAGCTGGATGAATGGGTTGAAAAAATTTATTCAATACTGAGCGATAAGGAGCTTGAAAAAAAATATGGGGAAGAAGGAAGGAAGTTCATTCTTAAAAATTTCAGCTGGAAGGTTCAAAGCATAAAGCTTGCAAATATAATTAAAAGTTTATTATTAAATTAATCTTAGCATGATGCTTAATTGAAGTTAAGTTTTGAAGAGATTTTAAAGAGTATAAAACTTATTTCACCATTAATAACCCTTCATTTCTTTATCCTATTAGTTTCAAGCAAATATGGATTGGAGAAGTATGCAGCCTTTGGCGATGGCTTAGAGTACATTAATTTAGCTAAGGCTTTAAGCGAAAATCCTGTTAGCGTACTCATTAATATACATCCCCCGCTTTACCCTATATTCATAAGGGTTTTTAGCGTTCTAACCTCATATGAGCTGGCAAGCCTTTTAATTAATGCTATTACCCATACATTGTTAATAATTCCATTATATCAGGTTGCAAAGTTAACTATGACTTCAAACCATGGAAAGTTAGCAATAATGTGCTCAACTTTCCCGCCTGCCCTCCTCACTTACGCTGGCATTGGATTATCTGATACTTTAGCGATTTTTCTTTCATCGCTCTTCTTCTACTTCCTTTTAAGGCAAAGCGAGAAAGGAATGATTATTACAAGCGTACTAGCAGTTTTAACCTATCAAATCGCTTACTTGCTTATTATACCTTTAGGATGCTTTTATCTAAAGCGAAATCCTTGGAAAGTCTATAAAGCATTCATAACTGCAATTCCATTCATTTCGATATCCCTATACAGGTATGGAACTGGGCAAAGTATAACGTACTATATTGATGTACATTTTACGTTCGCAAGAGAATATTGGAAGTCGCGGCTATTCTCAATACCTTTTGAAAGCCTTATTAAAGCTATGATGGGCATACCGATAAAAGCTGGAGGTACGGAACATCCTGTTTCTTTCCTCTCAGTTATATACGTTACTTCGCTATTTAATATTGTATTTAGGAGGAGCAGTACTGTCTTGGAGAAATCGAGATTTTGCAACCCTTTCCTATAGCTTACCATTTATTGCATTCTTAATATTTTATCAAATATGGTTTTTCATACCTAGGTTTCTCTCGTATTGTTTTCCATTATTGCTTGCATACGGTCGTTTAATGGAAAAAAAGTTTAACTATTCTTTATATAGGCATAATTTTATCAATTGCAAGCATAGCCTATTCGCTATACTTCCTACTTTACACGTTTCCCCTTCTATTAAAAGCTTAATTAGCATTTGTTAAAAGGTTTTAAAGTACTTCATTAAATAAACTCTTAAAGATCGAAAGCTTTTTAAAGATTTGGCTTAAAAGAATATTGAGCTATGAAGATATACGCAGTAAATTATTGATAAATTGCTGAAGATATTTGCTAAAAGAAGGAGTAAAACTTATGTTAGCAGATTGGCGAAGCTGGTTTAGAAAGTCGTTAAATTACAGGCTGCTTATTATAATTTTAATTACAGTTATCGAAGCTGCTTTAGGCATTGGCAGATTTTGGCCGGATTCAGCTCTTTGGATTAAGCTTTCTGAAACGCTATCTAAAGGCTTTTATATGGATTCATCCAAGCTTCAAGGCATACTTATAACTTATCAAATGAGACCAATGCTTCCCCTCCTTGCCGGTCTTATTTCTCCATTATTTGGCTATGCGTTAAGCTTTGGGTTAATAAACAGCCTTTTTTGGATTGGAGGTGCCATAATTGCTTATAAGCTTATGAAGCTAATTGCCTTCGATGAAAACATGGCTTTTTCCGCCTCTTTATTATTCACAACCTCGATACCGATGATAGCGTATGGATCCTCTATACTTTCAGACCCTCCTGAATATTTTTTT
>JAVZFM010000173.1:0-2693 GCA_038872815.1 Bathyarchaeia archaeon
TTCCTTTTATGGTTTAATCCCCAATAAATTTTTGATTCTTTCCCAGCTTTAACTGCTCCAAAAATTTTGCTTAAATATCCTTTATTTAATAAATCATAAACAGTCATTAAAGTAGATCTATCAAAAACTTCTTCTAAAGCTTCCATTTCTTCACTTCTTTTTTCTTTAAAAAGTTGCTCAACCTCATACCTTTTCTCTTTAATTTCAAGTTTTTTTAACAATTTTTTTTCATTTTCCATTCAATTTTCTCCTTAATGGATTAGATCTTAAGGTATCCCCTATTTTTAAGCCAATTAGCTTGGCTTTCAGTATACCTCCAGATAACATCTCCCCTTGTTTCGCTTTGAAAATCCCATGGAGCAACTAGAACTACATCTCCAACCTTTATCCAAACTCTTCGCTTCATTTTTCCCCTTATCCTACATATTCTTTCATTACCATCATTACACTTAACCATTAACCTATCGTAACCAAGCATTTGAGTTACTATTCCAAGTACTTGACCTGGGGATGGAAGAACCATTTCTTTTAATTCTTCTTCACTGATTACCTTTTTCTTTCCCACTTATTTTCACCATAAATAAACATTAAATTTTAACAACTTGAACATGAGGCGTACCTGCTATATAAATTACAGCATCCTCACTTACATAGCCTTTATCGATAGCGGCTTTTATTATATTTTTTCCAACTAGGTTTGCTATATCAGCTTCATTCATCATTTCTAAAGCTTTATTCATTGAGACCAAAGTTTCTCCATAGAAATCCCTTGTAACCTGAATTTTTAGCTTTCCCTCCTTGAATGTTTTTCCTATAAGGTTTTCATCACAAATAGCAATTAAGGTACAATTTTTTGTTTTAAACACTTTTAAATAAACTTTATCCACTATGAACTCTTCCTTTAATTTTTAACTATGCTGAGATAATAGATGACTTCGCTCCACAAGCTTCACAAACCAAAAAAGAAAATCTTCCTTCTTTTTTAATAGCAGTATCTGGTCTTTTGCATATAGGACATATAACATATCGATCGCAATATATATTTAAAATGCGCGAAATAGTCTCTTTTAAGAACTTGCCTTGAAAAGTTGCTCGTGTTCCATCAAAAGTGCCTGCAGTAGCCATTTCCTTTGATAAATACTTTAGCAGATGCAATGGAGATCGGTTCAATTTGTTTGAAATTTCAGCAAAATTATAGATTATTGTTTTATTACCGAAGGTTGCACAAACTACGTCAGGATATTCAAAACGCTCTCCACTTAATATTTTTTTTGGAACTTTTGCTAAAGCTCTATCCAACAGCTCAGTATATTCTTTCATGATTTTCATCCTCTAAGTTTAAAGATTTTCTTCAATAACTATTTAAACTTCTTTGCTATAGATTAGAATTTACTAGTTTAAAAGCATTAAGTAAAAAAGGAATGTATAGATGGGTAAATGGATAGTTTGTTGTGCATGGCCATACGTAAACACAGTCCCTCACCTAGGAACCTTTATCCATCTTCTTTCAGCAGATGTATTTAGTAGGTACTTAAGGTTAAAAGGAGAAAATGTAATCTCCGTTACTGGATCTGATGAGCACGGCACTCCTATAGAGGTTGAGGCCATTAAAGCAGGAATTGAGCCAAAACAACTTACTAATAAGTATCACTCTATGATATGTAAACTTCTTAAAGAGTATGGAGTCCATTTTGATAATTACACTAGAACAGAAAATCCTATACATATAAAATTTGTTCAAGAATTTTTCAAAAAATTATACGATAATGGCTATATCTTTAAAAAATCTATAGAGCTTCCATTTTGCACTCAATGTAACATGTTCTTGCCAGATAGGGTCATAGAAGGAGTAGGCCCTTATTGTGGATTCCAATCTGCTAGAGGAGATCAATGCGACAGATGTGGAAAAGTATTAGATCCTCTTGAGCTTATACAAAGGCGTTGTATTTTTTGTGGAAAAACTCCTATCGTTAAAAATTCAACACATTGGTTCTTTAATCTCCCAAAACTTTCAGATGAGATAAAAGCTTATTTAGACTCTAATCCAAACCTTCCAGAAAATGCAAAGAATTTTTCTTATAGCTGGTTAAGAGAGGGGTTAAAACCTCGTGCTGTTACTAGAGATAACAAATGGGGAATTCCTGCACCATTTCCAAATTCTACTGGAAAAACAATATATGTTTGGTTTGAAGCTGTATTAGGCTATGTTTCTGCAAGTATAGAGTTAAGTAAAAAAATTGGAAATGAAAACCTTTGGAAAGAATTTTGGTTTGATAAAAATACTAAGAACGTGCACTTTATAGGCAAAGATAATATTCCATTTCATACAATAATATTTCCAGCTTTATTGATAGCAAGCAAAGAAGGATATGTTCTTCCATATCAAGTTTCATCGACAGAATTCATCCTTTATGAGGGACAAAAGTTTTCAAAAAGTCGCAAAATAGGGATATGGATAGATGAGGCTTTAAAAGTAGCTCCTGCTGATTATTGGAGGTTCATGCTTTTATTAATAAGGCCTGAAACTAAGGATGCAAATTTTACTTGGAAGGATTTTGAGAAAAGAATAAACTCAGATTTAAACGATGCTATTGGAAATTTTATACATAGAACATTAATGTTTGTTAATAATTATTTCGATGGCGTTGTTCCTGAGCCTGGAGATTTTGATGAAATAGACAAGAAGTTGATTG
>JAVZFM010000174.1:0-2684 GCA_038872815.1 Bathyarchaeia archaeon
TACTTGTTAATTTTTGCTTCTAAAACTAAGCCTCCACGAATTTCAATAGTTGAGTTTTCTTTAGTAACTCTTAGAATGCTTCCATCAAAAAAATTCGATTCGCCTATGAAATTTGCTATAAATGGCGTTCTTGGGTTTGAGTATAATTCCTCGGGTGAGCCAACTTGTTCTATTCGGCCTTTCCTCATAACTATTATTTTATCAGAAATAGTCATTGCTTCTTCTTGATCATGCGTTACATGAATTGCTGTTAAGCCTAAGTCTTTTACAAGCTTTCTTAACTCATAACGTAACTCAGTTCTTGTTTTTACATCTAAAGCTCCTAATGGCTCATCCAATAACAATAAGCTTGTGCCAGTTGATAATGCTCTAGCAAGAGCTGCCCTTTGTTGCATTCCACCACTTAACTCATTCGGAAAAGATTGTTTTCTTTCTACAAGCGCAACCATACTTAGCATTTCATCAGCAACTTTGGTTTTCATTTCTTCATTCCAACCTTTTATCGTTGGCCCATAGGTTACATTTTCCCATAAGTTCATATGAGGAAAAAGAGCATAGTTTTGAAAAACAAAACCAACATTCCTTTCTTCTGGAGGTATATCGTTCACAACTTTTCCGTTTATAATTATTTCGCCTTCATCTGGACTTACTAAACCTGCTATGATTTTAAGCAAAGTTGTTTTTCCACAACCACTTGGACCCAATAAAGTTACGTATTCCTTACTTTTAATTTCTAAATTAACATGATCCAATGCTATTATTTTTCCATATCTTTTTGTTATATTTGAAAGTATTACATCAGGCATTTAAAGCCCCCATTTCTATACGAGTGAGATTTTATTATGGCAATTCGAATTCAACACTTATTTCTATTCTTTAACAATAAACCTAAAAATTCCTAAAAGTAATAAAGATATTGCTAAGATGTACATTGAAGAAAAAAGTGCAGCAGGAATTGCAAGAGCTTCAACAATATTAACTACTAATGTAGGAATCGTTATATCCTTTCCCATAACTATGAAAGTTGCTCCAGTTTCTCCTAAAGAATGAGTAAACGATAATATAGCTCCTGCAAGTATACCTCTTTTAAGTAAAGGCAATGAAATAGTTTCTGCAACATCGTAAGGATTAGCACCTAAAGTTCTTGCACATTCTTCATAAAGCTCAATACCAGATCTTTCATAAACTCCTATTATGGATTCAACTATTACAGGAACTGAAAATACTATATGGGTAAGGATTATTAGCCAAATTCCTGGTTTTAATAAATTTAAGAATTTTGGACCCCATAGCATAAGGATAGAAAGCCCAAGCGCGGAAGTTGGGACTACAAGTGGGACTTTTAGCAATAAACGAATAAACCATCCATAAAAACTCTTTTTTATAATGTAAACTAAAGGTATGGATAAACAAGTGGATATATATGTAGAAATGAATGCAACTATGAAAGAAACTAAAGTTGCACGTAACAATTGAGCAAAATAATTTTGCGGACCAAATAATTGATAAATAGCCCCCCCTTCTGGCTTACCAGTATAAGGATCAAAATTCCAATAAGCTATTAAAGAGCTTAAAACTGTTAAAATTGGTAAAATAACTATAATAAAAAGAAAAGCTAAGCTTATGAAGTCTTTTATTGAAGTCATCTTTTTTGAAATAACATTTTCAATCCTTAAAATTGATTTCTCAATCTTTGAAAAAATGGACAACATGCTTAAAGTTTTTAAACTCTTTTCTTTAGAAACATAAAATTCCAAAGGAAGAATTATCAACCATGTTAAGATTACCAATAAAAACCCTAAAAAAGCTCCAGCTGAAAATTTGAATTCATGAACCCATCTTACTATAGCTATAGGCGCTGTTGTAGTTACACCTGCAACTACAATTGTAGCACCAGTCTCTCCTAAAGAGCGTGCAAAAGCTAATATAGAGCCTGAAAACAATGCTGGAACTACAAGAGGAAAAATCACTTTTCTAAAAGTAGTTAATGAAGAAGCACCTAAAGTTCTTGAAGCATACTCATATGTAGGATCTAATTCTTTTAATCTAGATTCAAGTGGAAGCACTATATAAGGAAAAGTTAAAGCAACATGTACTAAAAAAATTAAAAATGGAATATTAATGAATGGGACATAATCGTTTAGATTTATTAATCCTGAATTTAAACCTAGAATTTTAAAAAGCCATGTTCCAGTAGTCCAAGTTATTAAAGTAGCAAATCCAAACCCAGATGTTGGAACTATTAATGGAAGTGTAACTAAATCTTTAATAACATTAATTCCAAAAAACTTTTTTCTTGAAAGCGTATAAGCCATTGGTAAGCCAATTACAATATCGAATAAAACTACGAAGGATGCTATTTTAAAAGAGATTAATAATGCTCTTTCTATTTGATACCAATTTTCACTACCTATTAAGGGATTTTCGAATAACTCTTTAAAAACTTCATTCCAATTCATTAGCACATATATTGCTATAAAAATAGTTGGAAGGATTACAAGAATAATAAAAGAAAGTATTATAATAAGCTTAAAAAATGAAAACATAAAATATTGATTGTTCAAGCTCTTTCTTGTACTCATAAGATCACTTTAAATTCCTGGATTTCTTACTCTAGCCCATACAGTAAATAAAGCTTCTAAAACTTCTCCAGGTGGAGATTCAAGTATTGGAACTTTTAATTC
>JAVZFM010000175.1:0-2682 GCA_038872815.1 Bathyarchaeia archaeon
GTGAAAATAGAAGAAGTTCCAGTACCTAAAATTAAACCTAATGAAGTTTTAATCAAAACAAAAATTTGTGCTGTTTGTCCATCTGATTTAAGAATATTTCTTGGAACTAGACGTACGCTATCTATAGAGGCAGAATCTAAAACCAGCAAAAATGATTATCCAAGAATAGTTGGGCATGAAGTATCTGGAGTAGTAGAAGATGTAGGTAAAGATGTTTTAAGCTTCTCTAAAGGCGATAGAGTAGTTGCAGATATGTTAGCAAGATGTGGTAAATGCTATTATTGCATAAGAGGAATGGGAAATTTATGCTTAAATCCAGCTCCGCTAGTAGGTGCATTTGCAGAATTTACAAAAGCTTCTGAGCAAAATATCTTAAAGATTCCAAATAATTTATCCTTTGAAGAAGCTGCATTAACAGAGCCTTTAGCATGTTGTATAAATGGAGTAGAAAGATTAAGAATAAAAAAAGGAGAAAAGGCTGCAGTAATTGGAGCTGGACCTATTGGATTAATGCACCTTCAACTTTTAAAATTAAGTGGTGTAAGCGTTTTAGTTAGTGACCCTCTAGATAATAGATTGAAAATTGCTAAAGAATTAGGAGCTGATGAGTTAGTTAATCCTATTAAAGAAGATTTGATTGAAAAAGTAAAAAAGTTTACTAATGGAATAGGAGTTAATGGAGTTATAGTTGCTGTTGGAAATTCATTAGCAATCGAGCAAGGTTTATCGATAATTGCTAAGAATGGAGTTTTGGTTATATTTGCAGGAGTATGGCCACCTGTTAAGTTAAGCATAGATTCAAACATAATCCATTATAATGAAATAACCATAACAGGAGCTGAATCTAGGACTTTAGATCAATTCTATAGAGCATTAACGTTAATTTCAAGCAAGCTTATAAAAATAAAACCTTTAATTTCTCATATAATTCCACTTGACAAAATATCTGAAGGCTTTGAAATAGCTTCAAGCCTATCTGGTTTAAAAGTATTAATAAAAGTTAGTTAATTGATTTTAATTGGGTAGTTAAGTTTGGGGATAATTGGGAAAAAGATAAGGTTAAGTAGAATATTCAAAAAAGATGGTAAAGTCTTAATATGCGCTATGGATCATGGAAGTTTTGCTGGTCCTATGAAAGGCATAGAAAACCCGAAAGAAACTATGCGCAAAGTCATAGAAGGAGGAGTTGATGCCTTTTTATTAACGCCTGGCTTAGTGAAGAATTTTTACGAAGAAATAGCTGGAAAAGCATCTTTTATACTAAGAATAGATGGGGGCCAGACTATTTACAGTAAAAAAAGAGGCCCTCCTACACTTGTATCCTCAGTGGAAGAAGCTATTCGTTTAGGAGCTGATGGAGTGGTTACAATTAGTTTTATTGGAATAGAAGACGAAAGAGAAGAATTTAGAATTTTAGGAGAAGTTGCGGAAAAATGTAATGAATATGGTATGCCTCTTTTAGCTGAGATACTTCCAGAACCTAACGAGAAAATAAAAAATCGTTATGATGCTGAGGCAATAAAAGTAGCAGCTAGAGTTGGAGCTGAGTTAGGAGCTGATTTTATTAAAACAAATTATACTGGAGATCCAAAAACCTTTAAAGAAGTTGTAAAATCATGTCCTGTACCAATAGTAATAGCTGGAGGACCTAAATTAGATTCTGATATGCAAGTTTTAAGTGTTGTAAAAGGAGCTATGGAATCTGGAGCTGCTGGAATAGCTTTTGGAAGGAATATTTGGCAGCATGAAAATCTAACAGCTTTAGTTAAAGCTTTATCAAAAATAATCCATGAAGAAGCCTCTATAGAAGAAGCAATAAAAGTTCTTCATGGTTAAAGCTAAAGACTTCTTAAGCTTCTCAAGGTTTGCAACAATTCATGGACTATAGCTTAAGAATATATGGCACAATTCTTTTAGTTCTTAAACGTTTAATCAATTAAATACTTCAATTACTAGCAATAAACAAAAGCTTTCTAAAGGGTTATGATAATGAAAATGGCTTTTAACTCATTAAATAAAAGATTAGAATTTTTAAATAGATTAATCACTGAAGGTTTTAACGTTAGAATGCATGGTTATGAATACTTTATAAGGAGAAATAAATTCATATGTGTAATACTGATCAATCCATCCAAAAATGAAGCGGATTTTTATAAGATCCTTTGGAACCATCAAGAGTCTATAATATCGATTAAAAAGATAATGAAAATTTTATTGGAAATGAATCCAGGTATGAGATTGGAGATCCATTAAAGCATGTAACTTGAAATGCTTATTACTCTTAAAATTATTTGTCAATCAGAATTCCTACTCTCTAAGTTAAAAGAAAGTATGCAAGGGATTTTTTACTTAAACTTTAAGGCTAAGAATTATACATCAAGCTAAAGATAGTTTGTAATGAATTATGCTTTTTTGATAAAACTTTAAGTTATAAAAGCAAATAGAAAGTAATTATTTTCCTAATGATAATGCAACAAACGCAAAGGTTATTAAGTTGAAAAGGCCGAAATCATTACTTTTAATTTATTATTTAGGCTTTTTATGTTCTATGAGTACAGGATCTTATGAAGTCTTAATTCCTGTTTATGCTCAAATTCTTGGTGCAAGTTATTTTGATATAGGCATTATAGGAACTCTTGGAGGAATCCCTACTACAGCTTTTCCAATTATGGTAGGTTCTTT
>JAVZFM010000176.1:0-2639 GCA_038872815.1 Bathyarchaeia archaeon
CAATATGCCATAAATCGTCTGTTAAAACTTTACCATGAAAAGCTTAAAGCAAAAAAGCCTTAAATAAAGGTTTTGAAACATGCTCAGTTAAAATCAAAAAATATAAGAGGGGGAAATACATAGAAACTTTGGATGTAGAATTTCCAGAATCTTGTTATATTTTTCTAGAGTACTTTCTCAAGTCCAGTTTTATTTTATTACTTTTAGCTCTCTTTCAGCTATTGAAAGTATTTCGTATCCATCTTCTGTTACTAAAACGTTTTCTTCAACATGGAAGCACCCATAATCAGCAACTATGCCTGGCTCTATTGTAATCACCATTCCTGGCTTAAGTACAGTTTCATCATAAACTGCTATATGCGGAGGCTCTGTTAACATCATTCCCATTCCATGACCTATCCTTCCAGCTCTAAAAGTAATTTCTAATCCTTCTTTTTGAAATTCTTTATTGCATAGCTTAGCTACATCAGAAGCCTTTACTCCAGGCTTAATTGCTTCAATACAAGTTTTGGTAATCCTACAAACAATTTGATAAGCCTTTTTTTGCTTTTCTGAAGGTTCTCCTATGGATGCCATTCTAGAAAAGTCTGATCCATAATCGTTATAGATACATCCAGCATCTATCCAAAGTAAATTTCCTTTTTTTAGCTTAAAATTAGCAGGCCCCCAACTTACTACATCATAGTTGTATGGTCCTGAATTCATTATACACCATGGTGAGCTCCCTCCTTCTTTAAACATAAAATCGAATAGAATTTTCATAACTTCAATTTCACTCATTCCTTCTTTAATGGTTTCAAAACATTTTTTATAAGCTTTACTTGTTATTTCACATGCTTTTCGAATTCTTTCTATTTCTGATTTTGATTTAACCATTCTAAGTTCCCAAATTATTCCTGATGCATCTAAAAACTTTGCATTTGGAATTTCTTTTTTAAGCTTTTCAAAATCGTTGTAAGATATCCCTAAACGTTGTTCATATCCTAATTCAGCTCCTATAACTCCTTTAGCTAAGCCTTTTTCATCCATAACTTCTTTAATTAGCTCTATTGGTACTCCTAAAAGCGATCTATAGATTCTAATATCTTTGACACATGTTTCTTTTTTTTGAGCCCCTTCAAAAAACTCATGGATTATTATAGTAGGATTACCTTCTTTAGGCAAAATCATTATAGTAGGCCTACTATAGGAAAAATCTTTATGGGCTCCACTTAAGTAAGTATAGTTTACTCCATCAGTAATTAATAAAGCATCAAACCCTTTATCTTTCATAAGCTTTTTAGCTCTTTCCCAACGATTTTCATACTCTTCTTTTGGAAAACGTTTATACTCTAGCATACTCAAGTCTTAACACCTAATCAATCAAGTTTTTCGTCTTTCAAGATCTACTACAAGATCTTTAATTACTTCATAGCCTACAAGAGGTTCAAGGATTATATCTTCACGAGCAGGGGTAGTACAAGCTTCTTTAGCTTTCCCATTTATCATCATAGTACAGCCTTTACACTTGCCTATTCTACATGAATAGTAAAAAGCTAAGCTTCTATCAATATTTTTATAGATATAATCAAGAACGTTAAGTACGCTCATTCCCTCGCTAATAGGGACTTCATAAGTTTCAAAATAGGGCTCTTTATCTTTTTTAGGATTAAATCTTAAAATTTTTACTTTAATTTTCTTTTCAACTTTACTCATTTTTATCACTCCACTACGCCATATGGAACTTTTTTCTTAGGGGGCTTTAGCCTAGTGATTACAGTGGGTTTTAATGTAAATCGCATTTTTCCAGCTACTTGGCTTACTATTATGTTTTTTGTCCAATTCTTATAATCCGTATAAGGATAATCTTTTCTATAATGGGCTGCTCGACTCTCTTTTCTTAATAAAGCTGCTCTTGCAATTATTTCAAGGACTTGGACCATGTTTTCTAATTGAATTGCTTCAATCCATTCACGATTATATATTCGATCTTTAGATTTGGTGTATACTGTAGACAATTCTTCTTTTTTTATCCTTTCGATTTCTTTTATAGCCTCTTCTAATTTAGGACCATCTCTTATAACTCCAACTTTTTCCCATGCCAATTTTTGAATTTTCTTTTTTAACTCTACAGGATCTATTCCTTCAGTACGCTCTAATGGAGCAAATATTCTACTCTTTAAATTCTTAAGTTGTCCTTCATCGATTTCAGGAAAAGCTTTTATTTTTTTAGCATAAGCTGCAGCAAACCTTCCGGCTCTAGTTCCCCAAACTATCATTTCCGTAAAAGCATTTCCAGAAAGCCTATTTCCGCCATGAACTCCTCCAGTGGTTTCACCAGCTGCGTACAATCCTTGAATATTTGTTTCACATCTTTCATTTATCCTAACTCCTCCATTCGTGAAGTGGCAAGCAGGAGCAGCTTCTAAAGCTTCTTTTTTAAGAGTATCCCTATGTATAAAATCGTCTAGATTGAAGCCTCCATATTTCCAAAGCATTTCAGGTGCTTGCCATTCATGGATAAAGTCTATTAAATTGTCTGGTAAATGCTTCAATGAAACGTAAACACCTCCTCGCTTACTACCTCTTCCTTCCAAAATTTCTGTCATCATAGCAACAGAGCATATATCTCTAGTACTATGTTCCATTGTTTCAGGAGC
>JAVZFM010000177.1:0-2594 GCA_038872815.1 Bathyarchaeia archaeon
AATTTTTTGATAAGAATAAACCTATTAAAATTCGGAAATGTTAACGAGGCTGAAATTAAAGAGATTATAGATATTATAAAAGAGTGTTATGATCGTTTATCATCATCAAATAAATCGAACATAGTAGATTTATTAGTTTTTGAAAGTTCTTTAGCTTTAGATTCTTTTTTATTAAAAGAATATCAAAAATTGAATATAGCTTCATCAAGGTTTGATGATAAATTTTTTGCTATGCATGATGCATGGTATGGAATTCCAAGAGTATTCGTATGCTTAGAAAGAATGTATAAACTTCCTAAACTTGTTCAAGAAGGGGGATTAAGGCATGAGATTGCTCATACAATTCTTCATGGTTCAATAGAGTATTATATAATTCCTATGCCATTAGCTTTAGTAGAGATTATGAAAGACTTTGGTTTATCTAAAGGCTATATGAACAACATTTTGTACTTGATCTCTATAGCAGTAAAAGATTATGAAGTAGCACGTTTATTAATAAATAAAGGATATATAAAGGATCAACTTGAATATGCTAATCATGTGTTAAGTGTTTCTGAAGATGAGATGCTTTCATGGAATATTTGTAAAAACAATCGTTCATTGCTTGCTTTACATTTAATTTCAAGGTTAAAGGATTTATGCTATAGTTTTGCTTTTATTTCAATTCCAAGCCTTAAAGAAAAAATAAAGGATTCTATGGAGAAAAGTTTAAGTTATATCCAAAATCCTTATTCGAAAATGCTTTTTGAATTAGTTTTTCAAAGCTTAAACTCATTTAGCAACGATACAATATCGAATATAAACACTTTAGCTAATTCAGTAGCTAACAATATTTTTAGGGTTTTGTTTAAAAGTTAAGCTTGAAGAAGCGATAGTATTAACAAGCCTAAAACAGTTAAGAAAGCACTAATAAAAAAGTTAAATTGAAAGCCTATGTATTGCGTTAAATAACCGCTTAAAATTGAAGCTAATACTGAGCTTGTTCCAACTATTGAATTCAAGCCACCTTGAGCTATTCCAAGCTTATCTCTATCAGCCAAGTTTATAAGCATAGTTGATGTTGGGACCCAAAACAAAGGCCAAGTTAATCCAAGTATAGCCATAAATAATGCAAAAATTGGAATAGCAAAGCTTAAGGAAATAACCTTAAAAATACCTAAAACCAAGATTAAAATAAAAATTATTATCCTTAAAGAAACAGCAATTGAAACAAGCTTTTTTCCTTTAAATTTTTCAAGTAAGATCGATGATTTTAAATAGCATAAAGTAGATGCTACAGAATTTATAAGGTATAGAATCAAAATTTGAGTATTGGATAGATTCAAAAATTTAAGATAAACTGGTAAAGGAATAAAGAATAAATTAAAAGCAGTTAAAAAAATAAAACTGCTTAAATAGAATAGTGGCAGACTTCTAGTCATGCTATAAATCATAAGCTTTTTAAGGCGTTTAAATTCTAATAGCTTAGGTATATGGAATATTAGATGTGGAATAAAAGCTATCATTTCAGAAATTTTATTAGGTATTAAAGGTCCATAATGTCTTTCTATAATGAAGTATGGGTCTTTAACCTTTTTTAAAGCAATTATCAAGCTTGTTAAGCTTAAAATTGCACAAGCAATGAAAAATGAGCGTAGATTAAGGAACACTAGCCAAACAGCTCCTATTAAAGACCCAAGCATCCATCCTATACCGCAAAACATATTATATAAGCTAATTCTTTCTTCCCATTCCCTTCTTGGATATAATTCTATTATTAACATGCTTACTACAGGAATGTAAGCTGTTAAGAAAAATCCTAGAATAGCATTAAGAATTATTAATTGATAAACCTTTGAACAATAAGCTATCAAGCAGAATGTAAGGCTTGAAAAAGAAAGACCTATCAATATAATCTTTTTCCTTATTCCTAAGCTATCTGAAAGCTTACCCCAAATAATCGATGAAAAAACAGCAACTAAATTGTAAGCGAATAGAACTATACCAACATCAGCTAAGCTTCCTCCAATAGCTACTACATACAATGGCAAAATTGGTTGGATTCCACCTAAAGCAGCATTAATAGGAATAAAGGTTTCAAACCAGCTTTTAGGCTTTAGTAAGGAATAATTGCTCATAGATTACACCTTAAAATGGAGCTTAGCCTTAAAGGTTTTTCAATATTTAAGTTTTTAGTATTTAAAACAGTTAAGAAACTCGTTTAAAGAGCTTTAACATAAAGCAAGTATGCGCATTTTTTTGTTTTTATAAAAACTCTAAAGGCTTAATAAAAACTTATTGGCTCTGTCAAATTAAGCTTAATTTGAAGCTCTCCCACGGTTAGTTTTAATAAGCCATGAATGGCTTAACTATCCGTGAAAGAACTCCAATATGGCTTATGATTTATAGCGTATATTTATACTTTTTTTCTACAAGCCTTAGAGATTTGGATTAAGCGTAGCCATATGGCTACATGGCTTTGGGTTCAAAGATTCGCATGGATAGCCGATAGGTTTAAGCCTGATAGCGTAGAATGCGTTTTAATCGATGAAACTCAAATTAAAATAGGGAATAAAGAAGCATGGGTTTGGCTTGCTTTTGAGCCTTACAGAAAA
>JAVZFM010000178.1:0-2552 GCA_038872815.1 Bathyarchaeia archaeon
TTTTAATTCATAGGATATCCCATTTTCAGGATTGAAAATTTCTTTATCAAGTTTTACTATGGGGTTAGCTGGCCTAAAACCATGTTTTTGAGCAATTATTTGATTTTCTTCATTCATTAAAAAAAATAAGTATTGAGTTGCAGCGAATCTTTCCCATTTTTTTACCCAAGGCGCATTCAATATCACGAATGGATGGTCATTTAGAATAGTACCATACTTTGGATAAATTGCTAAAATTCTATCGTTCCATTTCATTAAAGCTTTTTTTGAATTTTCTAAAACAACGTTTTCATAAACTCCAAAAATAGTTATAGCAGAAGAGCCTGATTCAACAGCCCAAGTTCCAAAAAATCCAGTGCTTTTACCATAATAAACACTTTTGCTCTCTATTGTTTTTACAAACTCTATTACTGTTTCATTTTTAAAATCTTCAACTGTTAATTCTTCTGGCATTTTTCCAGCAGCTTCTGCAAATTCTAATAATAAAACAGTTACTCCTCCGTTGCTTAAAAGCGGATCAGGATGGCCATACTTGATATTTACTCCAGATTTTATTAGGTTATAGACATCTTTAAAACATGTTATATTATAACTTTCTATGAAAGAATCCCATATTCCTAAAACTGTTGGAGATATTACTAAAGGATACCAGTTTAAGGCTATATCATAATCATTGCCTAAGGATCTCCATTTAGTGTTTAAGTATGGTATCCATATGCTTGAAGCTGGACTCCACGCTGTTGGTTTAATGCTTCCATCTAAAATACGATTTACACTATCATGAGTACCTGTAACAGTTAATTTAACCTTTACTTGAATTGAAAATTCTTTAAAAAACCAATCCTCAAATTTTGGAGTAACGCTTTCAATCCAGCCTTGCTTTTCGCTAGTGTATAAGAACTCAAACTCAATTCTAGAAGGGAAACCTTCAATCAATTCTTCACTTTTAAACCCAATAAACATAAGCGATATCGTTGAAAAAATTAAAAATCCAATCATAGTCCCAACTAAAAAAAGTATGTATCCTCTTTTTGGAAAAATCCTTCTTCTACTCAAAGTTCATTCCTTCTATCTATTATATCAAACGTAGAGGGCCCAGTTCCAATTAAGACAATAGGAATACGAATTTCGCTTTCAACTTTTTCTATAAAATCTTTTGCTTCTTTTGGAAGTTTATTAAAATCTTTTATTCCTTTACAATTTGGATAAAGTATATCTATTTTTGTTAAAACAGCTTGTGTTGCGCTATTCAATCTTACAGCTTTTTTTGCTAATTCAAAGTTAAAAGGAGCTGCTCTTCTTTCACGTCGAGTTACAGTTCCATATTCTAGCCAACTTCTTTTTATAATTTCATCTCTTGGAAGTTCTCCTTCAAGAGGGCCTTCTCCAACTCGAGTTATATAGGCTTTAAAAACTATGATTACATGCTCTACAGATTTAGGTCCAACACCAACATCAGAGCATATAGCAGATGCACAAACATCTTTTGATGTACAAAATGGATAGGTTCCATGGTAAAGAGATAAAAAAGTGCCTTGAGTCCCTTCTATTAAAACTTTTTCTTCATTTTCTAATGCTTCATTTATTTCTAAAGAAACATCAGTAACGTATGGTGAAAGCTCTTCAATATCTTTAGCCAATCTAACCATCCTTAATGCTCTTTCAGCTTGGCAATAGCCTACACCGCTTTTCGTAGTCCCAATCTTTTCTACTAAGTATTTTGATTGAATCTCTTGTTGAATATGCTTTTCTTCTATTATTGCGCACTGCTTATCCAAACCAATTCTTTTTTCAGTGTTTGTTAGCTTAACTTCCTCCAAAAAGACTTTAGGGTTGACTAAAACTCCTGGACCTATCAATAAGCGAGAACCTTCATATACAAAGCCTGAAGGAATCATTCTTAAGAAATAAGATTTACCCATGTAGTTTACAGTATGTCCTGCATTAGGTCCCACTCCACCTCTAGCAACAATTCTTGGTTTATCCTTCATAGCTAAGTAAGCTATTATTTTTCCTTTTCCTTCATCTCCAAAAAATCCGCCTACAACAACTGTACATGGCATAAAGTATCCCTAGGATTAGTTTAACAAACAATTAATATAAAACTTTTAATAAGCTTATTCTATCAATCTTTTCAAATCGTTTTCAATCAATTGTCTGATTAAAGAAAGCCCAAGCGGAGTAATCTTAACCTTCATTTCATAGGAATTCACATAACATTCAATTAGCAATTTTTTCTCAAGATTTTTAAAGCTTTCTTGAAACTCTTCATGGAATAAAAGCGAGAGCTTTTCATTTAAAAAATTAAATGGTGGATCTTCCTGAGATTTCATTTTTAAAAATAGAATTTCAAGAAGAATTCTAATCTCTATAGGTGAAAGTTTATTTTCTTTAAAAGAGTTCACTGAATCACCCTTTAAAGGATTAATTTTAAAAATAATTAAATTTCCCTCTTGACAATCAATTTTTTTTAAACTACTATCTACTATTATAAATAGTAGATATGAAAAACTTATCACTGTTTGAGATTAAGGAAACATTAGGAGCTTTGG